>CAZUBX010000007.1:0-65290 GCA_964619035.1 uncultured Syntrophaceae bacterium | reverse complement strand
CTGTTACCTGTTACCTGTTACCTGTTACCTGTTACCTGTTACCTGTTACCTGTTTCTTGTTCTCCAAAGGCTTGACGCCCTTGAGCTGGGCCTCTGAGTCGACGAGGAAGGCGGCGGAGGCGGCAACTTTCTCCCCGGATTTCAGGCCCTTCAGGACCTCCCGATAGCCTTCCGCTCTCAATCCCAGCATGACTTCTCTTGGTTCGAAATACCCCTCCCCCCTGTCCACGTAAACGATCTGACGGGTGCCCGTGTCGATGACGGCATCATCGGGGATGGCCAGCTTGCTCCCCAGGTTGATTTTTACTTCAACGGAGGCATACATCTGGGGCTTGAGACGGCCATCGGCGTTGGGGATGGAGAATCTCACCCGGGCCGTTCTCGTCTCGCCGGAGAGCGTCGGGTACACATAATCGATCTTCGTTTTGAATTCCCTCCCGGGAAGATAGCTCAGGCTGATGGACGCCGCCTCGCCCACCCGGATGGAAGACAGTTCATACTCATAGACATCGGCAATCACCCATACCGTGGAGAGATCGGCCACATCGAAAAGCTTCTCACCGGGCATGACCCGCATCCCCTGGAGAGCCATCTTCTGGACAACATACCCGTTGGTGGGACTGTAAATGGTCAGGGTCCTCCGGGCTTTCCCCGTCTGCTCGAGTTCCCGGATCTGAGCCTCCGAAATGTCGAAGCGTTGCAATCGCTTCCTGGCGGCCTCGACGAGGGCCTCGGCGTCTCTCGAGAGCATCGCTTCCGTGCCGGCATCCGCTCTGCGTTCCTTTTGCCATTTCAGGATATTGAGAAACTCTTCCTGCGTCGCCACGAGTTCAGGGCTGTAGAGTTCGGCCATGGCCTCTCCCTTTTGAACATAGCGGCCCGTGTAGTCGATATAGAGTTTTTCGATCCACCCCTCGACCTTGGTGTTCACCGTTCTGAGCTTTCGTTCATCATATTCGATACGGCCGACTGTCCGGATTGTCTTGAGGAGCGGCCGCACGGCTGCAGGGACCGTCTTGACCCCGATCAACTGCTGTTTCTCCGGCGTGATTTCCACGGTCGGGGCTTCCCCCTGACCCGCGTTTTCAGGAGGTGCCTGGGAAGGGGGCCCTTTCTCCCCGCCGTGGCTTTCGTGCCCGCCTGCCGGAGCGCTTTGTGTGGAGGCAGGCGCCTGGGCCTCCGGTTTGCGCTCCTTCCGCAGCCCGGTTCCCGCAAAGAAATAAACCAGGAACGCTGCCGCGACAAGGGCTGCAACGAGGGTCAGTATGTATTTGTTCTTCATCTTCGGAGTCCCTGAGATTGGATGTTCGCTTTCCGAGTCCGGATCATTTTTCCGGATCCCCCGTATACGCCCCGATCCTCGCAATGGCCTTCTGCCGCTCCGAGAACTGGTTCCAGTAGAGGACTTCATATTCGATCAGAGCCTTGAGCCGCGTGACTACCGTGAGGGCATCCGCCTTGCCGTTCGAATAGGCGGTCAGGGCTGCCTCGTAATCCTGGGCGCTCTTGGGGATCAGCGCATTCCTGTAAAGCTCCATGAGCCTCTGCGCCGAGGCGGCCATTGCGAAGTTCTCACGGATGGATGACGAAATCATGAGTTTTGTCGCCTCGAGCTCGTGCTTCGTTTCCAGAAGCTGCGCCTGGGCTTCCCTCACGGCCGGTTCCTGTCTGGTACTGAAGAAAACAGGCAGATTGATGGATGCCGTGAGCTTGTACATGTTCGTGTAATCCCCGCCCCGCTGATCCGTGCCGGCATTCAGTGTCACATCGGGAATATACTCTTTATTCGCCAAGCGTATCTTCGCCTCGGCGCCGGCGATCATTTTCTCTTTTGCGCGAATCTCCGGGGCGCGATCATAGGCCTTTTTCACCAGTTCACCGAGTGTCTCGTCCAGTCTCGCTTCGCGGCCCGCTGAGGGCCGCCCCAGGGGCAGGCTCGTGTCTCTGCCGACAAAGAGGTTCAGCATCCCCTCCAGCGTCTGGATCTTCTGCCGGAGCATCTCCTCTTTTTCCTGAAGCATGTATTTCTCCGCCTGCGCCATGATGGCGTCCTGCTGCGACGCCATACCGGAGGAATATCTCGCGAGGGCCGCCTTCTCCATGCTCGAGAACAGCGCCTTCCTGTCCCCGATGATATCGAGGCTCTTGTAGGCAAAGAACAGATCGTAGTAATTCTCGCTCACCTTCGAGATGACCCTGCGCTGGAGGGCTTCGTAGGCGGCCTTCTGGCTTTCGGCATCGGCCTTTGCCATATCCTCCCTCAGGCCCCGTTTGCCCGCGAAGGGAAACGTCTGGGACAGTTCGAACATCCACTTCGAATCGGGAGATTGCCCGTACGTATAACTGCTCAGGGTGTCGTTCTGATATCCGAAGGTGAACATGGGATCCGGAAGGCTCCCCGCCTGGGGGATCCTGTATGTATAAGCCCCGACCCTGGACTGAGCGGCCAGCATCTCCCGGTTATTGCGAAGCGCTTCATCGATGAGCAACTGCAGATCCAGCTCTTCGGCGAAGGCCGATGAGGATATGGACAGAAGACAAATCAAATACAGCAAGATTCTCAGCAGGCGGGGTCTCTTCCTTCCGATAATGCATGCTTGCATGGGGAAGTTCTCTCTTGGCAATAGCGAAATGTCCCCCGGTCATGGCTTCACGGGGAGAAACGATTCCTCTGAAAGCATGCTTCTGAAAGCATGGTTCCCGAGAACAAGGGTGAATGAGTCACACACCGCCCCCACCCTGCTCCCTATTGGGGCACCGGGTGGGAAGCGGCCGGCACACGAATGGATTAACTCACATCAAAGGTGAACGTTGTGGTTGCCGTCTTGCCGCCTGTGGTGATCTTCACGTTGACAAACCACGGGCCGCCCATGGAGACATTCAAGCTGGCTTTATATTTATCCCCGTCGGGTTTCGCTTCGGCTTTGTAATTCATGGCCGGCATCCCCGGCATGGCGTGCATGCCGTACTCCACGAGTACCTTCGCATCTTTCACGGGCTTGCCTGCCTTGTCGGTGACGGCAATCTCCATACGATTAATCCCCACGGACGGGGGGTTTTTGTCCATCTTGATATCGACGGTATACTCTCCCGCCTTCCGGTTCACCTCGTAGGCTTTGGCAAAGGCAAACCCGGCAGTCAGCAACAGAATCAACGCAACGGCTAATATTTTCTTCATTCTCTATCCTCCTGGATTGCAGAAACTTCAGGCAACGCTCCAAACCTGTTGCATTCAATGTAATAACGATTCCCCCAGAACGTCAAGGGGAAGCGACTCAGTCGGCCCTTGCCGCATCAATCCGGCAGTACTGCTCGAACTTGTCCCTCCCGAAGGGGGAATAGGATCGCAGCTCCTTGATGATGGGTGGCAGGACCTCGATGACCCGGTCGATCTCGCTTTGCGTCGTGTAGCTGCTCAGCGAGAATCGGACGGAGCCGTGGACGGCTGTGTAGGGAATTCCCATGGCCCTCAGCACGTGGCTCGGCTGCAGGGAGCCCGACGTGCAGGCCGACCCGGAGGAGGCGCAGATCCCGTATTCGTTGAGCCGCAGCAGAATGGCTTCCCCTTCCACGTATTCGAAGCTGATGCTCGTCGTGTTGGGAAGCCGGTTTTCCCGGTCGCCGTTTACGACTGCGTCTGGACAGCTCTTCAGAAGGGCCGCCTCCAGTCTGTCCCTCAACGCAGCCAACGGGGCTGTTCCACGGGCGAGTTCCTTCTTTGCCATCTCGCAGGCCTTGCCGAGACCGATGATGGAGGCCACGTTTTCCGTGCCTGCCCTTCTGCCCCGCTCCTGGTGCCCGCCGATGAGGTAGGGACAGAACCGCGTGCCTTTCCTCACGTACAGAACGCCGATCCCCTTGGGGGCATGAAGCTTGTGCCCTGAGAGGGAAATCAGGTCCACGGGCAGCTCCTTGAGGTTCATCGGGATTTTCCCGGCAGCCTGCACGGCGTCCACGTGAAAGAGGATGCCGCGGGCACGGAGCAACTTCCCAATCTCTTCGATGGGGAAGATCACCCCCGTCTCGTTGTTGGCGTACATGATGGAGACAACGGCCGTCTGATCGTCGATGGACTCCAGCAGGGCATCCATGTTGAGCCTGCCGAGTGTGTCCACAGGAAGATAGGTGACGCGGTAGCCCTTTCCCGCCAGGTGCTTGCAGAAATTCAGGATTGCCGAGTGCTCCACCCGCGTCGTGATCACGTGCCGCTTTGCCGGGTTGCACTCCACGGCGCTCATGAGGGCCGTGTTGTCGCTCTCGGATCCGCAGCCGGTAAAGATGATCTCCTCGGGCTCTGCACCGATCAGGTCCGCCACCTGAGCCCTGGCCACCTCGATCCTGCCGTGGATCTGGCCGCCGAAGGTGTGCATGCTCGATGCGTTGCCATAAAGTTCCGTGAAATAGGGAAGCATGGCCTCCACAACTTCCGGGGCCACCTTCGTCGTCGCGTTGTTGTCGAGATATATCGTTTTCATTCTGCCACCACCGTGATGTCCTGTCCGGTTACGTCCTTGAGCCTCTCTTCGATTCCCTTGATCGTCATGCTGCCCATGGGGCAGTCGACGCACATCCCTCTGAGACCGACGATCACCCTGCTGCCGTCGATGTCGACGAGGTCCAGGTCCCCGCCGTCCGCCTTGAGTTTCGGACGGATTTCCCGCTCCAAAACATCCTGGATGAGGGCCATCCTCTGGATGTTCGTCAGTTTCTTCTTTTCGACGGGCCTTTCTTTGATTTCCGTGATGGACCACACCTCCTTCAGGATCTGCTCGATCTCGGGGATGCACAGGCCGCATCCGCCGCCGGCTTTGGTGTAGTGGGTGATCTCGTCAACGGTCTTCAGGTTGTTCTCGATGGCCGTCTTCCTGATCTTGTCCTCTGAGACGTCGAAGCACTTGCAGATGATGTTCTCCTCGGGCCGCAGGACCTTCTTCTCGCCCCGGTATTTGTTGATGGCGTCCTCGAGGGCTTCCATCCCCATGACGGAGCAGTGCATCTTCTCGTCGGGGAGCCCCCCGAGATAGGCCGCAATATCCTGGTTGGTAATTTTCGATGCCTCATCGAGCGTTTTCCCCTTGACGAGCTCCGTGAGAGCCGATGAGCTGGCAATGGCCGAGGCGCAGCCGAAGGTCTGGAACTTCGCGTCGACGATGCGGCTTGTTGCCTTGTCAACCTTGATGCTCAGCTTCAGGGCATCGCCGCAGATGATGCTCCCCACCTCGCCGACGGCATCGGGATTCTCGACCTCGCCCACATTCTTCGGCTTCAGGAAGTACTCTTTGACCTTGTCCGTGTATTCCCACATATCCCTGGCTCACTTTCTCGTTGATCGATTGTCAGGCTTTCCCATAGATATGGATTCAGTTTACAGATACCAAAACCGTTGTCAATGGCTCTCTGATGAACAGGCAACCTTTCATGACCTGCCTTCAAATGCCGCCGCCGCTCTCATAGTACTCCTGGATGGTCTGAGCCTGGGTGATCCGGCTGTAGGGCGGCACGCTGTCCACGAGCCATACGTTGCCGCCGATGACCGAGCCGCGGCCGATCGTCACGCGCCCGAGGATTGTCGCCCCGGAATAGACGGTGACGTCGTCCTCGACGACGGGATGCCGCGGGATCCCCTTGATCGGGTTTCCCTCCTCGTCGAGTTTGAAGCTCTTTGCCCCGAGGGTCACACCCTGGTAGAGCCGGACGTTCCGGCCGATCTCGCAGGTCTCGCCGATGACAACCCCGGTGCCGTGATCGATGAAAAAGTATTCACCGATCGTCGCCCCGGGGTGTATATCGATGCCGGTCAAGCTGTGGGCGTGCTCGGTGATCATTCGCGGGATGAGGGGAACGCCAAGAACATGCAGCTCGTGGGCCAGGCGGAAGTTCGTGATGGCCATGACCGCCGGATAGCAGAAGATGACCTCGTCGGCACTCGAGGCTGCAGGGTCCCCTTCGTAGGCCGCTTTCACATCCTTGGCCAGGCACTTCTGGATCGCAGGAAGCCTCTCCAGGAAAGACCTCGTGATGTTGCCTGCCTGGTCGTCGCAGACAGGCGTGCATTGTGATTCCTCAAGGCAGGTGAAGCACAGGCCGCGCCGGATCTGCTCCTGGAGCGGGTGCTGGATACGATCCAGAGTGGCTCCCACGTGATAGAGAACGCTTTCGACCTTGAGGTCCGAAAACCCGAAATAACCGGGGAAGAGAACCGAGCGCAGCGCCTCCACGATCTCGACGACCACATCCCGCGAGGGGAGCGGCTGGTCGTGGTGGGCCCGTCTCATGGCCGGGGAGATCCCGTTTGACAGCGTGCTGAGCTCCGTCACCAGCCGGGAAAGCCCCGCATCCTTTCTTCCCATGATGGTCACGATCTTTTCCTGATTGCCTGTCTTCATGATCCCGGTCCTTCTTTTCACTCGATCTTTCATGTCACGACCTCCACCTCGTCGCCGGTCCTGATTTGGCCGCCCTTCACAACCTTTGCGAAGACCCCTTCCTTCGGCATGATGCACTTGCCCACTTCCTTGAAGATCGCGCAGCCCCTGTGACAGGCCTTGCCGATCTGGGAGATCTCGAGGATCACCATGCTTCCAACGGCAAGCTGCGTCCCCGGCGGAAGGGCGTAGAGCTCGATGCCCTCCACCGTCAGGTTTTCGGCGAAGTCGCCGGGGCCGACATTCAGCCCCATACTCTTCATTTTTTCAATACTGCCGACGGACAGAAGGCTCACCTGCCGTTTGATCCCACTCTCGGCATGGGCATCGTTCTCCATACCGTAATTCTCAAGAAACATAGCGGATGGGCAGGGCGTCTTCCGTGCACCTTTTGTGTCGCTGATACAGACAGCGGTGATCTTGCCTTTCATGGCGTCGCCTCCCTGATGACACCTCCGCCCAGAACGATGCCGTTGTCATAGAGCACAACGGACTGGCCGGGAGTGATCGCCCCCTGCGGTTCGTCAAAGACGACCCGGAGCAGATCTCCTTCGAGGATCACTGTGCACGGGGCTCCCCGGTGGGCATAACGGATTTTCGCGATGGCCCTCTCTGGCAAATCGTCCACCAGGAGATTGACCCGGTCAGCCACGAGGCCCGGGGTCAAGAGATCCGTCTTCCCCCCGACGACGACGCGGTTTTTTCCTGCATCGACACCCAGCACATAGAGAGTATCCCCGGACCAGCCGCCCAGCCTGGCCCGCTGGCCCCTCGTGTACAGGGCGTATCCCCGGTGCTCGCCCACAATGTTTCCCTCTTTATCTACGAACTCGCCGGGTTTCACTTCAATCGATCGGGCCCTAAGGAATGCGCCATACCCTTCTTCCGGGATGAAACAGATATCCTGGCTTTCCTGCTTTTCGGCAACGGGAAGCCCGTTCTTCCGGGCAATTTGACGCACCTCCTCTTTCGTAAGGTCGGCCAGGGGAAAGCGGATGCGCCCCAGCGCCTCCCGCCTGATCGCATGCAGAAAATAGGTCTGATCCTTCCGCGCTTCGCTGGAACGTTTGAGGAAAGACCTTCCTTCCCTTCTTTCGATCTTTGCGTAGTGGCCCGTGGCGATGCAATCGAACCCCAGGGCCATGACCTTGTCGAGAAGTGTCCCGAATTTGATATCGCGATTGCAGGCCACACATGGGTTCGGGGTCCTCCCCCTTTCGTACTCTTCGATGAAGGGTCTCACGACGCGCTCTTCCAGGTCAGCGGAGAAATCCATGATGTCGTGAGGGATGCCGAGCATCTTGCAGACCCTGCCGGCGTCTTCGATCTCCCGGAGCCCGCAGCATTTCGTGCCGACTGCCCCTGCGGCCGCGCCGAGGCGCATGGTAATCCCCGCAACCTCGTGACCCTGCTGCTTGAGGAGCAAGGCCGCGACGGAAGAGTCCACGCCACCGCTGATGGCGATAACCACTTTATCCTTCATTCCATATCCCGGTTTGTATGCATTGCACCCCGAGTCCCCTGAATAAACGTCGCACAGCAGCCCGTTTCACCTTCAGCCTTCCTTGAACAGCCACGTCGACAGATACCTCTCCCCCGTATCGGGCAGAATGACGACGATCAGCTTCCCTTCATTTTCCTTTCGCTTGGCCACCTCGAGGGCGGCCCAGAGGGCGGCCCCGCAGGAAATCCCGACGAGGATCCCTTCCTCTCTGGCCAGGCGCCGCGCCGTGTTCCCTGCGTTGTCGTTGGAGACCTTCACAATCTCGTCGATGATGGACCGATCGAGCACCTGGGGGACGAATCCGGCGCCGATCCCCTGGATCTTGTGGGGACCGGGCTGCCCGCCGGAGAGGACCGGTGAGGCTTCGGGCTCGACGGCAATGGCCTTGAACGTCGGCTTTCGTTTCTTGATCACATCGGAAATCCCGGTGATGGTCCCACCGGTACCGACACCGGCCACGAGGAAGTCGATCTCTCCGTCCGTGTCGTTCCAGAGCTCCTCGGCCGTTGTCTTGCGATGGATCTCCGGGTTGGCCGGGTTGTTGAACTGCTGCGGCATAAAGGCGTTGGGCGTCGAGGCCGTCAGCTCCTCGGCCTTTTTCACGGCCCCCTTCATCCCTTCCGCGCCTGGCGTGAGAACGACCTCGGCCCCGAAGATCTGCAGAAGCTGCCTGCGTTCCATGCTCATCGTGTCGGGCATGGTGAGGATCAGTTTGTATCCCCTGGCTGCCGCGACAAAGGCCAGGGCAATTCCCGTGTTGCCGCTGGTTGGCTCTATGATCACGGAGTCCTTTTTCAGAAGTCCGCGCTTTTCCGCATCGTCGATCATGGCAACCCCGATGCGGTCCTTGATGCTGGACAGGGGGTTGAAGGATTCCAGCTTGACGACGACCTGCGCCTTGACGCCCTCCGTAATCCGGTGCAGCCTGACCAGAGGGGTCCGGCCGACGGTCTTTGTGATGTCTTCATAGATATTCATTTCGAACGTCCTCTCGAAAACGATGGCCCGCGCCTTGAAGCGTCATTGCGCACGGCGGGGGTTGCGATCACTATAAGAAATCCTTCTCCCTCATCTGCTGTAGCTCTGGGCTCCTTCGCCCCTGTGTTTGTGCCTCTCCACCATTATTTCAAGCGTCACGGACTCGAGCGTCTGGGATATGTTTTTCGAAGTTTCACTCCAGATATCGCGGGTAATGCACGATTCGGATCGATCACAAGCCGCGGGGTCGTCAACGCAGTCCACCAGACAGAGAGAACCTTCCAGGATCCGCAAGATTTCACGGAGGTTGATCTCGGCAGGGTCCTTGGCCAGGACGTAACCTCCGTGAGCGCCCCGGATCGATTTGATCAAACCCATTGTTTTCAGAGGGCTTATCAGCTGCCAGAGATACTTTTCCGATATAGCCTGCCTCTCGGCAATGTCCTTCAGCAGCACAGGGCCTTCACCGAAGTGAAGGGCCAGTTCCAGCATAATCCTCACACCATATCTGCCCCGTGTCGATAACTTCATTTTTTCTCTCGATACCAGAACAATCTCTACTTGTTTAATAGACATTAAGGTAATCTTTCCCCGCCTGTCAAGAACAAAGCTTCGGTTGATGTCATAAATGCCCGTGGGTTGCCTGCACTATCGCAGGACTCAAGCACACAGGACTTTTGGCCGTGCCTGGGAGCTGCGATTGACAGACATCGCGAAAAGGTTTAAATATCGAACCATTATGATCAAATGAATGAAAGCACAGGGTGGGGGACAATGCGAAACATCGACTTGAAAGGACTGCTGACCAGAATCCGGGAGGAAAGACCCCTGGTTCACAACATCACCAACTATGTGGTGATGAACTTTACCGCCAATACTCTGCTGGCGATGGGGGCCTCCCCCGTAATGGCTCATGCGGCAAACGAGGTCGAAGAGATGGTGTCGCTGGCCAGGGCGCTGGTGATCAATATCGGCACCCTTTCCGACCCCTGGATCGACGCCATGCTCCTGGCCGGGAAGAAGGCCAACGACAAAGGTGTGCCTGTCGTGTTCGACCCCGTCGGGTCGGGGGCCACTACCCTCAGGACAGATACGACCAGAAGGATCGTCAGGGATCTGAAATTGGCGGTTGTCCGCGGGAATGCCTCGGAGATCCTGTCCATTGCCTCTTCCGGGACTGTCACCAAGGGGGTCGATTCGCTGCACGACGTGGAACAGGCGGCGGAAATGGCCAAATCCACTGCAAAAGAGATCAACTCGGTTGTCGCCGTTACAGGCAAGGTCGATCTGATCACCGACGGGACAAGGGTCATCCGGTGCAGCAACGGCCACCCGATGATGGGGAAAGTCACCGGCACGGGTTGTGCGGCAACAGCCACGATTGCTGCCTTCGCCGCGGTTACGCCCGATGCGATGGAAGCCGCGGCAGCCGGGCTTGCCTTTTTCGGCCTTGCGGGCGAGATGGCCGCAGCCAGGGCGCAGGCGCCCGGGTCGTTCATGATCGCCATGATTGATGCCCTTTACACGATCAGCCCGGGAGATTTTCAGAAGCGGGCCTTGCTGGAGAAAGGCTGAGGCCATGCAGAATCGCACCCTAGACTACTCTCTTTATCTGGTTACGGACCGGAAGCTTTCGCTGGGCCGCTCGCTTCTCGACGTGATAAAGCCCGCCGTCGATGGTGGCGTAACGGTTGTCCAGTTGCGCGAAAAAGAGGTCGATTCCCGGGAATTCTACAGGGAAGCACTGGGGATCAAAGAATTTCTGGATAGCCGGGATATCCCCCTGATCATCAATGACAGGCTCGACATTGCCCTTGCCATTGATGCCGCTGGCGTTCATCTCGGGCAGGAAGACCTTCCCATTGGCGTGGCAAGAAAAATCCTCGGTCCCGGCAAGATCATCGGGGCCTCCGTATTCACGCCCGACGAGGCCCTGCAGGCCGAGGCCATGGGGGCGGATTACCTGGGGCTCTCACCCATCTTTGTGACGGCGACCAAACCGGAGCTGATGAACCAGATCGGGGTGGAGGGGATCGGCCCGATCAGGCGGGTAACGCGGCTGCCCCTCATCGGAATCGGTTCCATGAATGAGACCAATGCCTGCTCGGTCATCCAGGCCGGACTGGACGGAGTTGCCGTAGTCTCCGCGATCTGCAGCAAGCCGGATGTGTGTGCTGCCGCCGAAAAGATCATGCAGGAAATCCTGCGCGCCAGGGGACGGGGTTAGCCCGGCTCTTCGGGACGGCGGAAGTAAGATGCGCCCCAAAGCGGGCGCATCGGATATCCAGAGATAAACAAGGACGGGGGAAACGGTTTCATATGAAGCTGAAAGAGCTGGGGGAATTCCGGTTCATCGATCGGATCACGGCGGGTTGCCTGGTCCGCAAAGAAGGCGTCAT
This sequence comes from uncultured Syntrophaceae bacterium, assembly GCA_964619035.1. Taxonomy (GTDB): domain Bacteria; phylum Desulfobacterota; class Syntrophia; order Syntrophales; family UBA2192; genus UBA2192. Next base: position 53,984 of record CAZUBX010000007.1, on the reverse strand, counting down.
CAAGGCCATCGGCGATGATTGCTGCGTCTTCAGGACGCCGGAGGGCAGGGTCACCCTGCTGACCACGGACATGCTCGTCGAGGACATCCATTTTCTCAGGCATGCGATTTCGCCTTATGATCTCGGCAGGAAATCCCTCGCGGTAAACATCTCCGACATCGCCGCCATGGGGGGCATTCCGGGGGAGGCGGTGATATCGATTGCCATCCCGGGGACGATCGAAGTGGAATACCTGGATCAGCTCTACGAAGGGATGAAGTCCATCGCCCGGCAGTTCGGCGTCAACCTGCTGGGCGGCGATACGACCTCGTCACCGCAGCATCTTGTGATCAACGTCGCGCTGACGGGCTGGGCAGCGGAGAACGAGGTGCTCTACCGGTCCGGCGCAAAAGCGGGAGACGTGATTTTCGTGACCGGCGCAGTGGGCACATCGGCGGCCGGCCTCGATCTGATCCTTTCGGGAAAGAAATTCTCTCAACGGGAGACATTGCTGGAAGCCCACCACAACCCCCTGCCCCAGATCAAGGAAGGACGGATCATCGCAGGTCTCAGGGTTGCGCACTCCCTGATCGATGTCTCCGACGGCGTCGCCTCGGATCTGGGCCACATCTGCGATGAATCCGGCGTCGGTGCGGTGCTGGAGGAAAGCAGGATCCCCGTGACGGACACCTTCCGGAGCTATTGCAGCGAGTTTAGTCTTGAATGCGAAAAGCTCATGCTCCACGTCGGCGAGGATTATGTGCTCCTGGGATCGGTGCCCGCCGAATCCGCCGACAAGCTGAAAAACGCCCTCGAGTCGGCCGGCTGCAAATTCTATCCGATCGGGACGATCGTCAAGGGCTCGGGGATCACCCTCAGGGGACCGGATGGCTCCACCCGGGACATTGCAGCAAGCGGCTTCGATCATTTCCGGAAATGAACCCGGCATGAGGGCCCCTTTCAGACTCCCCGCTTCCCACTTGTCCTGACCTCATCCGTAACAGGTCCGGCTTCCCTCCATCGCCTTCGTGGAGAAGGCGTCGAGGAACCCTGTGCAGAGGATGCAGGCCGCCCGCGTGCTCAGGATCTTCTGTTCATGACCACTTCCGGGTTGACGATATTCGGAAGCACCTTTCCGCCGAGACCTTCCTTCAGGTTCAGGGCCGCCTGGGCGGCCATGGCGGTGCGGCTCTCGAGGGTGGCGCTCCCGAGGTGGGGCGTGAGGACCGCGTTTGACAGATCGGCCAATCCCGGCGCAAGCAACGGCTCATCCTCATAGACATCGAGACCCGCACCGGCGATTCGGCCCTTGCGCAGGGCCGCCACGAGGGCCTTTTCGTCTATGACGGGCCCTCTCGATGCGTTGATCAGACAGGCCGATTCTTTCATCATCGCAAACTCGGGGGTTCCAATGAGATGCCGTGTATCGGACGTGAGTGGCACGTGCAGCGAGATGAAGTCCGCCGTCTTGAGCAAGGTCATCAGGTCCACGTACTCGACGCCCATGGCCTTCTCCATCTCCGGGTCCAGCCGGTAGGGATCAAAGTAGATGACCCGCATGGAGAAACCCCTGGCCCTGTTTACCATGGCCTTGCCGATCTTCCCCATGCCCACTAGGCCCAGGGTCTTGCCCGACACCATGCGCCCCAGGAAAAGTAGGGGAGCCCAGTACTTGAACTCCCCGGCACGGGTCCTGTGATCCCCTTCGACGATGCGCCGCGCCGTGGCGAGCATGAGGCCGAAGGCCATGTCGGCGGCGGCCTCTGTGTTCGCCCCGGGGGTATTGCTCACCATGATGCCCCGTTTCGTTGCGGCCTTCAGGTCGATGTGGTTGAAACCAGCACCCATCCCGGCGATGACCTTGAGGCGTGGCGCCCGGTCCATGAGCCTGGCGTCAATGGTATCGCTCAGCATGCACAGAAGCCCCTCGCGATCTTCAATGGCATGCAGGATCGTGGCGCGCTCCATGGGCAGGTCTTCCTTGTTGGCAATCACGTCGAATTGCCTTTGCAGATCGGCCATGAGCTCTTCAGGCAGTCTGCCCGTCACGAGGACTCTCTTCTTCATCTCGAACGCCTTTCCACGGGGCACCGGGCGGCCCGGTGTTTCGCACATCCTGTTTTCGTCATGATACGGCAAGTCAGAGTTTATTTCCAGACCCCTTGTCCTGCACTGCAGGCAAAAAAAAGGCCCCGTTCGTCACGGGGCGCTGTGGATGGTTCATGGGTATGTGCTTGCGGCTTCAAAGATTCCGGCTGATGACAAGGCGCTGGATCTCCGAGGTCCCTTCCACGATCTGAAGAATCTTGCTGGTCTTGAAGTATCTGGACACGGCGTACTCGTTCATGAAACCGTAACCGCCGTGAATCTGGAAGGCGTCGCTCGCGCAGCGCTCGCACATCTCCGAGGCGAAGAGCTTTGCGTAGGCCGCCTCAAGCGTGTGCGGGAGATTGTTGTCCTTGAGCCAGGCCGCCTTCAGGTACATGTTTCGGGCCAATTCGATGTGCATGGCCATGTCAGCAAGCTTGAAGGAAATCGCCTGGAAGCTGAAAATGGGCTTTCCGAACTGCACGCGCTCCTTCGCATATTTCAGAGATGCATCGAAGCACGCCCTCGCCAGTCCCACGCTCATGGCCGCAATCGAGATGCGACCCGTCTCGAGAACGGCCAGGTGCTGGGCAAAGCCCTTGCCCTCTTTCCCCAGGAAGTGATCCCGCGGGATCCGGCAGTCCTCGAAAATGCACTCGTGAGTGGCGGAGTGCCTCCATCCCATTTTGTCGTATTTTTTACCCAGCGTGAATCCGCCAGTGCCCTTTGGAACGAGGAGGGTGTTGATGGCATCCCTGCCTGAGCCGTCTTTGGTCCTGGCCGTGATGATGACGATGGAGGCATTGTCGAGACCGATGTTCGTGATGAACTGCTTGGTGCCGTTGATGACCCAGGCATCGCCTTCCAGCACCGCCGTGGTCCGTGTTGCGGCCGCATCGGAGCCGGCCCCCGGCTCGGTCAACCCGAAGGCGCCGATCTGCCTCCCCTGGGCCATGGGGATGAGCCATTTGCGCTTCTGTGCCTCCGAGCCGAACACAAAGAGCTCCTGCCCGACAACGCTTGTCGTGACGTCCAGAAGCCCGCCCAGCGTGACATCGGCCCTCGAGATCTCCTCGATGCAGAGGTGCATCCCCACCCAGTCCCCGCCGCTTCCCCCGTATTGAGGCGGGAAAGGAATCCCCATCATGCCCAACCCGGCCATGCGGTCCATGATGTCGTAGGGGTACTCTCCCGTGGCCTCCATCTCCTCTGCCCGGGGTGCGATGACCTCATCGGCAAACTTTCGGGCCATGTCCCGGATCATCTGCTGCTCTTCCGAGAGACGAAAATCCATACTACCCCCTTTCCGTCGACGGTACCTCTCAGACTTTCAGGATCACGGCCTCACCCTGCGCAAGCCCGCCGCAGATGGAAGCCACTCCATAGCCGCCTCCCCTGCGGCGAAGCTCGTAAGCCAGGGTCATCGCGATCCGCCCGGCGCTCGCACCGACGGGATGCCCGATGGCGATGGCCCCGCCGTTCACGTTCGTCTTCTCCTGCAGGGCCTTCCACTTGCCCTCGTCGCCGCCGGCGAGGATTTTCGTCGAAACGAGCGGCATGGCAGCAAAGGCTTCGTTGATCTCGATGAGATCCATGTCATCGATCGACAGACTGGCTCTCCCCAGGGCCTTCTGGATGGTATAGGCCGGGATCTGTGCAATCTGGCGGGGCTCCGTCGCCATGGCAACAGAAGTGACAACGGTGGCAAGCGGCTCAAGGCCGCGTTTCAGTGCCTCCGCGCGGGTCATGCAGAGAATGGCCGATGCTCCGGCACTGATCGGGGGGGCGTTGCCGGCCGTGACCGTGGGGCTTCCGTAGATGGGCTTCAGTTTGGCCAGGGCCTCCAGCGTGGTCTCTCGCGGGGCTTCATCCTTTTCGATGACGATGGGGTTTCCGCGCTTCTGGGGGATGACGACGGGCATGAGCTCTTCGCCGATCCGGAATTTCCCGGCCTCATAAGCCTTTGCATAGAGCTCCTGGCTGCGCAGGGCCCAGGCATCCTGCATCTGCCTCGTCACACCATGCTCCAGGGCCATCTCACCGGCATCCAGGGCCACAGGGTTGAACCCCTTGGCCGTGTAGCCCAGCTCGAAAAGACAATCAATGAGGCGGATGTGACCGATCCTCACCCCCTGCCGAAGACCCGGGGCCAGGTGGGGGGTGCGAGGCATGTTTTCGGAACCCACGGACATGACGATTGCGGCTTCGCCCGCCCGGATGGCGAGGATGCCAAGCCTGAGCGTCGTCAGCGACGAGCAGCAGGCCCGATCCAGGGTGAGAGAGATATTCCCCGCGGGGAACCCGGCAAGAAGGGTTGCCTGGCGTGCCGGGACATCCGTCTCCAGGGCAACCTCGGCGGGGATGCAGCTGCCGTAATTGATTTCGTCGACCTCCTCCGGCTTGATCCCCACCCGCTTGATCACCTCCTGCATGACCATGACGCCGAGGTCGATGCTGGGTATGTCGGCCATGGCCGTGTCGAACCGGCTGAAAGGCGTCCGGACGGCACTGACCATCACGATGTCGTTTTTTCCTGCCATTGAGCTCCCTCCCTTTGAGACAATGTCATCATTTTCTTTCTGTCATTGCGAGGGGCGTCAGCCCCGCGGCAATCCTGAAGGTTGCGAGGACGAAGTCCGCGGCAATCTCTCTAAAATGAGCTTCATTCGCTTCGCTCCTTCGCAATGACACTGCGACATGGCGCTTGCTCCAATGAGATCATTTCGGCGCCATGCGGATGGCGCCGTCGAGGCGGATCACCTCGCCGTTGAGCATGGGATTTTCGATGATGTGCCGGGCAAGCATGGCATACTCCTCAGGCCGACCCAGCCGCTGGGGAAAGGGCACCATCTTTCCCAGTGCCTCCCGGACCGCTTCGGGCAGGAGCGCCAGCATGGGTGTGTTGAAAAGACCCGGGGCGATCGTCATCACGCGCACCCCGTAATCGGCGCACTCCCGGGCCAAAGGCAGGGTCATCCCCACGACACCGGCCTTCGATGCGCTGTAGGCGGGCTGGCCGACCTGGCCGTCGAAGGCCGCAGCCGAGGCGGTGTTGATGATGACTCCCCGTTCGCCCTCACCGTTTGGCGCATTCTTGACCATTTGCTCGAGGGCGAGGCGGATCACGTTGAAGGTGCCCACGAGATTGATCTGCACGACCCGGTTGAACTCGGCAAGCGGCATGGGGCCCTTCTTCGTGAGGGCCTTGCCGGCGACGCCTATGCCAGCGCAGTTGATGACCACGTTTAGACCGCCGAGAGTTTCCACCGTTTTCCGGATCGCCACCTGAACGCTCTCGTCGCCCGTTATGTCCGCCCTGGCAAAAATGACATGTCCCCCCAGTTCGGCCGCCAGTTTTTCGCCCCTCTCGACCGCGAGGTCGAAGATGGCCACCTTTGCCCCTGCTCCTGCCAGCTCCCGGACGCAGGCCTCACCGAGACCCGATGCCCCTCCCGTGACCACGGCAATGCACTCGCTCACCCTCATGTCTCTCTCCTTTCCCGTCGCAGGTCACCCTCATTACTTTTCACTGTATGACGCATATTCCATGATCGATCCAGACTGTCGAAATCGCGGTGAGATTCCAAAGAAAAACCCCATGTGGAGGGGTCCGGAGCAGGGGAAATCGGTATAGGTATCCAATTCCATGATTCTTTTACTGCTTCTCCGCACGTTTTTTCAACAGCCAGTCGATGACCTTGTCCGGATCCGGTTCTTCCGCAGCCCGTCTCGGCGGTGCCTCTCGCGTCACCCTCCTGTCCTGCCCGGCCGGCGTCCCGGTACCGGCCGCCTGCCGTCTTTTCGCCCTCACCTCTTGAGCACCCGCACCCCCGGAAGCTTTGACCTCTCCGGTCGCAGTCGACGCTTGCGGCCGGGCGGTCGTATCAGAACCGCGGATTGTCCCCGCAGATGCCGGCGGGCTCTCAGGGGGCGGTGCCTCCTTCTTCGCTTCCGTTTTCGCCGGTGCCGGCTTCTCGCCGCTTTGCGTCACAAAAAGAGTAAAACCGACCGCAACGGCCAGAAAACAACCCAGGGCGGCGTATGCAATCCTGTTCCCGTGCAGTTTCCATGGGGCTTCTTTTTCGATTCCGGCGCGGTCATCGTCGCTCGCCTTCTTGACGCTCGGGCCTGCGGATGCTGTTTTCCGGCCGGGCGCAGCATCAGGCGCCTTCCCGGCAGTCGCCGTTTTCTCCTCCGGCATCAGTTTCAGGAAATTCCGTATCGATTCCGGCAGGACTACGATCTGCCCCAGGAAAAAGTTTCTGGACAGGGCGACATCGCAGGCCTTGTTGATCAGGGATGGGACACCTTGTGAGTAATGGAATATCTCTTCGATCGCTTCAGGAGTGAACACTTCTCTCTCGCACCCGGCGATTTTGAGGCGGTGCAAGATGTATTGCGCGGTTTCGTCCTTCGTCAGCGGATCCAGCGTATAGCGGGAGGTTACTTCTTGTGATAGCTCCCGATTGGATTCTGCGGATAATCTGTCATTGAATCGCGTCTCCCCGAAAAAGACGATCCGTAACGGCCGGGTGCCGTTTTCTTCGATCCTGGAGAGGTCGATCAGCTCTTTCACGCACGAAGAATTCAGCCGGTGGGCGTCATCGATGATCAGCGCCACCCGTTTCCCGGACGAGAAGGAGCGGCGCACAAAATCCGAAATCCGGGCGACAAGTGAATCGTGGTCCTGCTGCGGACCGCCGATGCCGTATGCCTTTGCGATCAATTTGAAAAAATCGATGCCTTCATACTCCGGGCAAGGAACCGCAACGGCGACGACCCGATCACCGAGTTCTTTCAACACGGCGTTTGCCAGGGTGGTCTTTCCCGTACCGGCATCCCCCGTCACGACCTGGAAGCCTTCGCCGCCAAGGATCCCGGCCACCAGAGCCGCCAGGGCTTCCTTTTGTCTCGCCCCGAGCCACAGGTACTTCGGGTCCGTACTTGCCTTGAAGGGTTTATCTTGCAACCCGAAATGAGTGAGATACATGCCCTAATCCTGGAACATTTTCTTGACCGCGTCCAAAACGGGATTGACGGTGCGGGATTTATCCGGCGTCCGGCTCTTCGCCGGCTGAATGGCCTTCACGACGCAATCATACTGCTCCCATCCCCTAAGCGATGCATTGAGATCGACGGCCTTCCATTTGGGATGCCCGTTGTCTTTCAGCCATGCGAGATTGTCATAAAGAATTCTGGAGAACTTCCCGACGTTCTCGCAATTGCCTCCCCGGAAGTCGTAGGAAATCAGAACGGCCTTCACGGCGGCGGTATCGACCGCCTTGTCCTGCCAGTCGTACGTCTTTGCGGGGATCTGCACGGCGGGATAGAACTCGAGGATGCTCTTGTTTGTGATGGGAATCAGCGTGAGCCCGTCTGCCGCGGTGACGTCTTCCGTAAACAACTTGACGGGCAGGCCTGCCACATAGAACATGGCGTCGATTTTCCCCTGCTTGAGAAGGGCCAGGGCTTCCACGGGCCCGGCGGGTACCATGTCGCGCGGCTCCACGCCCGAGAGCTCAAACAGCAGGCGTGCCGTGAGATAGATGCCGCTTCCCTCGGCCCCGATCGCGACGGCCCGGTTTGCCAGATCGTCGAAGTCCTTGACTTCGCTGCGCGCAAGCAGATGGACCTCTTCATTGTACAGCGGGAAAACCAGTTTCGTTTTCTCCGCAATTCTCTGCAGGACGGGATCCGTCCCGATCTTGGCGACAAAGGCCAGCACATCCGACTGGACGATGCCCAACTGGGTGCGAGGGGTCTTGAACACCGCGTAGACGTTGTGGATGGAGCCGGCCGAGTCGTCGACCCTCAGCTTGATTCCCCGCGGTTTCACCAGTTCCGCCAGATTCAGGCCAAATTGATAATACGTGCCTTTCTGGCTTCCGGTCACAATGCCCATGTCTTGCGCGGAAACGACACTGGCTGTGATCACAAAGGCAAACACAAGGATAACACCCAAGAACTTTTTCTTCATGACAGTCTCCTCTCTGACATCAACATGCGCATTTTGTGCCGAAGGGGAAATGACTCACAGGTCCGTTGCCCCGCTCCCCTGCCGGCCCTCGAGAAATTCTTCCCTCAACGCCCTCTCTTTCAGAACGAGAAGACACGGCTATTGACTGATGATGAATATGAAAAGCGGACCCAAGGCGGATCCAGGAACGGCTGTCGAAAATCAGGCCCTTGAGCAGACTCGGACAAGGTTATGAAATGAATGTTGGAGACGAACATCGTTGCAGATCTACTGCTACTCTTTTTGCTAGCTGAATAGCTATGGAATGTCAAGGATTTATGACGGCAAGGCGTTGCGACAAATATACTAGAAGACAAATCCCGGCCGGCACCCCAACACCGGGCAGGAGTCGGAATGAAAAAGCCCCGCTTTTGTCGCGGGGCCATGGGGATGGGTAACTCGTTGATTGGTGGAGGCGGCGGGAGTCGAACCCGCGTCCGGAAATCTTCAGCTGCAGCTTCTACACGCTTAGTCCCCGATTTAAATTTCGCCTCGGAGGACTCCCGGGGACGGGATGCCTCGTCGGCTATCCTGTGAGTTGTTTCGCCTCACCCGCCACAGGAGATCAGGGTCGGCTATCCTAACTGATTTTACGCCCTGTTCGAACCGTCAGGAGAGCCCGGCAGGACGAGGCTACCTAAGCAGCCTTTGCGTAAACGTAATTGTTGGCGTTTACTTGTTTTCTACCTGTTTAAGGAGCCCGGTAGAAACCTCCGCGTGCCACTGTCAACCTCAATTATCCCCGTCGAAACCGTGGCGCCCCCACTTGTAGATCGGCAAGGAACAATTTCAGCTTTAATTTAGCCTGCCTGCAGCGGGAAGTCAAGCACCGATCCGGAGCAGGCTACCGCTCGGGGATGTCCATCTCGAGGATGGCCGAGCTGAGGGACTTGCCGTGAGGGTCCAGCGCAAGCGACCGGGTGACCCCTCCGCCGAGAGCCTCCTGGAGGACAAAGTTGAGCGCTTCGATGTTCGGCATCTCGTATCGGGCGACTCCCCCTCTGACAAGCCCCGCGAAATGGGCCTTCACGCGCTCCACCGTGACATGGCGCACCAGGTGCGGGTAATCCTCGGCGCGCAAAGCGATCACCGAGATGTTGGCCGTGTTCCCTTTGTCGCCTGCCCGGGAGTGGGCGATGTCCCTCAGTTTCATGTCAGATCTCCTCGATGTGGAGGGTTGTCTTGATCAGGGAGCGCGGGATCAGTACGGAGAGCATGGCAATGACCTCCCGGACAGCTTTCGCCGCTCCTCCCCCCCCGGCTGGCCCGTTGGTGTAAAGAGTCTCCACCTCGTTGCCGATCCGGAGGGCCTCGTCGAGGGTGTGGCTCCGGCCTGCCACCCGCAGGCGGACTTCGTAAGGCTGCCCCCTGTCGCGGGGGATATTTTCCCCGTGAAGCGCATCGACACCGATGAGTTCCGTGCGGATCTCGTCATAACGGACGCCCGCGAGTTCCAGGCGCTCCAGGACAATGTCTCTCGCGAGCCTCGCCCGGGCGACGGCCCCGGTTCCGCCGTAGCTGATCTGCCCCTCCCCGAAGTAGCCGTCCAGGAAGCCGATGCAGACCTTGAGGGTGTCCGTCCGTTGACGGCCCCGGCCGCCACGGACGGTTACGGCATCTTCTCCTGACGCTTCAACCGTGACTCCCGTGAAGTCCGCCACCACGTCGGGTGTGATGTACTGCGAGGGGTCGTGGATTTCGTAAAGAAGCTGCTCCTTGCAGGTGGCCGGAGTCACGCGGCCGCCGGAGCCTTTCACCTTGGTGATGACGGCCGAGCCGTCTTCCGACACCTCGGCGATGGGAAAACCGAGCCGGGCGAGATCGGGCACGTCCTTGAGGCCCGGATCGGCAAAATACCCGCCTGTCACCTGCCCGGCACATTCCAGGAGGTGGCCGATCACGGTGCCCTGCCCCAGGCGATTCCAATCCTCCCTGCTCCAGCCGAACTCGAACATCAGCGGCGCGAGAAACAGGGAGGGATCGGCAACACGACCCGTGATGATGACATCGGCGCCCTTCTGCAGGGCCTCGCTAAGGGGCTCTGCGCCCAGGTAGGCATTGGCCGAGACGAGCCGATCCTTGAGCCCAGAGACCCGCTCGCCGGTTTCCACGATGATGGGATTTTCCCGCAGGGTCAGATCGAGGACATCGTCACCGGTAATGGCCGCCAGCTTCAGTCCCCTGATACCAAGCTGCTTTGCCGTCTTGCGGAGAGCCTCCAGGGCGCCCAGGGGGTTTGCCGCACCCATGTTGGTGATGATTTTGATTCCCCGCTCCCGGCAGGCCGGAAGGACAGCTTCCATCCGTTTGCCGAGAAGTTCGTCGAAACCTTTTGCGGGATCGCGTCGGCGGGCCTGCTGGGCCAGCGCGATGGTCCGCTCCGCCAGGCACTCGAAAACGAGGTACCGGATATTCCCCTTTTCGGCCAGCTCAACAGCCGGTTCGATCCGGTCCCCGGCATACCCCGCCCCGCAACCGATTCGGATTTTCTTCATCCCCTGCCCTCATAAAAAATCGCCGGAGATGACAGCCTCCGGCATTTTTCCCTGTACAATTCCCCGCTGCCCGTCGCTGCCCTCAGGCGACTCAGCGGCTCCGGTCCCGGATGGCCCGCTCCATCTCCCGCTTGTCCGTCCGTTTCTTCAGGTCCTGCCGCCGATCGTGAGTCTTCTTGCCGCGGCCCACGCCGAGCAGGATCTTGACCTTGCCGTTCTTGAAGTAGGCCTTGAGCGGGATCACCGACTGCCCCTTCTCCTGCGTCTTGCTGTAGAGTTTCCGGATCTCCTGCTTGTGCAGGAGCAGTTTGCGGACCCGCAGGGGGTCGTGGTTCATGATGTTGCCGAACGTGTAGGGGCTGATGTTCATTTCATACAGGAATACCTCGCCATTTTTCACCCGTGCGAAGCTGTCCGTCAGGTTCCCCTTCCCTTCACGGAGGGCCTTGACCTCGGTGCCCACGAGAGCAATCCCCGTCTCGTAGGTGTCCTCGATCTCGAAGTTCAGCCTGGCCGTCTTGTTCTGGCAGATCGGTTTTTCGCCTGATTCCTTCTTAGCCACTTTGCTTCCCCCGGGGCATGTAGTCCGTCTTCACGTTTTTCATGGCACGGAAGAGGTTGTCGCGGATGAGACCGTTGTCTTTCTCGAGTGTGTTGAGCAACTCCTTGATGTAGCGCCTCCGGGAGTTCCCGCTCGTGGGGCACCGGTTCCCGATGACGGGGAGCTGCCTCTCGCGGGCGAATTTCTTGACCAGATTCTCGCGGATGTAGGCCAGGGGCCGAATGATGTGGAGAGTCCCCCCGAAGAGCTGCTGCTTCGGCATCATGGTGCTGATCTCACGGCCGTAGAACATGTTCAGCAGCAGCGTCTCGATCATGTCGTCTCGGTGATGGGCCAGGGCAATCTTGTTGCAGCCCCGCTCACCGGCGATCTCGAAGATGCGTTTCCTTCTCAGCCTCGAACACAGAAAGCAGGGGTTCTTCTTGTTGTAGTCGCTATGAGAAAGAGGCCCGATGTCCGTGTGGTCGATTACGCAGTCGATTTCCGCTTCTTTGAGGTAGGATTCAAGCTGGGCGCTGTCTTCGCCGCTCCCGTCGAATCCCAGATCGATATGCACCGCCAGAATGGAGTATTCCCCGGGGGTGGAGTACTTCGGGGTCCGCAACAGATCGAGCAGGGCCATGCTGTCGGTCCCTCCCGAGACCCCAACAAGGATGCGATCGCCCGGCTCGATCATGCCGTAGTCCCTGGAGGCGGTCTCGAACCACTTGTTGAGATGATTGTGAAGCCTGGTCCGTTTCTCTCCGTTTGCGCTTGCGTTGTTCACCGGATCGTTCCTTGGCCTGAGTCCGCTTTTCCCAACAATTTATATCACATCGGCAGGGCGAATCAAACACCAATCGGACATGGAATGGCAGCACTTCGGCTTGCAAAATCCCGTCGTTTGCGCTAATCAGGGTCTGCTGAAGAGGAAAGAGACTTGTCACCCTCACCTCAATCCTCTCCCCTCAAGGGAGAGGAAGACTATGCGGAAGGGGTACTTCATAGGAAGGGGATTATTCACCCTCACCCCGGCCCTCTCCCCTCAAGGGAGAGGGAGATCAGGGTATGGGTCATTATAGGGAGGAGATATGAGCGAAATCATCCGGGTACACGCGCGGGAAATTCTCGACTCACGGGGCAACCCCACCGTCGAGGCGGAGGTGATGCTGTTGTCGGGAACCATCGGCAGGGCGGCGGTGCCCTCCGGGGCCTCCACGGGCGAGCGCGAGGCCCTGGAACTTCGCGACGGCAACAAGGAGCGCTATCTCGGCAAGGGCGTCCAGAAGGCGGTCCAGAATGTCATCCTGAAGATCGGCCCCGAGATCGTCGGGATGGACGTCTTCGAGCAGCGCAGGCTCGACTACACGATGATCGAGCTCGACGGGACGGAAACCAAGCGCGCCCTCGGGGCAAACGCTATCCTCGCCGTGTCGCTTGCCTGCGCCCGGGCGGCCGCAGAGAGGCTCGGGATGCCCCTGTACCGCTACATCGGAGGGGTATCTGCCAAGGACATCCCCGTCCCGCATGTGAATATCATCAATGGCGGGATGCACGCCGACAACAACATGGACATCCAGGAGTTCATGGTCATGCCCGTCGGCGCCCGGAGCTTCCGCGAGGGGATCCGCATGTGCGCCGAGGTCTTCCACAACCTGCGCTCGGTCCTCAAGGCGAAGGGCTACAACACCGCCGTGGGCGACGAGGGCGGGTTTGCGCCCAACCTGAAATCCAATGAGGAGGCCCTGGTCCTCATTGTAGAGGCGATCAAAAAGGCCGGCTACGATCCTGGTGGCAACGTCTGCATCGCCCTGGATTCGGCAGCCAGTTCCTTCTACCAAAAGGGCAAGTACATCCTGGCGGCCGAGAAAAAGCCCCAGAAGGACGCCGAAGAGATGGTCAAGTTCTACGGCGGCCTCATCAAGAAGTACCCCATTATCTCGATCGAAGACGGCCTGGCCGAGGGTGACTGGGACGGATGGAAGCTGATGACAGAGGAACTCGGCAAGAAGGTCCAGATCGTCGGCGACGACATCTTCGTGACGAACAAGAAGATTCTCGAAAAGGGCATCGCCCTGGGGATCGCCAACTCGGTTCTCATCAAACTCAACCAGATCGGAACACTGACGGAGACCCTGGAGACGATCGAGATGGCCAAGACGGCGGGATACACGACCGTTGTCTCCCACCGCTCGGGCGAGACGGAGGACACCACCATGGCCGATGTCGCCGTGGCCATGAACTGCGGCCAGATCAAGAGCGGCTCCGTCTCCCGTAGCGAGCGGCTCGCCAAGTACAACCGCCTCTTGCGCATCGAGGAGGAGCTGGGGCCGGCCTCGGTCTACAGGGGCCGCAAGGCGCTGTACAGTATAAAGCAGGCATAAGGCTTATGGCTTATGGCTAAAGGAAGACAAGAAAGCCCGATTCAGTTTGACTGAATCGGGCTTTTGTCTTTCACCCTTAGCCTTTTGCCCTTTGCCTTTAGCCTATCTTACAAAAATCTAAATATCCTCTGCCTCAATGCCTCGAGCCGTGCCTTGCTCTCCGTAAGGGAGTAGAATGTTCGGGTCTCCTTCTTTTCCTTCCGCTCCACGGCTTTGAGGATCTCCTCGTCCAGCAGCGCCTTCATGGCGTTCTGGTAGTTGGAGACACTCTGGGCCTCGTTTCGCAGGATCTCCCCTTTCTTGAACATCCGGCTGCCGAGCTTCTGCACCAGTTTGAGGAATTCCTTGTCGGTGCGCATGTCTTTTTTCAAATAGGACGAACCCCTCGTGACGACCCAGTAGGATTCGATGTAGTTCTGGATGAGACCGGCATAAGGGCGCAGGTACATCCTGCCCTTCCCCTTCACCTCGATCCACGCCTCGTCATCTTTCTCAAGCCCGGAAACCATCCCCCGGTCCAGCAGGTAGGCCAGGGCCTCGTGGACCTCCTCGGCATCGCCCTTGCGGTGGTCGAAGATGAACTCGTGCCGGAAGAGCCGCTTGAAGAACTTGTAATCCTCCATGAGCGTAACCAGCGGGATCGCATCCTCGCTCTTCGAGAGGATGGAAGCCGCCACGAAGGAAAGCGGCACGAAGAAGTGCAGGATGTTGTTCTTGTAGTACTCCAGGTGAAGGCGCTTCTCCTCGTCTAGCGAAAAGACGACCTCGGCGAATTCATCCTCCTCACCCTCCTCGGCGCCCATCTCGGAGATGATCCCCATGGACTTGAATTGTTCGATGGCATCCTGGATGGCCCGCTCGGGGTTTGCAAAGGTGGATGCGATGGACACGCCGCGGGCGGCCAGGTAGTGGAACAGCTCATGGATGATCTCCAGCAGATCGTTGCGGGTCAGGCCCCGCTTGTAGTGACACAGCAGTGCCGCCGCCACGAGTGCGAATGGCGTCACGACGGAAACGCGGCTGATCTCACTCACAACTTCGTAACTGATCTTCCGGTAGAGGCTGCGGCGCTCGTCCATGTCCATGGCCTCGAGTGTTTTGTCCGGGGCCTTCAGGTACGAACGCAGGTAGACCGGTTCGCCCACGTTCACGTAGACACGCCCGTAGCGCTTGTCGAGGAGTTTGCGGCTCTTGATGACGGAGCTTGCCTTCTCCTTCTCCTTCGCGGCGCCTCCAAGCTCCTGCAGGTAGGACTTCTCCTCCATGACGCGGTCATACCCGATGAAGACGGGAATGATGGCAAGATCCTGGTGCAGCGCCATGTTCGCCTGGATGACCATGGAAAGCATCCCGTACTTCGGCATGACCATCTTTCCCGTCCGGCTCCGCCCCCCTTCGATGAAAAACTCGAGGGGATACCCGAGTCCCAGCAGTGTCTTGATGTAGGTCTCCATCACCTGCCGGTAGAGGAGGTTGCCACCAAAAGTCCTACGGATAAAAAAAGCCCCCGCCTTGCGGAAGATGTGCCCGAGGGGCCAGAACATGAGGTTCGTCCCCGCCGCGATGAAGGGCAGCGGGATATTGTGCTTGTAGAAGACGTAGGACAAAAGCAGGTAATCGATGTGGCTGCGGTGGCACGGAATGATGAGGCAGGGCATGCGCCGGGAGACGTCGCGGATCCGGGTGAGCCCCTCCCGGTCGACGACGACACCGTCATAGACATTGTTCCAGAGCCAGGTGAGGGCCTTGTCCCAAAGCTCAACGTAAAAATCGCTGTAGTCGGCGGCGATCTCTTCGAGATACCTCCTCGCCTGCTTCCGGATCGAGGGAAGGTCTTTTTTCGTTGCCGCGGCGTGCTGTTCCATGAAGCGAACGAGTGCGTCGTCACGGAGCGCCATGCCCATGATCTCCTCGCGGGCCTTGACGCGGGGACCCAGGGCCGCACGCGTCTCGCGGTCGATCCGGCCGATGAGATCGCCTCTGAGCGCCCCGGCAATCTCCGACGGCGGCCCGCCTGCCGCCTCTTTCAGCAACCGGGACAGCTCTGCCGGCTCCGCGGCGGTGACGGAGGTGCGGTTCTTGTACCGGATGAAAGCGATGAGCCGCCTCAACCAGCCGGGATGCTCCTGGTCCCCGAAAAAGATCTCCACCAGGGGGCGTTCCTTTTTCTCCCGGCGCGGGCCGTAGGTGACGGCCACGGGGACAATGTAGACCGGGGTTTCGAGGGCCTTCTGGGCGCTCAGGAGCTGTGCGAGAGGGTCCGTTGCATCATCGCGCTCCGAGCCGCGCAGATAGATCACGGAGCTTACACGAAGGCGGGTGAGGCGGTCGAGCTCCCCCGTAGACCCCGGATCGGCGGGACGGCTTCTCAGCAGGGACCGGACGATATTCGCGGCGGGCCTCCAGAGGAGCGATTTCGCCCCATGGAAATAGAGAGGCTGCGGGATGTTCTTCCTCAGGCCGAGATCGTGGAGAATGAGGCTGTTGAGGCGGCTGCGGTATTTCAGCGCGTAAACGACCACCCCTCTCTCGGAAAGCCCCTGCAGGGCCTGCTCGCACTCGGGGGCCAGTTCCACTTTGGAGAGATATCGCGAGAAAAACCAGTAAAAAGGAGGGGTGATTTTCTCCCCGGCGTTTCCGCCGGGAGGTTCCTCGACGCCGGCAGGCCTGCTGTGGGGGTCCATACTCATGGCGCCTCCGGGGTCATTCTGCAACTTCAAAGCCGTCCGTAAACTTCCGCCGCATGGTTTCCCTGACGAAGAACTCGATCTCGGAGGCCGTGTTGAAGGACATGATCCGATCGACCAGTTTGCGGCACTCCTTCATCGTGACGGCCCGGATGACCTTCTTGATCCGCGGGATCACCTGCGCGTTCATGCTCAGCTCGTCGAGCCCGAGGCCGAGAAGGACCATGGTGTAGACGGGCTCGCCCGCCATCTCCCCGCACATGGCAACCTCGATGCCGGCCTTGTGCCCCGCCTCCACGACCTTGCGGATGAGCTTGAGCACCGCCGGGTGCAGCGGTTCGTAGAGGTAGCTGACCCTCTCGTTTACCCGGTCGATGGCCAGGGTGTACTGAATGAGGTCGTTGGTGCCGATGCTGAAGAAGTCCACCTCTTTGGCAAGATCCTCGGCAATGAGTGCTGCCGAGGGAACCTCTATCATGATCCCCATCTTGATGTCCTTGCCGCAGGGGATGCCGTCGCGCCGGAGTTCCTTCTTCACCTCGTTGAAGATCCGCTTGGTCTCCAGCAGCTCCTCCATCCCCGAGATCATGGGGAAGAGCACCTTCGTCTTCCCGTAGGCGCTGGCCCTCAGGATGGCCCTGAGCTGAACCTTGAAGAGATCCACCTCTTGGAGGCAGAACCGGATGGCCCTCAGGCCCATGACGGGGTTCATCTCGGCGGCCAGCCGCGGGTCGGAGATGAACTTGTCGCCGCCCAGGTCGAACGTCCGGATCGTGGACCAGCGGATTTTCTTCGATTCGACGACCTTCTTGTAGGTGAAGAAATGCTCGTCCTCGGTGGGAAGGCGATCCCGATTGATATAGATGAACTCCGTCCGGTACAGCCCGATCCCGTCGGTGCCGTGATGTACGGCCGAAGCAATCTCCTCGGTGAACTCGATGTTGGCCCCGATGAGCACCCGGTGCTTATCGAGCGTCGTGGCCGTCTTTCGGGCATGCTTGAGGAGGCCGTCCTCGATCGTTTCGTAGTGCCTTTTTTTCTCCTCGTATCGGCGGATGATCTCCGGGTCGGGATTGACGATGACGGCCCCCGCTGTTCCGTCGATGATGATGATGTCCCCCGTCTTGGCCTCCGTCGTGATCTTCTCGATCCCCACGACAGCCGGGATCTCGTAGGCCCGGGCCACAATGGTGGTGTGGGAGGTCTTGCCGCCCATGTCGGTGGCGAATCCCTGGATCTTCTCCACCTTCATCTGCATCGTATCGGCAGGCGAGAGATCGCGGGCAATGATGATGGCGTTATCGCCGATCCCCGAGAGGGTCTCGTGATGGACCCCGGCCAGGTTTCTCAATATCCTCTGACCGGCATACTCCACGTCGCTGATCCGCTCGCGCAGGTACTCGTCGTCGACCTTGCTGAAGACGTCGCGATACTTGTCGAGGGTCATCCGCAGAGCCCACTCGGCATTGACCCCCTTGTCCTCGATGTTCTGGATCGTCTGCTTGATGAGCATCTTGTCCTTGAGGATCATGATGTGGACATCGAGGATGTAGAGGGTTTCCAGTCCTTCCTGGTCCTTGAACTTGCGCTTGATCTCCAGCAGCTGGTTCTCGGAGTCCTTGATGGCCTTGCGGAACCGGCGGATCTCCTCCGCAATGAGGCTCCTGTCCTCGAGCTGGTAACGGGAGATGGGGGCATCGACACGCCGGATCAGGTGGGCCACACCGATGGCCACCCCGGGGGAAACGCCGAGTCCCTGCAGGACGATGGTTCTTTTGGGCTCGCCTGGGTTCATGCAGCCTCTCCGAACTTCTCATCGACGAGTTTCGCAATGCTGTCCACGGCTTCCCGCGCATCGTCCCCGTCGGCCCGCACCACAATCCGGCTTTCCTTCGGGCAGGCCAGGGTGAGGATGTCCAGGAGGCTTCTCGCATCGACCTGGTTTCCGTCCCTCTCCAGGAACACGATCGACCGGTAGCGCTCCAATACCCGGACGATCATAGCCGCCGAGCGGGCGTGAAGACCGAGTTCATTCTTGATCGTGAGGGTCTTTTGAACGATCATCGCATCATCATCACAACGGCAAAAAACGTCACCGACCCGTAAAGGATCGCCAGGGGGGAAAGCCCCTTTCTCACGGCCAGGAAACTGGCCAAAACCATCAGAAGGCCTCCGACCTGCCCTGGCAGGCCGGGCTGAAACAGGTCATGAAACACTCCCGCCGTGGCAGCCAGATAAGCCGCACCCCCCAGGAGGATTGTGGAACACCACCGGATCCGCCTCGACATCGCTGGCAGTTCCAGGCTCCGGATAAACTCGACGGCGTTCTTGCCCTGCTGCCAGCCTGTGATGAATCCCCGGATCCGCACCCAGAGATGCACCGGGTTGTAAAGGATCAGGAACAGCAGCGGGGCAAGGAAAAAACCCTTGATCGCAAGGCAGACGGCCGCAATGCCTGAGAATGGCCTGAGGGAGCCCCAGAAGAAGGGGTCCCCGATCGCTGCGTAAGGACCCATAAGGGCATTCTTCAGATCGGCCGTCTCCGAGAACCGGTTTTCGGCTTCGAGCCGGCTGACCGATCCGATGATGGGCGCAGCCATATAGGGATGGGTGTTGAACCGCTGCAGGTGTCTGGTGAGGAGGGCCGTTGTTTCACATTGCCCGGGCTCAACCTCCGCTGCGGCTAGGGGAGCGATGGCATAGGCAAAGCCGAGACCCTGCATCCGCGAGACATTCCATGAAGCTTGTATCAAGAGCGATCTCGAGAATATTTTTAAAAGTATTTTCCTCTTCAACACTTGACCGATGCCGATTCATTGTTAGATTTACGCAATTAGGCTGTCCGGCGGAGGCGCTCGGGCGCAGGATTTAATTAACATGAACCGGGGTATTAGTCAATGCATCTGAGCGGCAATCCCCTGAAAACCGTTTCTGGCGCAACCCTGCACGCGCCTGGGGGAACTTTAATCACCGCGGGTTCAATTCCCCGAAGCTCGCTTCGTCTGCGTCATGCCCGCGGCGATTTTGCCTTGACAGGCCTTATTTTTTCTGTTAATTACGCCTGCTGACAGAATAAAAGGATAGGTTTGGTCCAAGCCATCTCACTCGGGATGGCCGATTTTTTGCGGGGACCGGAACAATCCCGGATTTGACGATCCGGTTTTTTTGCACTCATTCATAACCAAAGAGAAAACATTAGGGAGGTGTATCCATCGTGGTTTGCCAGACAATCAAAGCAGGTGTCGAGTGTGCGTTCATGGCGAAGAACGGTTGCGGCTTCATAGGCGGCAGCTGCCAGAAGATCGTGGAGCAGTGCGAGGGTTGCGCGAAGGTGATCGAGTACTCGGCCGCTCAGTATTGCATGATCTACCCCAACCCGGCGGGCAAGTGGTCCGTGGGTGGATGCCCCCAGGCGACGAACAAGAAGGCCGTCAAACAGGAAGCCGCACAGAAGGTCAACCCCCTCAAGGCTTCCAAGAGAGCCTCAAAAAAATAACACCGGCTCGCCGGCGATCCCGCCCGCACCCGGTTGCATAGGCAAAAAAAGCCGGTCCTAAGGGAAGTTCCCTTACGGACCGGCTTTTCTGTTGTCCCGCACCTTCTCAGCTCAACAGATCCCGAATGGCCTTCAGCGCCTGCTTGATCGACCGAAGCTTCTCCCGGCATTGCCCGTCGGCCGCGCTGGTCTCCGGCGTTTCCTTGTGAAGTTCCTGAATCTTTTTCTTCGCGCCGGCGATGGTGAACCGATCCCGGTAGAGGAGGTTTCGTATGAGGGCCAGCTCCTCGAGATCCTTTCGCCGGTAGAGGCGCTGCTCGGACTTTGTCCGGATGGGTTTGACCGTTTTGAATTCCGTCTCCCAGTAGCGGACGACGTAAGGCTCCACGCCCAGGATCTTGCTGACCTCGCCGATGCGGAAATAAGTCTTTTCGGGTATCTCGATGTCCATGGGACAACCCCTCACCGGAAGATGCCCGTCGGGAAGCTGCTCCCATCCTCAGCGGAGAGGATTGTTGCGTCTCGCCTATTTGATGTTCAAGGCTTTCTTGAGGACCTGGCTGGACTTGAACGTGAGCACCCGCCGGGCTGATATTTCGATCTCCGCACCCGTCTGGGGATTGCGGCCCCTGCGGGAATTCTTGTCCTTGACGATGAAATTACCGAACCCCGAGATCTTGACCTTGTCCCCCTTGGCAAGCTCATCCTTCATGATGTCAAAGACCGACTCCACAATCCGGGCCGAATCCTTTTTCGAAAATCCCAGCCTGTCGCAGACATTCTGAATGATGTCTATCTTCGTCATCGCCATCCTCCTCTTTTCCTTGCCTCGATATCCTGTTAGCCTTCCCCCCTGATCCTCGCACCGGTCGATTCCACGATCCTCTTTACGATCCGGCCGTGAACCTGACCGGTTTCATCGTCGGTAAGCGTCCTCGAAGGAGATCTATAGGTAAACCGAAGGCCGAGACTCTTCATGCCTTCAGGAATGCCTTTGCCGCTATATACATCAAAAACATCAGCCGATTCAAGCAATTCTTCCTCTGCCTCCCTCACGAGGGAGAGCATCCCTGCCGCATCCACATCCGTTGCAACGAGGAATGCCACGTCGCGGATCATGGAGGGGAACCGGGAGTACTCCCGGTAGCGGATCGCGGCATCCACCTGGCCCATCAGGGGCTCCGACTCGATCTCGAGGACAAAGGCCCGGTTGCGCAGATCCATCCGCCCGAGGGCATCGGGATGGAGCTCACCGAGGCTGCCGATCTCCCTCTCACCGAGGTACACCCGTGCCGCCCTTCCCGGATGGAGATAGGGGATGGCCGTGTCGAACACGAAGCGCAGACCCGCCAGCCGCAGGCTGGAAGCCAGGTTTTCGAGCGCCCCCTTGAGATCGTAGAAATCGGCCGCAAGACCCGGGAAGTGCCAGTTCTCCCCGTAGCGTGCGCCTGTCATGAGAAGGGCAAGTTTGTCCACCTCGCGCGGCAGCTCCCCCTCGCCGCGGGCAATGAAGATCTTTCCCAGCTCGAAGAGCTTGAGGTCCGGGGAGCCGGCATTGACGTTGCGCCTCATCGTGTCCAGGAGCCCGTAGAGAAGTGTCGAGCGCATGACGGCCTGCTCTTCCGTGAGCGGATTCGCGATCCGGACGAACCGGCGACGCTCATCCGTTTCGGGCAGCGCGAGCACGTCGGCCGACTGCTCAGAGATGAAGCTGTAGTTGAGAACCTCCGTGAACCCCTGGCCGTTCAGCGCCGTCCGGACGGCCGACTCGAATTCCCTTTTCCGGTCGTGGATGTCACCGGGCGCGGGGATGGGGGGGATCGTCACGGGAATCCTGTCATAGCCGTGAAGCCGGGCGATTTCCTCGATGAGATCGATTTCCCGCCATAGATCGACACGGAAAGTCGGCGGGGTCACGGATAGTCTCCCCTCCCCTTCCTTCTTCACCGTCATTTCGAGGCTCGTCAGGATGGTCTCCACCTCTTCGGGGGCCACCTCGGTGCCGAGAATCTCCCGGACCCGCTTCAGCCTGAGCGTGATGGGGCCCGACACGGTAACTTTCCTGGGATGGGTATCGATATGCCCCTTGCAGACGGTTCCTCCCGAGAGATCGGCAATGAGCTGTGCGGCCCGGTCGAGGGCCCTCACGACCCCCTCGGGGTCGATCCCGCGCTCGAAGCGGAAGGCGGCATCGGTGCCCATGCCGAGAAATCTCGCCCCCCGCCGAATCGTGGAGGGATTGAAATAGGCGCTCTCGAGCAGCACCGTCTCCGTGTCTTCCTTGACCTCGGAGTTCTCGCCGCCCATGATCCCGGCTATAGCCACGGGCTTGCGGCCGTCGCAGATCATGAGGGTCTCGGCATTCAGGTTCCGGGTCTTGCCATCCAGAGAGACGAAGGGCTCGCCCTCCCTGGATCTGCGGACGACGATCCGTCCCTCCTCGAGGAAGCGGAAGTCAAAGGCATGGAGCGGCTGTCCCAACTCCATCATGACGAAGTTGGTCACATCGACCACGTTGTTAATGGCCCTTAGCCCCACGGCCTCGAGGCGAAGGCGCATCCATTTCGGCGAGGGCAGGATGCGCACACCCTTGATCATGCGCGCAGTGTATCGCGGACAGATATCGGGGTCCAGGATCTGTACGGAAGTGAGCTGCGAAATTTCCACGGAAGACTCTCTGAAGGCGATCTCGGGGTAGCGGAGTTTCTTCCCGCAAAGAGCGGCCACCTCACGCGCAATCCCGATGATGCTCAGGCAGTCGGCCCGGTTGGGCGTGATTCCGATGTCGAGAACGGTGTCCCGCAGCTCCAGGACATCGATGAGATCTCGCCCGAGAGGCGTTTGGGCCGGCAAGATCATGATTCCCGACGCGTCGGGCCCGATGCCAAGCTCGTCCTCAGAGCAAAGCATCCCCTCGGAGGCCTCCCCCCGGATCTTCGAGCTCTTGATGCTGTAGCCGCCGGGGATCGTCGCCCCCACCGTGGCGAGCGCCACCACGTCTCCTGCCTTCATATTCTGGGCGCCGCAGACGATCGGGAGCACTTTCTCGCCCGTTGTCACCTCCAGCAGGTGAAGCTTGTCCGCCCCGGGGTGTGGTTTCATGGAAAGGATTTTTGCCGTGACGACCCCCGTGAATGCGGGGGTGTACTCCTCGACGGCATCCACCTCGAGGCCTGCCATCGTGAGGCGTTCGGCCAGCTCCAACGGGGAGATGTCGAAGTCGACGTAATCTTTAAGCCACCGTAAACTGACTTTCATAAGAACCTTCGGTTCTAGGCATCAGGCGTCAGGCATCGGGCTTCAGGGAAAATGCCTGATTGTCTTTTTCTACCTGTTGCCTGAAACCTGTAGCCTGTAGCCTGTTTTTTCAGAATTGTTCCAGGAACCGCCGGTCATTCTCCGTAAAGAGCCGGATGTCGGAGATGCCGTATCGGAGCATGGCGATGCGCTCGACACCGAGCCCGAAGGCAAAGCCCGTATACTCCTCGCTGTCGTAACCGACGGCCTTGAAGACCTCGGGGTCGACCATTCCGGAGCCCAGGATCTCGAGCCAGCCGCTCTGGCCGCATACCCGGCAGCCCTTGCCGCTGCACATGACGCACTGAATATCGACTTCCGCGCTGGGTTCGGTGAACGGGAAAAAGCTCGGCCGGAACCTCACCCCGATCTCGTCGCCGAAGACATGCTTCAGGAAGAACGTGAGGGTCCCTTTCAGGTCTCCAAACGTGACTCTTTTATCGACGTAAAGCCCCTCGATCTGGTGGAACATGGGGGAGTGGGACACATCGGCGTCCGGACGGTATACTTTCCCGGGCGCAATCACCCGCACGGGCGGTTTCTGCTTTTCCATCACCCGAATCTGGACCGGCGAGGTGTGGGTCCTGAGGAGCAGGTTTTCCGTGATGTAAAAGGTTGCCTGCATGTCCCGGGACGGGTGGTCCTTGGCCATGTTGAGGGCCTCGAAGTTGTAGTAGTCCAGCTCGACCTCGGGCCCCTCGGCAATGGAGAAACCCAGCGAGGCGAAGACCCCGCAGATCTCCTGCATCACCAGCGTGATCGGGTGAAGCTTCCCGCAGGCAACCCCCCGGCCGGGAAGGGTCACGTCGAGCCGCTCCTGCAGGAGCTTGCCGTCCTTCTTCGAAGCCGCGATACCGGCCAGTACCGCGTCGATGCGCAGCGAAAGGGCGTCCTTGACCTGGTTGGCCAATTGCCCCATGGCGGGCCTCTCTTCCGGCGCCACGCCGCCCAGTCCGCGCAGGATCGACGTCAGCATTCCCTTGCGGCCGAGATATTTCGTCCGGATGGCCTGGATCGCCTCGTCTGTGACAGCCCCGCGAAGCTCTTCCTCGGCATCCCGCTGAAGCTTCTCGAGTTGCCCTCTCATCCCTTCTTCTCACCTGCCGCGATGCCGGCGATGACGGCAAACGCCCGGGGGTCATGGACGGCGATGTCGGCCAAGACCTTGCGGTCCATGGCCACGCCCGCCTTCTTCAGCCCGTCGATGAAGCGGCTGTAGGAAAGGTTGTTGAGCCGGGTTGCGGCATTGATCCGCGCAATCCAGAGGCTGCGGAACTCGCGCTTGCGGGCCTTGCGGTCCCGGAAGGCAAAAGCCAGGCCGCGGTTGACGGACTCCGTCGCATTGCGATACGCCCTGCGGCGGGCCCCGAAGAAGCCCTTGGCCAGCTTCATGATCTTTCTTCGTTTCTTTCTGCCTGTGACGCTTCGTTTTACACGTGCCATGATCAATCTCCTGAATCGGGCATCGGGATTCGCGGTTCGGGTCTCGGGAAGAAATAAATGGACTCTTCCTTCATTCCGTCACCTGTCCTTCGGCGCCCGTTGCCTGTTTTGTTTAAAGAAAATAGAGGGGAAGAGGCCCCTCTATCCGAACGTTGCACTTCGATACACCCGATGACCCCGCAGAAGCCCTCTACGCGTATGGGATCAGCCTCTTGATGCCCTTTGTGTCCCTGGCATCGAGGATCGCCGACTTCCTCATGTTGCGCTTGCGCTTTGTCGTCTTCTTGGTCAGGATGTGGCTGTGGAATGCTTTCTTCCGTTTCACCTTTCCCGTCCCGGTGAGAGAAAAGCGTTTCGATGCTCCCTTGTGTGTTTTCTGCTTCGGCATTGACTACTCCTCGACGCGTGTTATTTCTTGGGGGACACCACCATGACCATGCTTCTCCCCTCGATTCGGGGATGCTGCTCCACGGTGACGAGGCCCTCCAGTTCAGCCCGAACGGACTCCATGATCTTCAGGCCGATGCTTGTGTAGGCAATTTCACGGCCCCGGAAAATCATGGAAATCTTCACCTTGTCGCCTTCTTCCAGGAACTCTTTTACCTTTCGGATCTTGATGCCCCGGTCATGCTCATCAATCTTGGGACGCATGCGGATTTCCTTGACCTGGACGGTGGCCGCACTCTTTCTCGCCACCTGCATCTTCTTGCTCTGCTGGTAGCGGAACTTCCCGTAATCCATGATCCGGCACACGGGGGGATTGGAGTTCGGAGCGACCTCCACCAGATCCATGCCCACCTTCACCGCTTCCGCCAGGGCCTCAGCAATAGGCAATATCCCGAGCTGATTGCCTTCGAAGTCGATGACCCGAACGCTCGGCACTCTGATCCCCTGGTTGATCCGAAGATTTTTTTCTATTGGACACCTCCTGCTCGATGGTGATCTTCATCCCGCCGGGGGATGGTTCGTTTCGCTATTCGTAGCGGGCACACTTCTGATGGACGAGTTCGATGAAGGCGTCGACCGTCATGGCGCCGAGGTTCTTGCCGTCGCGCTGCCGCGGCGAAATCGTTCCGGACGCGACTTCTTTGTCCCCGATGACGAGCATATAGGGGATTTTCTGCAGCTGCGCCTCGCGGATCTTGTGCCCCAGCTTCTCGTTCTTGAAATCCCTTTCCACGCGGACACCGATATCGAGGAGCTTTCTGTAGACCTCCTCACCGTAGGGAATCTGGTTGTCCGTGACGGTGACGAGTACCGCCTGCACAGGTGAGAGCCATACCGGGAATGCCCCGGCGTAGTGTTCGATCAACACGCCGATGAAGCGCTCGATGGACCCCAGGATGACCCGGTGGAGCATGACGGGGCGGTGCCGCTCGCCGTCGGTGCCGATGTAGTGCAAATCGAAACGCTCCGGCAGCGCGAAGTCACACTGAATGGTGGCGCACTGCCACTTGCGCTTGAGGGCATCCTTGAGCTTGAAGTCGATTTTCGGACCGTAGAAGGCGCCGTCGCCCTCGTTGATGTCGTAGGTCATCCGGTTGTCCTGGAGGGACTGCTCGAGAGCCGCCGTCGCCATCTTCCAGTCTTCGTCGCTCCCGATGGACTTCGCGGGCCGGGTGCTCAGCTCGACCTCGTATTCGAAGCCGAAGATGCCCATGGCGAACTTGACAAAGTCCGCGATGGCCCGGATTTCCTCGTTCAGCTGCTCCGGCGTGCAGAGGATGTGGGCGTCGTCCTGAGTGAACTGCCGCACGCGCGTGAGACCGTGAAGCACGCCCGTCTTCTCGTGGCGGTGCACGGTCCCCAGTTCGAAGTACCGCAACGGGAGATCCCGGTAGCTCCGAATCTTCGCCTTGTAGATCATCATGTGCGAAAGACAGTTCATGGGCTTGATCCCGTAGGCCTGATCCTCCACCTCGGTGAAATACATGGACTCCTTGTAGTGGTCCATATGTCCCGAGCGGATCCACATGTGATCTCTCAGGATCTGGGGCCCCAGAACGATGTCGTAGCCCCGCTTGAAATGCTCTTTGCGTTCCCAGTCCTCGATGATGGTTCGGAGCATCGCACCCTTGGGGTGCCAGATGATGAGCCCCGGTCCCACCTCCTCGTTGATCTGGAAGAGATCCAACTCCTTGCCGAGTCGCCGGTGGTCGCGCCGCTTGGCCTCCTCGATGAGGATGAAATGCTCCTCCATCTCCTTGGGTGTCGCAAATCCCGTCCCGTAGATACGCTGGAGCATCTTGTTGTGCTCATCGCCCCGCCAGTAGGCGCCGGCCACGTTGAGCAGCTTGAAAGCCTTGATCTTTCCCGTTGCGGGGATGTGCGGGCCCCGGCACAGGTCGGTGAAATCACCCTGCGTGTACAGGCTCACCGTTTTCACATCGGCGGGCAGGTCGTTGATCAGCTCCACCTTGTAGGGTTCGCCCTTTTTCCTGAAGAGCTCCACCGCTTCTTCGCGGCTGACCTCGCGGCGCGCGAAGGGTTCGTCCTTGGCGGCGATCTCAGCCATGCGCTCCTCGATCCTCTTCAGATCCTCGGGCGTGAAGGTCGACTCGTAATCGAAATCGTAGTAGAACCCGTCCTCGATCGAAGGGCCGATGGTCACCTTCACGTTGGGGAAGAGCTGCTGCACCGCCTCGGCCATGATATGGGAGATGCTGTGACGCAGCACACCGACCCCCTCGGGCGTGTGGACGTTCACGGCGTCGATGGTGCCGTTTTCCGTGACCGGACTCGACAGGTCGATCAGACGATCGTTGAGCCTGGCGGCGACAGCGTCCTTGAGGGCATCCTTCTTCCATGACACGAGGATTTCCCTTGCGGCCATCCCCTCTTCGAAGGACTTCCGGGTGTCGTCCGTGTATCGGATGTCGATTTTGCTCATCTGGCGATCCCCGATTCTCCCCCGTCACCGACCCGGGGTTTGTCCGTACCGGGCTTTGGATGGGGAACATTTCAGAATCATTCGGGTTTTAATTAAAGAAAGGGCATCAACGATTTGACGTCTTCTGATGCCCTTCGCCGCAAATAAAAAACTAATGGTAGGCACGCAGGGATTTGAACCCTGGACATCCACCGTGTCAGGATGGCGCTCTCCCCCTGAGCTACGTGCCTGTTTCCATGCATCATAAAACGGGTATTGAGTAACAAGAATATGCAATGATGTCAAGACAAAATCACGATTCTTCCGTATTTCCATCCCCCCGGTTGATGAGCCTCATCCCCTTCAGGAGATAATCGGCCCCCGAGATCACGGTGAAGATCGCCGTCAGCCAACAGACGAACATAAAAGCCTCATGGAAGTGCTTTCCTGCACCGTCCATTTTCAGCAGGAGGGCTAAAAAGATGGTGCCAAGCTGGAGCGTCGTGTTTATTTTACTGACAAAAGAGGGTTTTATCTCGAGGTCTACGGACATGAGCTTCAGTACCAGGATCCCGCCCAGGATGATGCAGTCGCGGCTGATGACGACAACGGCCAGCCATCCCGGAATCACGCCGACAATGGCCAGCGTCGTGAACATGCTGATCACGAGTGCCTTGTCGGCCAGGGGGTCCAGGTAGGCCCCCACGACGGTCATCTGGTTGAGAATCCGGGCAAGAAGCCCGTCGAGACCGTCGGTCACTCCGGCAATGATGAAACAAACCAAGGCCTTCCCGTATTGCCCCTGGATCAAAAGAATGACGATGACCGGGACGAGGACAATCCTGAGAACGGTAAGAAAATTAGGAATGTTCACAGGTTCTTATCCCACCTTCACTGGTCACTGGTCACTGGTCACTGGCCACTGGTCACTGAATCCCTGGCCCATCAGGCAGGGTTATCATCGCCTTCTTCACAGCCTCATGCACCACGTCCTCGAAAATCTTGGCCGTTCCAAGCTCAAGACTGCTTTTTGTGACCCCATAGTCGCGATCCGTTGCCCGGGACTCGTATCTCCAGATCGTCATGCCCGTTTTCACTTCCTTCAATTCGAAAAGGGCCGCGACGCTGACTGGCGCATAGACAACCTTGTAGGCAATGTTGGCCTCGAGGAGTGTCGTGTACATGACGGCGTCCACGCCGAGCATGCTGCCGATGACCTGCGGCGCAACCGTGCTGCCCGACGCTCCTCCGTCCCGCTTCCGGATATCGGCCAGTGCGGCATCCACCATCTCGAAGGGGATCCTCGGGTATCCCTTGAAATAGAGTTCATCGGAGAGCTTTTCACGGAGCATCCGGGCCGCATCCCGGTCTCCCGTCTTGATGTCCACGGGCAGAACGGCGATCAATCGTGCATCGAGCTTCCGGCTTGCCGGCTGCGAGTCGTCCTCTGCGGTCTTTGTAAAGGGAAGGTACGGAATATTCGAGAGATAGGAGCACCCCTGCATCAGAGCCATTCCGAGGATGAGGATGCTGATGATCCCGGCCCGTCTCGGTCTATTCACGTGAAACCCCCTGGGTTTGGATTGTGATCTCAATGGACGCCGCCTCGACGCGAAGCACGCGCAGCGGCGCTCCCTTGAATCGCCTCTTCGAGAGCTCCCGGGCGAGACCCTGCGGGTTCTCAGTCGACTCGAGACCCATCTCGAAACGGTCCTGCGACAAAAAACGTGTCACAACGCCGCGGATAGGCGGCATGCCGGCCAGCATCTCCCGAAAAGCCAGGAAATCGTGATGGCTGGCAAGGTTTCCCCGAACGATCAGGGTGATCGAGGTTCCGGGCCCCGTTCTCTGCTCACCCTGCCCCCCGAGCACACCCAGACTTCGAAGATCCCCCTTCAGGCTCCCCGCGTCGACCGTGGCCGCAATCCTGACCGCATAGGCACCGTCCTGTTCCGCCTCACGGACAATCCGGTAGCTGAGGATGTACCGCTCTGTCACGGGGTAGACCTTGTCGGTGATGACGGATTTTCCGGCCGCAAGGATCTGCGGGGAAACAGCGGAAGAAAGAACCTTCTCGAGAGCCCCGCGAAGGGCCAGTGAAATAGCCTGTTCACGGGCCTGCGCAAGATTGTTGTTGTGGATTGCCGCCGAGCCTTCGGCTTCGACGCTTTCCGTCTCCATGCCCGCAGCCGCGGCAGGACATAGAAGGACAAGGGAAAAAACAAGGCAGAGGGTGATCCTCTGCGCATGGGTGCGGGCAGGGTTACAGCGCTTCATCAACAGGCTTCTTCAGATTCTCGATCTCTTCCCGGATCACCCGTTCGGCAATGCCGGGGAATTGCTCCCGCGCGATCCGCTCTGCGACCTCGGCGACCTTTTTCATGATCTCGTCCTGCAGGCGACCGCCGACGATGGCATCTATCCTGGGTTCCTCAACTACATCGACGAGATCGTAAACGACGTCCTTCTCTGCCAGAACCTGCGGCTCCCCCGGTCTGCTGATTTTCTCGTCCAATCCCGGCTCCCCCTTTTTCTGTTCTTCACCCACGCCGAGAAGTATCACACCTTCCCGGAGTCTTCAACCCTTTTTGCCGTCCCGAATCCGTGAAGAAGTTGAGAAGTTAAGAGGTTGAGAAGCTTCGATGAGCTCCCGGTCAATGGCAGGCCGTCTGCATCTCCAACCTTCTCACCCTCTCACCTTCTCACCCTCTTCCTGACAGGCCCTGAGCTTCAGAATCTTATCATAAACGCGCTTTCTCGGCAGATCGAGCTCCGCGGCGATCCTTTTGGCGATCTCCTTCGTCGAAAGCTCCCCCTTCGGGTCCATTTCCCCGTATAGGGCCTCGATTTCACCATCACCGGCCAGGGGCTTCTCCCGTGCGCCTTCTACGAGAAGGGTGATTTCCCCCTTCACGGCGCCAGACTCCAGTTTCCCGATGACGTCGCCCGCCCGTCCCCGGATGACCTCTTCAAAGAGCTTCGTGAGTTCCCGGGTCACAACGACATGGCGCTCCCCCAGCAAATCCTGGATGTCCTTCAGCGTGCCGACAATCCGCCGGGGCGATTCGTAGAAGACAAGGGTCATGGGAAGATCCTTCAACTTGCGGAGAAAAGACTGTCTGCGCCCGGTTTTTTCAGGCAGGAAACCGAAGAAGGCAAAACGATCCGACGGAAGCCCCGAGACCGAGAGGGCTGTGATCACGGCAGAGGGGCCCGGCACCGGGACAACGGAAATGCCGGCCTCAATGGCCAGCCGGACGAGATGATAGCCCGGGTCGGAGATGAGGGGGGTTCCCGCATCGGAGACGTAGGCCAGGGATCGCCCGTCCAGCAGCTTCCCCACCAGGGCCTCCCCTTTTTTCCGCTCGATCTCGTCATAGAGACTCGTGAGCGCCGCCTTGACC
Organism: uncultured Syntrophaceae bacterium; assembly: GCA_964619035.1. Lineage (GTDB taxonomy): Bacteria > Desulfobacterota > Syntrophia > Syntrophales > UBA2192 > UBA2192. The sequence continues at coordinate 23,285 of CAZUBX010000007.1, read as the reverse complement.
CCATAGTGATCGAGCAGAATTCGCGTGTGCCTGGTGTCTTCGCACGCGATGAGGTCGACCTCCTTCAGGACGCGGATAGCGCGGAGGGTCATATCCTCCAGGTTCCCGATGGGGGTGGAGACGAGATACAGGGTTCCTTTTTTTGTCTGTTGGCTCATCGATTTTTTCGGACTGTTGCCACATGCATGGCTGAAAATAGCCGACAGCAAAGGCATTTTGGCTGTAGACTGTGTACTGTTGGCTCTGAGCGCAGCTCAGAATCCCGTGGCATCGAAGGCGTTTCTGTAGAGGGTTATCTTCTCCCCTCCCTCGCCCAGACTGACGGCGGCGACATCGAACCGCGCCGGGGCGCCGAGCAGCCCATGTGCCTTGAGATAGCAAAGGGCGATGGCCGTCATCCGTCTCTGCTTCTGCGGCCCGATCGCCCCCTGGGGCGGCCCGAAACGCTCCGACGAGCGGGTCTTCACCTCGACGAATACGACGGTCCTCCCCTCTCGGGCGATGATGTCCATCTCGCCCAGGGGACAGCGGTAGTTCCTCTCGAGGATGCGGTACCCTTCCCTCGCAAGGAACTCTGCCGCCCGTGCCTCACCCCAGGCTCCCTTATTTTTCCTCTCCCTGGTCAAGGGTCTCCTTCACCCCCCTGAAGCTCCGGCGATGGATCTTGCAGGGGCCGTGGCATCGTATCGACTCGAGGTGTTCCTTCGTGCCGTAGCCCTTGTTGCTGATGAAGTTGTACTGGGGAAACTGGTGATGGTAAATCTCCATGATCCGGTCCCGGGACACCTTGGCGATGATCGAGGCGCAGGCCACGGAAATGCTCAGGGTGTCGCCCCGGATGATCGTTTCCTGCGTGATGGGGAGATTGAGGCGCTGGGCCCGCGCGCCGTCGATGAGAAGATAATCCGCAGCCGGCAAGATCTGCTGGACGGCTTCTTTCATGGCGAGCCGGGTGGCCTGAAAGATATTGATCCGGTCGATGACGGAAGGCTCCACGACACCCAGTGCCCAGCTCAAGGCGCCGTTCAGGATGATGTCGTAAAACCGCTGTCTCTTTTTTTCCGTAAGCTGTTTCGAATCCCTGACACCGTCAAGACGAAAACCGGGAGGGAGAACAACGGCCGCAGCCACGACAGGACCGGCCAGAGGTCCCCTTCCCGCTTCATCGACGCCGGCAATGACGCGATACCCTCGTTTGTACGCGCTCAGTTCAAAGCTGTCCATCCTCTTCCGCCGATGCGCCGGGCACTTACGAAGTTGAGAAGTTGAGAGGGTGAGTTACCCTCTGATCGCATCTGCCTGTTCGCCGGATGAAGCCCGATCAGGAGCATTTGGGAAAAGCATCGCCTGCTTAGCGCGTGTCGATTTCCTTGATCTTCGCCTCTTTCCCCTTGCGCCCTCTCAGGTAGAAGAGCTTCGCGCGGCGTACCTTGCCGCGGGTCACGACCTGCACCCGATCGAGCACCGGGGAATGCAGGGGGAAGGTCCTCTCGACGCCCACACCGTAGGAAATCTTGCGGACGGTGAACTGGGCCCGGCTGTTTCCCCGGGTCTTCTTGATCACTACGCCTTCATAGACCTGGATTCTTTCCTTGGTGCCCTCGACGATCTTCACGTAGACCTTGACGGTGTCTCCGGACTTGAAGTCGGGGATGTCTCCCCGCATCTGCTCCTTTTCAATTAAATCAATCTTATCCATGACAGCCAAACCTCCTGATGATCTTCCTATAAGGTCCCCTTCCCTGATCTTCCTCGCCCCTGGAGGGAGAGGAATGAGGTGAGGGGGAATACTCCTATTCCTTTGATACCGTGCCTTCTATCTTTTCCGTCCCACCAGCCTGTCCAGTGTAATGGCAACAGCCGATCGGACCGAAAGATGATTGTATGGCCCCGATCCGTTGATGGGCTCCAGCCGATACCGGCTGCTCTCGATGACCTCGCCTGCAAGCCCCCATCCCGTACCGAAAACGAAAAGGGTTGGGCCGTGCCCGTTTTCGAGGGTCTCGCGCAACTGCCCGTGGCTCACGCAGGATCCGCTCAACCGGGCGCCTGTCACCACGATATCTACTGGACTCGCGTCCTCACGGGCGATTGCCTCGACAACCTCCTCCAGGCTGCCTGCAACCTCTACGGCCTCCAGGGCTTCCCGCCTCGACGGGTTCAGCTCACCGCCCGCCCCGCAGGTCCAGTGTCCGATGATTTTTCTCACCAGGTCGGCCTGTTCGGAGATCGGGGTCACGATGAAAACCCGCCGGACCCCGTAGGTCTTTGCCGAGCGGGCGATGTCGTGGATATCGGCATTCGTCACGGCGCTCGTGATCACCCGCCCTTCCCGGTCGAGAACCGGGTGATGTAAAAGAGCAATGTAGAGTCGTCCCCTCATCGATGGCGCTTCAAAAAAAAGCTCTGACTGCAAACGAACCGTTCGCGCAGAGTGCAGGACGCCGAAGATGCGTCAGGATTTCTTTTGCAGATCCTCGAGGAACTTTCGATCCTTCTCCGTAAGGGCAACTGTCGCCAGCAGATCGGGCCTGCGCTCGAGCGTGCGCCTCAGCGATTCGCGGCGCCTCCAGTCCTCGATCTCCCGGTGATGGCCTGAAAGAAGCACCTCGGGAACCTTCCACCCCCGGTATTCCTCCGGCCGCGTGTACTGGGGACACTCCAGGAGCCCCATGGCGAAGGACTCGTGCCGGGCCGATTCCTCGTTGCCAAGCACGCCCGGAATGAGCCTGGCCACGGCATCGACTACCACCATGGCTGCCGCCTCGCCCCCCGTCAGGACATAGTCGCCGATGGAAATCTCGCGGTCCACCAGGTTCTGCCTCACCCGCTCGTCGACACCTTCGTAATGTCCGCAGATGAGAACGATCCTGCTCGACCGGGACAGATCCCCGGCAATCGCCTGGCTGAACGTCTCGCCCTGTGGCGTCAGAAGGATCCGCAGGCATTCCCCGTCCGCGGCGCCGATGGCCTCGAGGACACGGGCGATCGGCTCGACCTTCATGACCATGCCCGCCCCGCCGCCGTAAGGGTAATCGTCGGTCATCCGGTGTTTGTCCGTGGCCCCGTCACGGATATTGTGGGCCTCGATACGGATGAGACCCTTTTCCCGTGCTTTTTTCAGGAGGCTGCACCCGAAAAAAGACTCGAACATTTCCGGGAAGATGGACAGGATGTCAAAGCGCATCATCACCTGGCTCCATCCCCTTCAGTAACCGGACGACCACCGTGCCTGCCTGTACGTCCACCGACCGGATCACCTCGGCAATGGCCGGCAGAAGGATCTCCCTGCCCCCTTCTCTGCAGACATATACATCGTTGCTGCCCGTCGGGAAGATGCTCTCGATTTGCCCCAGCGGCTTTCCGTCCTCGGTTACGACGGCCAGACCGATAAGGTCCTCCCAGTAGTACTCACCCTCCGGGAGGGTCTCCAGGCTGTCGTAGGGCAAGAAAATCGAGAGCCCCCTCAGGGCATCTGCGGCATTGCGATCCTCGATCCCTTCAATCGTGAGGGAGAAATGGGTGCGCCCCTCGGGGCGCACATTTTCGATGGGGTATCGCTTTGCCGAGTCCCTGTTTGGGCCGATCCTGGCTTCCTTCAGCGACGGCAACAGGCGGTTCGATTCAAGATAGGAAAGAGCTTTCACACGGCCCGCAAGACCGTGAGATTTGATGATCTGTCCGATTTCGATCCATCTCATCGGCGCGTGTTACTCGATGATCTCGAGAACGGTCCGCTTGTGAACCTTGGCCGACGACGCACTCAGGATCGTCCGCATGGCTTTCGCGGTCTTGCCCTGTTTGCCGATGACTTTTCCCAGATCCTCCTTCGCCACTCTCAATTCAATGACAGAAGTCTGCTCTCCATGAACTTCCGAAACCTCGACCTTGTCCGGATTGTCCACCAACGCCTGGGCGATGTACTTGATCAAGTCTTTCATCGTCACGACCTCCAGGGAATTTCTAGACGTTAAATTCCTGGTTCACCCCATTTTGAATTGAGAGTCCAACGAAGCCGGCGTGTCAGGCGACCTTGGTCTTGTCCTTTGCGATCGTGATTCCCTTTTTCCGGAGCAGCTGGGAGACGGTCAGTGTCGGTTCGGCTCCCTTGGTGAGCCATTCCCTGATCCGGTCCTCTTTCAACGTAATGACGGCCGGATCCTTCTTCGGGTCATAGTTGCCGACGATCTCGATAAATTTCCCGTCCCTCGGCGCTGCCGAATCGGCTACGACGATCCGGTAATAAGGTTTCTTCCGGGCTCCCATCCGCGTCAATCTTATCTTAACAGCCATTCCGTTTAACCCTTACCTCCTGATGTGTTGAGCGAAAAAAAGTAGATTAAGTTAGCATATATCGACGGTTTTTAGAACATTTTTTTTACCGGCCACGATCAGGGGCGGAAATAGCCCCTTCGAAGGCCATCCCTGCCCCCCTTGGTCATCATCTTCTTCATCATCTTGCGCATCTCCACGTAGTTCTTGAGGAGCCGGTTCACGTCCTGCACGGCGGTGCCGCTTCCACGGGCAATGCGCTTGCGCCGGGAGCCGTCGATGAGCAGGTAGTTGGCCCGCTCCTTCTTCGTCATGGAATCGATGATGGCCATGGTCCGGACGAGATCTTTGTCGTCGGGATCGATGTCCTTCAGGGCCTTGAGCTTGCCGAGCCCGGGTATCATGCCGAGCATGTCCTTCAGGGATCCCATCTTCCGCATCTTCTGCAGCTGATCCCGGAAATCCTCCAGGGTGAAGGCATCCTTGCGGATCTTCTTTTCGAGCTCCTGCGCCTCCTTCATGTCGATGGTCGTCTGGACCTTCTCGACGAAGGTCAGAATGTCCCCCATGCCGAGGATTCGCGAGGCCATGCGCTCGGGGTGAAAGACTTCGAGGGCATCGATCTTTTCGCCCACACCGATGAACTTGATGGGCTTGCCCGTAACGGCCCGCAGTGAAAGAGCGGCACCGCCCCGCGCATCGCCGTCCATCTTCGTCAGGATGACACCATCGATGGAGAGCGTCTCGTTGAACTTCTGTGCGACCTGGACGGCATCCTGTCCCGTCATGGCATCGGCCACGAACAGGATCTCCGACGGGTTTGTGGCCGCCTTGATCCTCGTGAGTTCGTCCATCATCCCGGCGTCGATGTGCAGGCGGCCCGCCGTGTCCATGATGAGGACGTCGTACCCCTGGCTTTCCGCCTCCGCCATGGCCGCAAGAGCGATCTCGACGGGGTCGTTTTTATCCGCCGCTTGCAGCACGCCCGCCCCAAGGGACTCGCCGAGGACCCTGAGCTGCTCGATGGCAGCGGGGCGATAGACATCCAGGGAGACAAGCGCCGTCCTGCGGCCCTGGTCCATGGTGAGCCGGGCGAGTTTCGCTGCCGTCGTCGTCTTGCCGCAGCCCTGGAGACCGACGAGCATGACCGGGTTCGGGAACCGGCCGGAAAGCTTGAGCCACTGGCTTCCCGCGCCGCCCATGAGTTCCACGAGACGGTCGTGAACGATCTTGACGACCTGCTGCCCGGGCGTGAGGCTCTCGAGGACTTCCTGCCCCACGGCCTTCGCCCGGACATCTTCGACAAAGTCCTTGACGACGCGGAAGTTCACGTCGGCCTCGAGAAGGGCCATCCGGATCTCCTTCATGGAGTCCTTGATGTTCTCCTCGTCGAGCCGCCCGCGGCTCTTGAGCTTCTTGAAGATGCCGTCGAGTTTATCCGTTAAATTCTCAAACATCTCTTTGGTCTGTCCCGTCTGTTCCGTCTGTCCGGTCTTTCTGGTCTATCTGGTCTGTCTTGTCATTGCGAGGAGCGTTACGCGACGAAGCAATCACTGTCCTGATAGACGAGATTGCTTCGCCTTTGGCTCGCAATGACACTTTTCTTTTTTCTTGTCCCTACACCCTCGTCCCTGGGCCCTTTTTCTTCACTTCCGCGCTTACGCACTTACGCACTTCCTTCACTTCTTCCACTAGCTTCCGGCTGGCAGGATCATGCACTGCAGCCCCTTGACCTTCGCCTGCAGCCCGTCGACCACCTTCTGGGCCTGATCCTTCGTCTCGAAGCCCTTGAGCTTGACACGGTACCAGCGGCCGCGGTCGCTGAGCTCCGCCGAGTCGATGTACGGGGCATACCCTATGCTGCTGAGCCGGTCACGAAGGTCCTCGGCCTTTTTTTTGTCCTGCAGGGAGGCCACCTGGATGACATACTTCCCCGCCGATGCGAGGGCTGGCCGAGCCGGTTCGGGCTCTTTCTCCTCCCGCTTGCTCTCTTCTTTCTTCGCCTTGGGCTGCGTCGGCTCTGCAGAACCGGCTCCCTTTCCCTTCGAAAGAGTGTCGAAGAAGGTCAGTTTGAAATCGCCCTTGTCGGCGGCTCCCCCCTTTTTGCCTTCCTCGCCCTTCTCCGCCTCGCCCGCTTCGCCCGGTTGCGATCGCCCTACTTTCTGTTTGATGATCCCGGGAATACCCTGGGAGATCTGGTCGGGGTTTCCCTCCATGTTGACGCCCACCATGACGCCCGTCACAAACGTCAGAAAGAGGAGGAAGGAGATGCCGATGACAAAGAGCACCAGCCCCAGCTTCCCAAGTCGAAACTCGAACTCTTTCATCCGCTGCGGCCGCATGACTCCTCCGGTGGTTACATCTTCTCCGGAGCGCTGACGCCGAGGATGCCCAGGGCGTTGCGCAGGACCTGCCCGATCGAGTTCACGAGGAAAAGCCGCGCCCGGCTCAGCGCCGGATCATCGGTGACCACCCGGTTCTTGTTATAGTAGCTGTGGAAGATACCCGCCAGTTCGTTGAGGTAGAAGCTGATCCGGTGCGGCTCCAGCGCCTTCGCCGCCCCCTCGACGATCTCGGGGAAGCGAATGACGGACTTGATGAGCTGGATCTCCTCGGAAAGCGTCAGCAGCCCGAGGTCCACATCGTCGCCACCCGGGACCTCCATGCCCCGCTCCGCCGCCATCCGGGTGATGCTCGCGATGCGCGCATGAGCGTACTGTACGTAGTATACCGGGTTTTCATTGGACTGCCTCTTGGCAAGCTCCAGGTCGAAATCGAGCTGACTGTCGGAACGCCTCATGAGGAAATTGTACCGGGCGGCGTCCCGGCCGACCTCGTCAATCACCTGCCGAAGCGTCACATACTCCCCGGCACGGGTGGACATGGCCACGGGCTTTCCGTCCCGCAGCAGGCTCACGAGTTGAACGAGGATGATCTTGAGATCGTCCTTGTTCCCGCCGAGGGCCTCGATGCTCGCCTTGAGCCTCGGAACGTAGCCGTGGTGGTCGGCGCCCCACACGTCGATGACGAGATCAAACCCCCTGTCGAACTTGTTCTTGTGATAGGCGATGTCGGCGGCAAAGTAGGTGGGCGTGCCGGTATCCCGGATGACGACCCGGTCCTTCTCGTCGCCGAAGGCCGTCGAACGGAACCAGAGCGTGTCGCCCTCCCGGTAGACATTCCCCTGTTCCCGGAGCCTGTCGAGGAGTTTCATCACGCCGTCGTTCTTGTAGAGTTCCCCCTCGCTGAAGTAGCAGTCGAAGAAGACCCCGAAAGACCCGAGATCGTCCTTGATCCCTTCCAGGATGGCCCCAGCGCCGTAAGCCGTGAAGAACGGCAGAACTTCGTCTTCGCTCTTGCCGCGATAGCGCTCCCCGTCTTTCGAGAGGATTTCCTGCGCAAGCTCCGAGATGTATTCGCCCTGGTAGTGGTCCTGCGGAAATTCGATGGCTTCGCCCTGTATCTCCAGGTACCTCAGGTATACGGAACGCCCCAGGGTCCGCATCTGGTTGCCCATGTCATTGATATAGTATTCCTTGCTGACGTCGTGGCCGCTGGCCTTGAGGATGTTGGCGATGACATCGCCCGTGACGGCACCCCGCGCATGCCCGATGTGCAGGGGGCCCGTGGGGTTTGCGCTCACGAACTCCACCTGGACCTTCTTCCCCGCCCCGAAATCGAGTGCACCGTATCGGTCTTTCAGGCGATCGATTTCCTTGAGCGGCAGGCGCCAGTTGTCCTCGCGGATAAAGAAGTTGATGAAACCGGGGCCGGCGATCTCCACCTTGTTCAGCAGAAGGCCATCGTCCATCAGCTTTGCGACGATGGCCTGGGCGATCACCCGGGGGTTCTTCTTGGCCTGGGAAGCGATCACCATGGCCACGTTGGTCGCGTAGTCACCGTGGGCCGTGTCGCGAGTTGCCTCCAGTTCAATAGGAGGGAGGTTCTTCACTTCGAACAGGCCTTCGGACACGCAGCGCGCCGTCGATTCTTCAAGCAGCTTGATGATTTTCTCTTTCATGGTTCTATCAAATCCTGTTGCCCATCCTAATAAAAAAAAGGCCCGGCGGCCAATTCTTTTATCACCGTTTCCCCCCCGGCGGGGGAGATGTTTTACCCTCTCGGAAAACGCGGAAACACTAACCGCTTGCAGGCGGAAAGTCAAGCCATTTTAAGGGGAAGGATGCACCATCGATTGACCGGCCTCAGGTCTTGCAGGCGGGTCCGAGGGGTCCGGATGCAGGGCAACCTCGAAAGAAGGAAGTGAGGAAGCGATGAAGATCGGAAGATCGGAGTGGATGAGGGATTATTTCCTTCTCTTGTCCGCTCTTCCTGACTTCCGATCTTCCGATCTTCACAAGCTGGATGCGTATCGACACATACAAGGCATTCGACCTGATACACCGGCAGTCAGGAGCTTGCGCCTAGTAGCTGCCCGAGTCCACCGGCCCGTACCCCAGCCCCACATCCAGCGTCACGCTGGTCTGGTAGTCCTCGTTTCTACCCGTTACGGTCGTGTCATAACGTAAAAGAACCCATTGGGTTGTGCTCATGTCATGACCCGCCAGGCTGATCTGCAGCGGACCCGCTGTAGATGCCGTGGGTGCTGCGATGGTCACCCGGCTCCTGGGTTCGAGTCCATCGGCCAGTTCGGTTAACAGGCGATTCGTTTTGGCGACGGTGCCGGGACGGGCGGGATCAAAATTGACCATCACCCAATGGGTGGCCCCTTCGGCAGCGCTCATCGCTTTCTTGTCGCCGACGACCTTCATGCTCATCCGCAGGTCCTGCGTCGAGAGGTTGATGGCGATGAGCCCCACGGCCAGGAGAACGAGGTTCGCCATCACCGCCGCAATCAGGGCAAATCCTTCTTCTTTCCTTGTCCTCATTTTCTTTTTCCCTTTTTTTCAGAATTGAACACCATGATTTCTCGGTGTGACGCTCGTTGAAAAAGCCAGCCTCCGCGACTCCCCCGTGCGCGGGTCGACGTCCGCCGATTCTGCGACCAGCACAATCTCGATGCGCCGTATCCGCTGGATCTCGGACGGAAGATTCACGACCTCGGCCCCTTTGCCATCGTAATAGCGAAACACGGGCACACCCCCGTTGATGACCCGCACGGTCCGGACAGCCGGGTTTGAGGGGATGGGCCCCAGGAAGGGTTGCGCGCCCGATGACGTCCTGATTCCGGATGCGCAGCGGATCGTCTCCCGGGTGATTCTCCCCGACGGCTCATCATAGGCATAACGGATGATCTCGTTGCCCGAGTTGCCGCACTGACCGTCCGGATCGAGGTCCATCTCGATCGTGATCGCCGCGGCGCCCGCTTCCTGGATACCTCGCCAGCTCTGGTTGGCAGCGGGGCTGCAACTGGCCGGGTCGATCCACATTCCCCTCGCGAACAGGGGATTGAAGGAGGCCATGCGGATCTCTGCGGCCATGATCTCGAGAGCACTCCGGGCGTCCTGGCCGGTCGTGACCTTCCGCTCGATCCCGACGGAGGATCGCTGACCGGCCATCACGGCCGACCAGACGGCCCCTAGCAGGACCAGCCCCACGACTACAGCCATGAGCAGCTCGACCAGCGTGAACCCCCCTGATAAATGCCCCTTTCTCAAATCTTCCTCCTCTTGTTCTGGTCACAGGCTTCGATCTGCTTCAGGACCGAGGTTCGAGGCTCGAGGATTTTCCTGATTTGTTGCCTTGGTCCTCGTTCCTCGGACCTCGCGCCTTATCGAAAACGCGCATCCCGCCAGTGAAGCAGGTGGGTCATGTTCGCGGGCCACATCAGTGTTGCGGGACCCTTCCACGGTGTGCCGCCGGTGTTTGAGCCTCCGCTCACCCACCCGAACATGCCGCCCTTTCCTGCCTTGATCTCTGAGGAAACCAGCGGGGCCGAAGAAATCCCCTTGCCCAGGTACGCGCTGCGTCCCCCCCCCGTGAAGGTCCCTGTCCCGTCGATGTAGGAGATGCCGTAAAGTCTTGCATTGCCTGCCTGTTCGCAGGGATCCCCGCCCGCGCTTTCCGGCGTGTAGGTCGTGAAATAGGCCACCCCGCCGAATACGGTCGGGTTCGCGAGGACCTTTTCTCCTTGACCGCCGAGCAGGATGTACCAGCCGTCCTTTGTATCCAACTCGGTGAACTGCTGCGTCGCACCGCTGATGTTCTGGAGATTGCCGATTGTCAGCGGCGTGGATTTCCCCTGGTCTCTCACGCCGAAAAACCCGTCCTTGTATTCTTTCCGGGCAAGGGGTTCCAGCCTGTCGCCGGTCCCCCAGTAGACCCAGATGTCCCCGACCACGTCCCTCGCCACAGCGGGCGCGTAATAGACCGGCCCTGTATTGCCGTCTCGCTGGTAGAACAGGGTTCCTTTCCAGTGGGCCGTCGTGCACGCGTCCCCGTCGGAAGCTTTGCAGAAACTGAAGCGCCAGATGTTTCCCCCCAGGTCCCCCACGTAGGCCCTGTCGGCAAAACCATCCATGTCCGAATCGATCACCGCGGCCATGGCCGGCAGCGCGTGGTTCATGGCGCCGCCGCCTGTGGAGTTGCGGTTGAAGCTCCAGAGGATGCTCCCTGTCGCGAGGTCGACAACAAAGAACCCCTTGCCCCGCGCATCGCAATCGGCCGCCCCGCTGCACGAGGAGACCCTGTGCCCGCCGCCGATGAAGCCGACCCATTTCTCGTCCGCCCCGATCCGAACCCGGCGGATCACCATGCGGCTCCAGGGATCGCCCAGGGTTGGCGCCTGGGAGGCCGTGGGACTAATCCGCCAGCCGATCTTGGGATTGAGCGTGTCCGTGATGTCCAGGGCGTGATAGCCGCAATAGTAAGGATACTCGCCGCTCACGAGGTAGTTGCTGCTGAAGCCCGAATCACAGGACGCCGAAGAGCTCCAGAGGTTCCTTTCGCCTCCCTGGCCCAGCCCGACGACCAGCATCGTTTTCCACTCGCCCGGGGACTTGACCTTCCCGTCGCCGGCCCCCGTCCAGACGTCGGCCACGGTAATCGGCCCGTCGACATAAAACCGGTGCGGAAGGGTTGCCGGGTGCTCCGTGTGGGCGATGTCCTTCAGCCTGTCGAGCATATTCGGGGGGATGAAGCTCCACGCCTCGACAAGATCCGAGGTCAGGAAGGCGTGAAGCTGGCCGTCGTTGGCCCCGGCCACGATGATCCGCCTGCCGTTGCTCGAGGTGCGCTCGTTCGCCATGCGGTACGTGTCGAAGGCTCTTGCCTTGTCCCTGGGGTCGATGAAATACGATGTGGGCGTACCCACCGTGACGGGGTTCGAGTGGAAGATGTCGCCGAGTTTCCACACATTGTCCTTGGCATCCTTTTCCGCGTTGACTGCCGCTTCTCCGCGGATGTAGCCGACCACCTCGTCCCGCCTTTTCGCGTCGCCCACGCCCAGGTCCGCCGCCGTCAGGCTCGCCGTAGTGAAAGGAATCAGGGAGCCGCCTTTCACGGTCAAAATTTTCCGGTTGCCCGCTGGGGTGACTTGGAGCGCGGTGCCTGCATCCGCAAGGACGCCGCCCACGGACTGGTCCGACAGGATCGCGTATTTCTTGAGGGAGCCTTTCCAGAAGGGATCCGTGTTCACGGGCTGGAAGGAGGCCGCGTAGAGGTAGTTTTCATTCTCGGTTCTCGACGTGGCCACCGACGGCGTGCTGAAGGAATAGGTGGCGTCGCGGATATACGTGATGGCCACACGCAGGGCGGTTTCGAGCTCCTTCGAGTTGGTGGAGATGAAGGCATAGCCGGCGAGCTCGATCGTCCCGGGGTCGTTGGTCGTGGCGAAGCACTGGTCACTCGAGCCGCTGCAGGAACCCGTCGTCGCCGACCAGGCGCAGGGATCTGTGGTGATGGCGCCGATGTTCAGGGCCGAAGGGCTGCCCTTCTTGTTGGCGTTTGGATTCTCCGTACCTCCGTAATAGGCCATCCAGTTGAGCGTGTTCTGGAGGAAAACAGGCATCTTGTCCCCGAGCCCGATGACAAAGACCTTGTAGCCCGCGTCGCGCAGGGCCTTCACCTTCGCCACAGAGGCGCGCCTGCGCTTGTACTGGTCGGCCTGGTTTCCGGAGCCCGTGCCGCCGCAGTACAGGGTATCCTGCCCGTCCGTGACGAGGATGACGAATTTCGTGCGGCAATTTTTGTAGGGATCCGTCTTCTTGTTGTCATCCAGGTAGGGCTTCACGGCCTCCATGCAGGTTGCGAGGCTCGTGCTGCCGTAGACGCGCTGTTTCTCACCGGTCTTGTCGGTCCAGTACAGGATTGTGTCTTCGCCCGCGTAGACCGAATCGACGCCTGCACAGCTGCCTGCACCGCACCAGATCGCCGCGTAGGGCTGCCCGATATCCCTGTGCTTGCGGTTGCCCGAGCTGAACTTCCAGAACCCGAGCCGGACGTTGAGTCCGGCCTCGTCCTTGACGTCGATCACCCCGTCCTTGTTGTCGTCGAGGATCTTGTAGATTGCCCGTTTCGCGATGAGGTAGCGGGCGCAATCGGTGGTGAAGCCGGGCTGAGGGGTGCTGTAAAAAATTTCGCCCGAGCAGGTGTCGTTGCCGAAACGCCTGAGGGGCTCCTGCGAGCTGTCAACCTCGCCTCTCGGGTTCCAGCGCATGCTGCCCGAAAGGTCGAGAACGATCATGGCATCGGGCGCAACGGCGGAGAAGAGCGCCTGGTCGCTGTAGTCGACGGCCAGGGCGGCGCCGCAGGAGATCAGGACGGCCAGGGTTGCCGACAGGCAGGCAGGGATAAACCTCCTCATCGCGAAATCCTCCTTCGCAAGAAAGAAATTCTGACAGACTTATCCCTGCGGAATGATGATCGGACGCACACCCCGGCGTATCGCTGAAAAGGTCGTTCTCGCCGTCCGTGCAATCCGGAGGGTAGGTTGTAGGAAGGAGGAGTACACGGGCGGGACCCTCGTGGGAGGGTCCCGCCGCGCAGGTTGGAATTTACTGCATCAGGCAGGAGGGGTCAAGGGATTTTTCAGGGCCCCGATGGCCCCCTGATCACTGCTGGATCCTGCGGTCGCGCCAGTGGATGAGATTGGTCCGATTGGCGATCGAAGGCGGGTTCACGTCGGCCCGCATGGTGGTGGCCCCCGTGCCGGCGCCTCCGCTGACCGTGACGTAGAGGTCCGGCGTCTTGCTGTACGGGTTCATGGAGAGCACCGGGGCCGTCGGAATCCCAACACCGAGAACCTTGGCTCTATCACCGTTGGTCAGAGACCCGGCGCCTTCGATAAACGAGACGGCGTAGAGCTTTGCCGTACCGGCCTGGCTGCAGGGGTCGCCGCCGCTGCCGGCGGGCGTGTAGGTCGTGAAATAGACGATGCCGGCAAAGACGGAAGCCTCGGAGAGACACTTCTCGCCGGCTCCGCCCATGCTGATGTACCAGCCGTGCTTGGTGGCGTTGTCGGTGTAGGTGGTCCCCGTGATGTCATCCAGTTCGCTCAGCTGATACGTCCCGGTCTTCGTGGAGTCCTTCACAGCGAAAAAGCGGTTGGTGAGAGTAGTGTTCACGACGATCGGCTCGGCCTTGTCGCCGGTGCCCCAGTAGACCCAGATATTCCCATTAGCATCCTTGGCCACGGCGGGGGCGTCGTAGACGGCGCCCGCTCCCGCTTCGCGGCTGTACAGAAGGGATCCGCTCCAGTTGCCTGTATTGCAGGAGGAGCCATCCGCCGCGGAACAGAACTTCAGGCGCCAGATGTTTCCGCCCAGATCCCCGATGTAGGCCATATCGATGAGCCCGTCATTGTCCGAATCCACGATGGCCGCCGTCCCCGGCACGGCGTAGCTCATGTTGCTGTTGTCGGCCTTCGTGAAGCTCCACAGGACGGAGCCGTCGGTGAGGCTGACGACAAAGAACCCCTTGCCCCTGGTGTCGCAGCCAGCCCCGGTGCAGCTCGACAGGTTGTTGCCGCCGCCGATGAAGCCGACCCATTTCTCGTTGCCGCCGATTTTCACGCGATGCACCATCATCTTGCTCCAGGGGTCCCCCAGGTAGGGGGCCTGGGCGGCCGAGGGCCCGATCCGCCACTTGTAGGCAGGGCTGAGGGTGTTCGTGATGTCCAGGGCATAGTAGCCGCAGTAGTTGCTGTAGGTCGCCGAATAGATGTTCCGGAAGTCTGTTTCGCAGGACGTCGAAGAGCTCCAGAGATTGCTCGTCCCGCCGCGTCCTTCGCCGAAGATGAGGAACGTCTTCCAGTCATTGGAGGATTTTGTGGTGCCATCGCCGGTTCCCACCCAGACGTCGGCGACACTGATGGGCCCGTCAACAAAGTACTGGTGGGTCAGCCCCGTCGGGTGGGACAGGTGGGCGATGTCCTTGAGCTTGTTGAGCACGTTGGGCGGGATGAAGCTCCATACCTCGTCCCCCAGATCGGTCTTGAAGGCGTGGAGCTGGCCGTCGTTGGAGCCGGCCACGACGATGCGCTTTCCGTTGGCTGTCGAGCGAAGATTGGTTGTCCGGAAGGCGGCGAAGGCGCCGGCCCCGTCGCGGGCATCCTTGAAATAGAGCGACGGGGTCCCCACCGTCACGGGGTTGGAACGGAAGGTGTCGCCCAGCTTCCATTTCGGCTGTCCCGACATGCCTTCCGGGTTATACGCATCCTCACCGCGTATGTACCCCACGATTTCGTTTCGCCGCGTATTGGAGGTGACTCCGAGGTTCTGCCTCGTGATGTTGCCCGTGGTGAAGGCCGTCAGCGCCCCCGACTTGTAGGTTTGGATGGTCCTCGAGGCGGCGGCCGTCCCCTGCAGCACCTGGCCGGCATCCCAGAGGGCAGCGCCGATCGTCCCGTCGGTGTTGATCTGGTACTTCGTCACGTGCCCGAGCCAGAAGGGGTCGCCGTTGATGGGCTGGAAGGCCGCCTCGTAGATATAGTTCTCGTCGATCAGCCGGGACGAGGCCACGGAGGCCTGCGAGAAGGAATAGGTCGCCTCGCGGATGACGCTGATGGCCTGCCGGAAAGCCGCCTCGAGATCCGTGGCGTTGTTGGCGAGGAAGGCATAACCGGAAAGCCCCGGGGGGGTTGGCGTTGGAAGTGCTCCAGGGTCATTGGAGGTGGCGAAGCACTCGTCCGTCGAACCGCAACCGGGACCTGTTGTGGAGGAGACCCCGCAGGTGTTCACCGCCGAGGGGTCAAAGGCCGTCGTGTCGCCCACGTTTTCCTCCATCGGGTTGTCCGTCCCGCCGTAGTAGGCCATCCAGTTGAGAGTGTTCTTGAGGTGGTCCGGCATGTTGCTCCCCATGCCGATGACGAAGACCTTGTAGCCCGCATCGGCCAGGGCCTTGGTCGCCAGCACCGATTCGCGCCTGCGCTTGTACTGGTCCGTCTGGGTGTCGTAGCCCGCACCGCCGCAGTACATCGTGTCGGCCCCGTCGGTGACGAGGATGACGAACTTCTGGCGGCAGGACTTGTACGCGTCGTTCGCCTTGTCAGTGTCGAGGTAGGCCTTTACGCCCGCAAGACCCGACACGAGCGGCGTGGCGCCGACGACGTTGGAGTAGCTCATCCAGTAATTGATGTTTAAGGTGTCGCCCGAGGCCTGGTTCATGGTGCAGGATGTGTTGTTGCCGCAGTAGATGAGAGAGTACTTCGTTGCGATGTCGCGCAGCTTCGTGTAGGTGCTGCCCTGGAACTTCCCCAAGCCGATTCGGATGTTGAGGCTCGTCTCGTCCTGGCTGTCGATCGTGCCGTTGTGGTTGTCGTCGAGCATGCTGAAAAGCGTCTTCCGTGCCATCTCGAAGCGCGAGCAATAGGTCGTGTAGCCCGGCACACTTTGATCGTCGTAGAAGGAGGGCCCCGCACAATTGGGGTCGCTGTACTCCTTCGTCGGCCAATTCGACGCATTGTGGTCCCCCGGCGGGTTCCACTTCATGCTTCCCGAGAGGTCGAGGACAATCATGGCATCGGGGGCGATCGAGGTGAAGAGGCCCGTCTCGTCTGCCCGGCTGACCGGGGCCAACCCGATTGAAAACACGATCGCGACAAATAATGCGAAGAGGATGACCGGTTTCTTTTTCATGACTGCTGACCTCTTTGATCTCTTTAGACGTTTTTCCCTGCCGCAGGGCGAGACACTCCCTGCATGCAACCTGCCGACTCGGCGCCGGGTCTTTCGATAGCTTCTACTGCATCCGCCGGTCCCGCCAGAAGAGCATGTTCGAGCGGTTGGAAACGCTGGGCGTGGGGACGGCGGCCTTCACCGTCCTCGTGGTCGTCCAGCTGTCTCCCGAGCTGATCGTCACGTACAGATCGGGGGACCCCGTCCCGCCGGGCTTCAGGGATATGATGGGCGCCGTCGGGATGCCGTACCCGACCTGGATGCTCCGGTTGCTCGTCCCTGTTGCCGATGCGGCCGTGATGTATTCCAGGGCATAGAGTCTGGCCGTCCCCTGCCCCTGCTGGCAGACATCGCCCCCGGTGCTCGGGATGTAGCTCGTGAAGTACGCCACGCCGCCGAAGATGGCCGGCTCCGCAAGCACCTTCTCGCCATTTCCGGCCAGAGTGATATACCAACCTTTTTGTCCGTCCGTATCCGCATTATAACTCGAGGAGGTAACGTCTTTGAGCTGGCCGATCGTCACGGCACTCCCCGCGTCTTGCACGGCATAAATGCGATCCGCGGTCCCCCCCACGGTGATCGGTTCCAGCCTGTCCCCTGTTCCCCAGTAGAGCCAGAGATTGCCCTTCGGGTCCTTTGCCGCAGCCGGGGAGGCGTAGACGGCCCCTGTGCCTGCGGTGCGCTGGAAGAAGCGGCTGCCTGTCCAGTTCGACGTGTTGCAAGAGCTCCCGTCGGCGGCCGAGCAGAATTTGAAGCGCCAGATGTTCCCGCCCAGGTCACCCACGTAGGCCGTGTCGATGAAACCGTCCAGGTCGGCATCGATCATGGTGGGCGGGGCCGGCATGGCGTAGTCCATGGCAGCGTCATCGGCCCTCGTGTAACTCCACAAGACGCTCCCGTTGGACAGGTCGATCACGAAGAACCCCTTGCCGCGCTTGTCGCAGTCGCCTCCGTTGCAGACAGACATCTGGTGGCCTCCCCCCATAAAGCCCACCCATTTCTCGTTGCCGCCGATCTTCACCCGGTGGATCATGATCTTGCTCCACGGGTCTCCCAGGTAGGGGGCGCTTGCCTCCGTCGGTGTGATCCGCCATTTGTAGACGGGGTTCGAGGTGTCGGTGATGTCCAGGGCGTAGTACCCGCAGTAGTGGATATGGCCGTTTGCAGCCTTGTACATGTTGCTGAAGCCCGTCTCGCAGTTCGACGAGTTGCTCCAGAGGACCTTGTTGGCCCCCCGGCCCTCGCCGAAGACGAGGAGTGTCTTCCAGTCGGTGATGGACTTTGCCGTGCCGTCGCCCGTCCCCAGCCACACGTCGGCCACGCTGATGGGCCCGTCGACGAAATAGATGTGCTGCTGGTTTGCCGGGTGCGTCTTGTGGGCGATCTGCCTCAGCCTCTCGAGACCATTCGGAGGGATGAAACTCCAGAGCTCGCGCAAATCGGAGGTCCTGAACGCGTGGAGTTGGCCCAGGTTCGTGCCGGCAACAACGATCCGCTTGTTGTTTGCCGACGAGCGCGGGTTTGCGGTGCGGAAGTCCGCAAAGGCGTGGTTTGCGTCACGGGGGTCCCGGAAATCGGTCGACGGGGTCCCCACGGTGACCGGGGAGGAACGGAAAATGTCCCCCAGCTTCATGACCTTGCTGTCGTTTCCGATGTCGGGATTGAAGGCCGACTCCCCTCGGATGTAGCCTACGATCTCGTTTCGCCGGGTATTCTTCTCCGTGTCCGTGCCGGTCGTGACGCCCACGTCGGCAGGCACGATGTTGGTCGTGTTGAAGGCGGCAAGGGAGCCCCCCTTGTACGTCCAGATACTGCGCGTGGCCGCATCCCGCTTCCGCAACTCTGTACCGGCGTCGAACAGGGCCGTCGCGGCGACGCTGCCGTCCGCGTTGATCGGGAACTTTTCCAGGTGGCCCATCCAGTAAGGGTCGACGAGATTGGGCTGGAACGAGGCCTCGTAGATGAAATTCTCGTCGGCCACGCGCGACGAGGCGACGGAGGATTGCGAGAAGGCGTAGCTCTGGTGCTGGATGGTGTTGATGGCCTGCCGCAGCGCCTCTTCCAGCTCCGTTGAGTTCGCGGAGAAAAAGGCGTAGCCTTCGAGCGGCTGGTTGGTGTACCCGGGATCGTTGACCGAGGCGCCGCAAAAACCGAATCCGTCGCAGCCGCCGGGATTGGCGGGCGGATTTGAACTGGCGATGGGATACAATCGGTTATCGGGCTCCGTCATGCAGGGATCGGCGGCGAAATAGGCAGTATTCAGCGTGGTCCCGTTGCCGGAGTTCGCGACGAGCGGGTTGTCCGTGCCGCCGTGGTAGGCCATCCAGTTCAGGGTCCGTTTCAGCAGCGGTTCAATCGAGCTGCTCAGGCCGATGACGAAGACCTTGTAGCCCGCGTCGGCCAGCTCCTTGGCCCGCAGGACGGAGGCGCGCCTTCGCATGTACTGGTCTTTCTGGTATCCGTCGCCGTTTCCGCCGCAGTACCTCGTGTCGCCGCCGTCGGTGATGAGGATGACGAACTTCTGCCGGCAGGCCTTGTAGGTGTCGGCCGCCTTGTGGGCATTCAGGTACGTCTTCACCTCCTCGAGGGCAAGGGCGATGGAGGTGTTCTCGACAATGGCGGCGTTTCCGTCGGTCAGCTTGAGGACGTTGTCATTGCCGGAATAATCATAGGGCTCCGGGAGGGTGCAGGAGCTCTTCCCGCAGAAGATGTTGGCGTAGGACTTCCCGATGACCTTTCTCTGCTGGACGGAGGTGTGGAAGGTGTAGAACCCCATGCGGATGTTGAGGCTCGCGTCGTCCTGGCTGTTGATGACGCCGTCCTTGTTGTCGTCGAGGATGCTGAAAATGGCCCGCTGGGCGATGAGGTACTTGGCGCAGTTGGTCGTGTACCCCGTCTGGGGCGTGTTGTAGAAGGTCGTTCCGGAGCAGCCGGCATTTCCGTAGAGTTTGATCGGTTGGTACGGCACCCCGTTGACCGTCCCCATCTCGTCCAGCGGATTGAGCCGCATGCTCGACGAGATGTCCAGGACGATGACCGTGTCCGGGGCGATGGGCGTGAAGAGGCCTTCCTCACCCGACGTGACCACGGCCGGGGCCTCCGCGGGCATCAGCGGAAGAAGCATCAAGACGACAAGCCACAGAATTGAGTCTCTGAAACGAGAGCGCTGATTCCTCTTCCTGACCATGCGGTTTGTCCTCGCCTCCATCAATCGGTTAACCCTGTTTGCATCCGGATCGGTAACGGCAGCCAATCGACTCGTCGCTACTGCTGCACCCTTCTGTCGCGCCAGTAGAGGATATTGGTGCGATTCGAGAAGTTGCCCGGCGTCACCGGGGCCCGTATCGTGCTCGCCCCCGAACCGCCGCCGCCGCTCAGTGTCACGTAGAGATCCGGCTGGTTCGTATGGGGGTTGAAGGACACCACCGGGGACGTGGCCATGCCGTCGCCCAGCACCATGCTCCGGACCTTGTTGCCGCCGTTGTCGAAGGTGCCCCCGCCCGTGTTGTAGGTGATGCCGTAGAGCAGCGATCTGCCGGCCTGCGAGCACGGATCGGACCCTATGGGCGGAATGTAGCTCGTGAAGTAGACCACCCCGCCGAAAACCGTGGGCTCGGCGAGAACCTTCTCGCCCCCGCCCGGCATGGCGATGACCCAGCCGGACTTCGCCGTGTCATTGTAAACCTGGCCTTCCGTGGAGATGTTCTGCAGATCTGCAACCGTCCGGGTGCCCGTGAAGCTGCTGCTCTCCTTGACGGCGAAGAAGTTGTCCGTCACCCCCGTTGTCGTAATGTCCACACGGTCCCCCGTGCCCCAGTAGACCCACAGCTCGCCGCTGGCGTCCTTGGACACGGCGGGCATCGTGTAGATCGGCCGGCCGACAAGGGCTCCCGTCGGCTGGAAAAGCCGGCTCACGGTCCAGTTGGCCGTATTGCAGGAGTTGTTGTCGGCAGCAGTGCACATCCGGATCCGCCACATGCTGCCGCCCATGTCTCCCATGTAGATCGTGTCTGTGAAACCGTCGAGATCGAGATCCAGCAGGGCCGGAGAGCCCGGGAAGCTGTACTCCATGTTCGGTTCGGTCAGGTGCGTGATCGCCCACAGGACATTGCCGTTGGCAAGATCGATCGCGAAGATGCCCTTGCCGCGCTTGTCGCAGTCCCCCGCAGCAGGATCGCCCGCACAGATCGTCACGTTGGAGAGGTTGTGCCCCGCGCCCATGAACCCGACCCACTTTTCGCTTCCGTTGATCTTGACCCGGTGGATGTACATCTTGCTCCAGGGGTCTCCCAGGTAGGGGGACTGGGCCGTCGTGGGCGTGATCTTCCACTTGTAGGCGGGGCTTGCCGTATTCGTGACGTCGAGGGCCCAGAAGCCGCAATAGTAGGGCCTCGTCGCGGAATAGTTGTTGTCGAAATCCGAGTCGCACGTCGCCGAGGAGCTCCAGAGATAACTCGTGGAGCCGCGCCCCTCGCCGACGACCAGCAGGGTCTTCCAGTCGCTGGCCGACTTTGCCGTTCCGTCGCCCGTTCCCAGCCACACGTCGGCCACACTGACGGGCCCGTCGACGAAATACTGGTGCGAAAGCCCCGTCGGGTGAGCCTTGTGGGCGATGTTCTTGAGCTTGGTGCGCAGATTCGGCGGGATGAAGCTCCAGAGCTCGACCCCGTCGGAAGTCCGGAAGGCGTGGAGCTGGCCGTCGTTTGCCCCGGCGATAATCGCCCTTTTGCCGTTTGCCGACGAGCGGGTGTTGCCGGTGCGGTGTGCGGCAAAGGCGCTGGCTCCGTCGCGGCTGTCTTTGAAGTAGGCCGACGGCGTCCCCACCGTGACGGGGGCGGAGCGGAAGATGTCGCCCAGCTTCCAGCCTTCCTTGTTATAGGTTGACTCCCCCCGGACAAACCCAATGATGTCGAGATTCTCCTGGTCCGTGGTCACCCCCAGGTCGGCCTTCACGATGTTCGTCGTGTCGAAGGAGGTCAGTGCCCCGGCCTTCAGTGTCTTGATGGTCCGGCTCGCGGCTGTCGTGGTTTTGAGCACGGCCCCGGCGTCCCAGACGACGGTCCCCACCTCCCCGCTATTCTCGATGTTGAATTTGCGCACGTGCCCCAGCCAGAAGGGCTCGGCGTTGATGGGCTGGAAGGAGGCCTCGTAGATGAAGTTCTCGGACTGCGAGCGAGACGAGGCCACCGAGGCCGTCGAGAAGGAGTAGTTGGCCTCGCGGATGAACTCCGTCGCCTGGCGCAGGGCGAGGCTCAGCTCCGTGGAATTGCCCGAGATGAAGGCGTAGCCCGACAGCGGGATGTTGCCCGGGTCGTTCGAGGTGGCGTAGCAGTTCGTGCTCGTGCCGTCGCAGGTCCCTGTCGTCGCCGTGACCTCGCACTCGGCATTGAGCGTCGGGTCGTAGGCCGACGTGTCGCCAATGTTGGCCTCCAGCGGGTTGTCCGTGCCCCCGTAGTAGGCCATCCAGTTGAGCGTGTTTTTCAGGTACAGGGGCATGTTCGCGCCGAATCCAATGACGAAGATCCTGTAGCCCGCGTCGGCCAGCTCTTTGGCGCGTTTGACGGCCAGGCGCCTGCGCTTGTACATGTCGGCCGCGGTTTCGCTGCCCGGGCCTGCGCAGGAATAGGTGTCGGCGCCGTCAGAGAGCAGGATCACGAACTTCTGCCGGCAGGCCTTCGCCGTGTCGGCGGCCTTGTGGGTGTCGAGATAGCTCTTCATTTCCTTCAGGGCATAGTTGAGCGGAGTGCCCCCGCCGGCCGACTCCATGGCAAAGGTTGCGCCAAACCCGAAGTTCCAGGTCGTGCAGGAGTAGGCGCCTGTGCCGCAGCCCGTGTTGGCGTTGCAGTACATCTTGTGGTAGTCGGTGCCGATGGGCCACTTGACCATCTGATTTCCGGCCAGGGGGTCGAATGCCGTGTCCTCGGGGCTTCTGAATCCCATGTAGCCGATGCGGATATTGAGGCTCTTCTTGTCGTAGCAATCGATCTTTCCGTCGGCGTTGTCGTCGAGGAGGCCGAACATGGACCGCTTGGCGATGGAGAGGCGCTTGCAATCCGTCGACCCTCCCGCCGTCGTGAAGGGACCCGCACAGATTGCGTCGCCATACACGCTGACCGAAGTATCGCCCGGCGGGTTCCAACCCATGCTCCCCGAGAAATCGACGACGAACATGGCATCGGGCGCGATGTTCGTGAAGATGGACGTCTCGTCGGCCCGGGCGGCCGGTGAGGCGAAAAGAACCGCCACGATGAGGCCCAGGAAGATTGTCCGTTTGTGCCACATAACGCTTTTCTCCTATCGGGACATGGTGCCCATTTCGACGGGGCCGTGCCCGAGCCCCACGTCGATCGTCATGGTCGTGTTGTAAGCCGTGTTCTCACCCCGGATCTGCGCGTCGTAGCGGGCCTGGCCCCAGGTCTGGGAGCCGCCGATGGAGAACCCCGGCAGGGGGATCTGGGCGGGACCCGTCGTCGGCTCTGCGATGGAGGTGATCCGGTAGCGCGTGTTGGCGTCCGTGGCGGAGTCGACCTGCCGATCCACGTTGACCAGTGTGCTGTAGGTTCCGGCGTCGAAATTGACCGTCAGCCAGTGGAGCCCGGCCTCTGCGGCATTGACGGCCTTCTTGTCGCCCACGGATCGCATGCTGACCCGGATGTCCCCCGTGGAGAGATTGAGGGCGACGATCCCCACGGCCAGCAGGATCAGGTTGGCCATCAGCGCGGCAATGAGGGCGAAGCCCCTCTCGTCTCTAGTGTGTTTCATGCTCATCCGTCCTTGCTCAGAATTGAATCCCATGGTTTCGAGGGATGACACTGGTCGAATAGGCCATCTGCCTTTTCTGGCCCGTGTTCGGGTCCACGTCCGCCGAGCGGACGAGCAACGCGATCTCGATACGGCGGATATTCGGAATGGCGCCCGGCAGAGTTGCAACAGCAATCT
>CAZUBX010000006.1:0-74795 GCA_964619035.1 uncultured Syntrophaceae bacterium | reverse complement strand
GCAACTTCGAGGCCGTTGCGCGACCGGCGTTGCTGGCCGAGCGTCTGTTCCAGGCTCAGTTCGGGCACGCGGCCGATCGGCTTGGTCACCACGTTGACCAGGCCGCCCGGTTCGGCGCGGCCATAGAGCACGCTGGACGGTCCCTTGACGACTTCGATCGACTGCACGTTCGCCATGTTGATCGGCACGCCGGTGACCTTGGTGCCATCGATGTAGTAGGTCGAACTGCCGGACATCGGCCCCATCGCGGTCATGGATGTGCTCGGGAAGCCGCGCAGGATCACCAGCGGCATCGCCGAGCCGTTGAAGCCGAAATCGAACTGCACGCCGGACACGTTGGGCAGGGCTTCGGCCAGATTCCGCCCGTTTTGAACCCCGGGCCGTCAGCGGGCACCACTTCGCGGCCCATGCAGTCGTTCGACGTGAGGCCGTACTTGACGGCCCGCATGCCGACTGCATTCTCGGCCACGTTGCCGCCGATCGTGGAGAATTGCCACCTTGCCGGATCCGGCGGGTAAAAGAGCCCCTTGGCGGCACACTGGTTATACAGATCGATCGTGCGGACCCCCGCCTCGGCCCAGACCATCATGTTGTTCACGTCCAGTTCGATGATTTTCATCATGCGCTCCAGGGAGAGGGAAATGCCTCCCTGCAGGGGGATGCTTCCGCCGGTGCGGCCGGTTGCGGCACCCCGCGCCGTGACGGGAATTGCGTGCTCGCAGGCGATGGCCATGATCTTCGACACTTCCTCCGTGGTTGCGGGCCGCACGACGAGGTCGGGCTTCTTGGCCGGCAGCAGCGGGACAAAGGATGCGTCGTAGGAATAGCCGAAGCGGTCCAGGTCGGAATCGAGGGCGTTTTCCGCCCCCACGATTTCGCGTATTTGTTTCTTGATGTCTTCTGTAATCATCGAGATGGCCTCCCGTAAAAATCCTATCTTAATGCTCGTTTCGAGCCGTTCAAGGGTACATCCTGCATGGGCGCTTTCATCAGGACTTCCCGGTTGAAAGTGTGCACTATAGAGGAACCGGTCTTTTCTGTCAACGGGACTTGCCCGGCGCTAGGTCGCCGTGAGCCTGGGGATCGTCATCCCTCCATCCATGATGAAGGTGACCTTTGCCCCGGGACCTTTCTCCTTGAGCGCCTCCGCCACGGCCTCGGAGACGCTTTCGAAGGGCCGCATGTGGGCCTTGCCGATCAGGGTTTTATCCAGGGGGGTGACCGCCCACATCTGGGCCTTCACGCCGATCTCGGCCATCTTGCCGGCCTTGTGGTACCCCAGCTTGTATTCCCGGTCCAGCTTGTCGATGACCGCCTTGCAGCTCTTCTCGGAGCACAGCAGATCCATGAATGCCTGCGAGCCGATCCCGCTTCGGCATGCGGAAACCAGGATGATGATCCCGCCGTCTTTCAGAGCGGTCTTGCCGTTGTCCAGGGCCTTCTGCGACTGGTAGAGGTCGATGTCGTTTGGCTCGAGGGCAACCGTCACGACGATGTCGGCAAGCCGCTTGATCGGGACGACGAACACTTCATCGGCCTTCGGGAGCAGCGAGTAAAAAGATTCCTTCAGATCGCCTGCCGCCGCCGCATAAACCCGGTGATCGCCGTCCAGGACGGTCATAATCGCGAATACATTGAGCTTTTCCAGGAGCTTCTGGGCATCGTCGAACTCTTCGGCAACGGGGTTGCCCTTCAGGACCATGGCCTGGGCGGCCCGGGAAATGGCCAGCTTGTGATTGGCCGTGATGCAGTCGTAACTGGCCACGCCGGGCATGAAGGACTTCCTTCCGCCGGTGTATCCGGCAAAGTAGTGCGGCTCGATGCTCCCGATCGGGAGGATGGCATCGGCCTCCCGGACGAGTGTGTTCAGCATCATCTCGTTGCCGTGCCGCGTCTTTCCCAGGGAGAAACACTCGCTCTTCTTGGCATCGTGGACGGTCACGCGGTCCTTCAGCTCACCATAGAGCTTCCCGAAGATGAAGTCGTATTCCTCTTCTGTCGGTGCCCGGTGGCTGCCCGTTGCGATGATGATCTTGAAATTCCTTCCCTTCAGCATCGGGTAGATGATGTCCATGACCCGTCCCGTCGGCGTCGGGCGCGTCGCATCATTGACGACCAGGAGGATGTTTTTGCGGTCCTTCAGGAATGCATCGAGACCCGGGGACTTCATCGGGCGGAATATGGCGCCCCTGAGCGTTTCCATCTCATCGGCGGACTGGACAGTATTGGGAATAATGACCTGCTCGACATTGCCGTCAGCCAGATCTACCGTGTCGATTGCGTCTCCATAAGGTATCTCTATTTTCATCGATGCCCCCCGTTCGCTCATTCCATGGACCATGTTCACTTCAATTTTTGAAGCATAGGGGGAAGACGATATTATGTCAATCCCTTGAGACGCGGAGACGCGAAAAAGTTCTGCGCTGTGCGAACGGCGGGGTACCGCCCCCGCTATTTTCACGACTGCCACGGGAATCCCTACAGGGCCGATACGCAAGGGAATTGGTGAGCGGCCCCGAAGAGCCAGGGGAGCACCGGAAATATTTTGCTTGACAACTTCCGGAACACTGTTAGTGTTGAATGACCCAATCATCAGATGATCATACCTAAGATGATCGTACCTGTAAGCCGCAACCGACTCAAGGTGCCGTTATGGATGGGACCCTGGAACTCAAAGTCAGCGAAGCCCTCGCCGAGGACGTGGGCAAGGGTCTGGCCCGCCTCGATCCCAACGACATTAAAGCGATCAATGCCGTTCTGGGTGACGTGATCGAGATCAACGGGGAGAAGCTCACCGTCGCCCGGGTTACCGGGACCTTCCCGCAGTTTCTCGGAAAACGACTGATACAAATCGACGGCATCACCCGTGAGAATGCCAAGGCGTTCGTGGGCGGGACCGTCAAGGTCAGAAAAGCCACCCGGAAAACCGCCACCACCGTCGTCATCAGCCCCCTGGATTTCACCCACTCCCTGCCCGACGAAAAAGAGATCGATCAATTTGCCCGGGTTCTCCAGGGGCTCTCGGTCATCCTTGGCGACAAGATCAATGTCCCCTTCCTGGCCGGCAAAGAGCGGCTCTTCCAGGTCGAGGCGACCTCCCCCTCGGGCGGCGTTATCATCAATCAGCAGACGAAGTTCGTATTGAAGAAGCCCGATTTCACCCTGGAGCCGTCGTCCCGCGTTTCCTATGAGAATATCGGCGGCCTCGAAAAAGAGCTCCGGCTTGTCCGGGAGATGGTGGAGCTTCCGCTTCGTTATGCCGAGGTGTTTGAAAAGCTGGGGATCGAGGCGCCGAAAGGGGTGCTTCTCTACGGACCGCCCGGCACGGGAAAGACCCTGATTGCCCGCGCCATCGCGAGCGAGACGAAGCTGCACTTCATCCGGGTCAACGGGCCGGAGATCATTCACAAATTTTATGGCGAGAGCGAAGCAAGGCTCCGGGAGATCTTCGAAGAGGCCAGTCTCAAGGCCCCGAGCGTCATCTTCATTGACGAAATCGACGCCATCGCCCCGAAGCGGGCTGAAGTTCTGGGCGACGTGGAAAAGAGGGTTGTCGCCCAGCTTCTTGCCCTCATGGACGGCATGGTCTCGCGCGGACATGTCATCGTCATCGGCGCGACGAATATCCCCGAGGTGATCGATCCGGCCCTCCGCAGGCCGGGACGTTTCGACCGCGAGATCGTCATCCCCGTTCCCAATGTGGAAGGGCGGCGCGCCATCCTGAATATTCACAGCAGCCGCATGCCCCTTGCGCCCGACGTGGATCTCGACCGCCTTGCCGGTATCACCCATGCCTTCGTCGGTGCCGATATCGAGGCGTTGTGCAAAGAGGCCGGCATGGTGGCCCTGAGGCGATATCTTTCCCTGGAGGGGGAGAATCATCTCGATACGGTGCTCCAGACCACCGAGGCGTTGCAGATCACCATGGACGATTTCCTGAAGGGTCTTCGCGAGGTGGAACCGACGGCCACCCGCGAATTTTTTACCGAGCGCTCCACGGTGAAATGGGACGATATCGGCGGGCTGCACAAGATCAAAGAGGCCCTGATCTCCATTGTGGAGTGGCCGGCAAAGTACCCCGCCCTCTTTGCCGCGGCGAAGGTCATGCCCCCGAGGGGCATCCTCTTTTCGGGACCTTCCGGCACCGGAAAGACCCTTATGGCAAAAGCCCTTGCAGGGGAGACGGGGCTGAATTTCATCTCCATCAGTGTTCCCATCCTCTTCTCCAAGTGGCTGGGCGAATCCGAGAAGGCGCTCCACCAGATCTTCAAGAAGGCAAAGCAGTCGGCGCCCTGCATTCTCTTTTTCGATGAAATCGACACCCTCGGCGTCACCCGTCACGTCACGAGCGAAGGGGCGGCGGCCGTGGAGCGGGTCGTCAGTCAGTTCTTCAATGAGCTGGACAACCTGAGCGATCTCTCCCAGGTCATTGTGCTTGGAGCGACAAACCGTGAGGACATTCTCGACCCGGCCCTGACCCGGTCCGGCCGGCTCGATTACGTGATTCCATTTCCCGTGAGCGATGAACAAGACCGCATGGAGATCTTTCAGGTCCATCTGAGAGACAAGCCCCTGGGCAGCGATGTGAACCTGGCGGAACTCGTCCGATTGACGGAAGGGATGGTGGCATCTCAGATCACCTTTGTCTGCAGAAGCGCCGCGATGCTGGCCATCTCCGAACGGATCCGTTCCCCGGAGAAAGGACCCCCGGAAAAACTTTCATTGAATGCCGCCCATTTTCATGAGGCAATCAAAATTGTTCAGGAAAGGGAGGGCAGGGCCACATGTTGAAAGAAGTCAGAAAAAAGCGGGCTTACGAAGACATTGTCATTCAGATTCAGGATCTCATCAAAAAAGGGAGGCTGAAGCAGGACGACCAACTCCCCAATGAAAAAGAATTGTCGGAGACGTTCAAGGTGTCCCGATCCACGGTGCGCGAAGCCATCCTGTCCTTGGAGACGATGAGGCTGGTGGAGCGGCGTCAGGGCGATGGGACCTATGTGATCGCTACAAGTGAAGAAGCCCTGGTGCAGCCCCTGGCGTCCTCTCTTTTCGGCGAAAAGGATGATCTCATCGATATCTTCTACCTGCGCAAGATCATCGAACCGGAAGTGGCTCATATCGCCGCGGAGAACGCCACAGCAGCAGAAATTGAAGAATTGGAGAAGATCCTCGGGGAACAGGAAAGCGGAGTAGCCGGCGGCAACCAGGAGGTGCACACCGATACGACATTTCATCACCTTCTGGCCCGCATGGCGAAAAACAGGGTTATGGAGCGCCTGTTACTGGCCCTGGTGGATCTGCTGAGCGAAACGCGGGATGATTACCTCCAATCGGAGGAGAGGCGACGTGGATCGGTGAAAGGTCATCATCGTATCCTGGATGCCATCAAATCCGGCAACGGGAGAGCCGCCAGGAAAGCTATGATCAAGCACTTGGCAGACGTCGAGAAAATTGTATTTAACAAGAAGAGAGGGGGTGGGAAGAAAACGTAGGCGCAATGGTGTTCAGGGAAAACCGAGCGTTCGTGAACACCGGTTCGTTTCACCGGTTCGTTTGACGGATCAATTTGAAGGAGGTTTTATGGCTAAAGTGACTGAAATGACCGTTTGGACAAGGGGCGTGATCATGGACAAGGAGGCCCGCGATGTGGCCAATGCCTTTGCCAACGCCGCCCAGAATGAAGGGAAATTCGTCCAGGCTTTCGACAATTACGAGGACCTGCCCGACCGCGTTCTCGTCACAACCCGGAAATACGCCCGGATCAGCGACGAAGAGCTCCAGATGAAATATGAGTATGTCAACCACCATCCGGACATCGTCGTCATCGTCGAGCCCACCATCGTCAAGGGGATCAACATCCTGAAAGGGATGCCCGAGGGCGGGCTTTTGCTGATCAATACCAGCCGGTCAATTGACTACATGCTGAAATTCATTCCCAATGCCGACGTGCTGGGCGCCATTGCCACGGTGGATGCCGATGGCATTTCCGGCATCCGCACCGTCGACTTTTCCGGCTCCGAAGGCGGCGTGGACCAGGCCGGTATCGGCGCGGGCATTGCCGCACCCCTTCTCGGCGCCCTGGCCAAGGTGACGGGTATGGTGAAGAAGGAATCCATGGCCGGCGTCATCAGCGATGTGGCCTCCATGGAGCGCGGCTACAACGAAGTCAAGATCAAGAAATTCCGCAAGTCCCGCAGCGAGTATTTCTGGGGGAGCTGAGGCCACCCCGGTTTCGATCATTCATTCTGTGAAAGGAGAAAACTATGGCCATCAAGGTACCGAAAGAAAGAGAAGTTCCCTTCGGAGCGATCACACCCGCTCCCGTCGGTCAGCAGGACCTTTTCATTACCTCCAACTGGCGGATCGTCCGGCCGGTCATCGATCATGAGAAGTGCACCCGTTGCTTCATCTGCTATGCTTCCTGCCCGGATTCCTGCTGGTCCTTCAACGAAAAGGAAGATCAGATGGTATGGAACTGGAAGTTTTGCAAAGGCTGCCAGATTTGCATCAACGAGTGCCCATCGGATGCCCTGAGCGCTGCTCCGGAACTCGATTTCGAAGATGGGGTGGTTCGTCTGGAAAAACCTTTTTAAGCAGGAGGAAAGATTATGGCGAAAGAACTCATGCTCAGCGGCTGCGCCGCGGCAGCTCAGGGTGCGAAATTAGCGGAGGTGGAGGTCATCTGCTCCTACCCGATTCGACCCTATACGGCCATTATGATGGAGCTCTCCAGGCTGGTCGCCAACGGGGAGCTCGATGCAGAATTCATCCACGGTGAAGGCGAGCACGCCCAGGTTTCGGTCGTGCTGGGGGCCTCGGCGGCCGGCGCCCGCGCCTACACCGGAAGCTCCGGCGTGGGCGTCACCTATGCCTTCGAGGTATACAGCCCGGCAGCAGGCGGACGGTATCCCCTGCAGATGGCCATTGCCGACCGGACCCTCGATCCCCCCGGAGACTTCGGTTCGGAACACACGGACTGCATGTCCGCAAGGGATCAGGGCTGGCTCATGGGATGGGCCTCGACTCCCCAGGAAGTATTCGACAACACGTTGATCAATTTCCGGGTGGGCGAGGACCCGCAGATCATGCTGCCCCAGTTCGTCGCCCAGGACGGGTATTTCCTGTCCCACATCCCCGACAAGGTGACCCTGCCCGACTTGGCCCAGGTGAGGGAATTCCTTCCCCCCTACGCGGCTCCCCATCCCCTGAGCACGACCTGCCCCGTTTCCCACGGGCCGCAGATCAAGCCCGACCAGGGCGCGGTCATGGATGCCCAGAGGGCCTCGACGTTCCTGCTCGTTCCCGCAGTCATCGAAAAGGCCGTGGCGGATTACAACCGGATCTTCAAGCGGGATATCCCTCCCTTCATCGAGAAATACAAGATGGAAGACGCGGAGATCGCCTTCTTCATCCAGGGAGCCCATGCCAACACCTGCAAGAAATCCATCGACCAGATGAGGGCCCAGGGCCTGAAGGCCGGCATGGTCCGGCCCAGATGGGTGCGACCCTGGCCGACGCAGCAGATTGCCGAGGCCTTCCAGAACGTGAAGGCCATCGCCAGCGTCGAGACGAGCACCTCCTACGGAGGCGCGATGCGGGGCGGAAACCTGGTCCACGAGCTGCGGGCTACTCTCTATGACCTTGAAAAACGGCCTCTCGTAACATCATTCATGGCCGGCCTGGGTGGAGACGTCATCCTCTTTGAGGATTTCCATTTCATGGCGAAGATCCTCAACCAGATGATCAAGGAGAAGAAGGCCCTGAAGCACGTCTACTGGATCGGTTTCGAGGAAGATTAACCCCCCAGGACCCCAAGGAGGTATCCAATATGTCGCAAGCATTTGATTATAAGAAACAGCAACTGGAACGCATCAAGTCTCTCCGCCATGCGCCGAGAGAGGAGATGTATCTGCCGGGGCACCGCACCTGTGCGGGCTGCGGCCCGGCCCTGAATTACCGCCTGGTGGCAAAGGCCGCAGGCAAGGACACGATCTTCATCGGCCCCACGGGCTGCATGTACGTGGCCAATGCGAGCTATCTCTGCACGCCTTACGCCGTCTCCTGGATCCACGCCCAGATCACCAACGGCGGGGCGGTGGCTTCGGGCATCGAGGCCGCCTACAAGATCCTGGCGCGCAAAAAGAAATACGACGGGCCATTTCCGAACATCATCGTCATGGCGGGCGACGGCGGGTCCGTGGACATCGGCCTTCAGGCCATGTCGGCCATGATGTATCGCGGTCACGACGTTCTGTTCATCTGCTACGATAATGAATCGTACGCCAACACGGGCATCCAGACCTCGCCGACAACCCCCTACGGGGCCAACACCACCTTCACCCCCCCGGGGAAGGTGATCCCCGAGGGCAAGACGCTCTTCCCGAAGGATCCCCCGCAGCTGGTCATCGGCGGCCATCCGCTTGTGAAGTACGTGGCCACGACCTGCATTTCCTATCCCGTTGACCTGATGAACAAGGTAGTCAAAGCCCTCAATTATGACGGCCCGAGCTTCCTGCACATGCTCTGCCCCTGTCCGAAGGGGTGGAAATACGATGAGAAGCTGAGCCTGGAGATGGGCCGCCTGGCCGTGGATACCGGGATGTGGAGCCTCTACGAGTGGGAGAACGGTGTCTACAAGTATTCCCATATCCCCAAGAAGTACAAGCCGGTCGGCGAGTACATGAAGTTCCAGGGGCGTTTCTCGCACCTCAAGGCAGAGCACATCGCCAAGATGCAGGCATTTGTGGATGAGAAGATCCAGAAGATCAAGGCCATCACGGCAGAGGCGCCTATCCCCACGCCGAAGAAGAAGGGCTGAGTGATGACATGAACTAATCAGGGGACGTTCTGGTCATGCCCGCCGGGACAATCCCGTCGTCTGCGACGGGGTGTCCTGGCGGGATGGCACAGGATGGAAGATGGAAGGAGGAAGAAAATGTCGGACGAAAAGGACCTCGCCATACAACAGTACGGTCCGATAGTCGGCAACCGCTGGATCCAGCTGGCGGCCGGTGTTACCGCAATGGTCGTCATCTCGAATTTTCAGTATGCCTTCACCCTTTTCACGCCGGGATTGAAGGAGTCTTTTGCGAGCGTGCCCTACTCTCAAATCGCGCTGATCTATACCCTGTTCATCCTGTTTGAGACCTGGCCGGTGCCGGTGGCCGGATATCTAATCGACAAATTCGGCATCCGCAAGCTCATGCTTGTGGGGTCAGTGGGCATCCTCCTGGGCTGGCTGCTCGGAGGGACGGTGGCGACAACGGTTTTTCATCACTACATCACGTATGGCTTGATCGCCGGGACGGGAGCAGGCATTATCTACATCGCGACGGTGGCCAATGCCGTCAAGTGGTTCCCCGATAAAAGAGGTTTGGCGGCGGGGCTCACGGCTGCCGGGTTCGGAGGCGGCTCCGCGCTCACGCTCATCCCCATTTCCGCCACCATCAGCAACCTGGGTTGGCAGGGCGCCATGGCCTCCTGGGGCATAGGCCAGGGTATCGTGGCCATAGCATGCGCCCTCGTTTTGTCTCACCCCCCCGCAGGCTGGCTTCCTCCAAAATGGGTACCGCCCAAGGCGGTTGCGCAGACGAAGAAGCAATTTACCGCGAAGGAGATGCTGTCGACGAAAGAGTTTTACATCATGTACTTTATGTTCCTCATGGTCTGCACCGGCGGACTGATGACAACCGGAAATATGTCTCAGATCGCCAAGTCCCTCAACGTGTTCGACGCGAAGATCGGCGGCATCGCCATTGTGCCCTTCGTGGCGACCATAGCGGGAGTGACGAACGCCTTTGCCCGGATCATGTGGGGAGCGATTTCAGACCGGGTTGGACGGGAATACACGATGGCCTTCGCCTTCGCCCTGGAAGGCGTCCTCATCTTCATGATGACGCAGATTTCAGGAAACCCGGTGGCCTTTATGATCCTGATGCCCTTTGTCTTCCTCGCCTGGGGCGAAATATACGCCTTGTTTTCGGCAATCACGGGAGACGTCTTCGGCGCGAAGAACGCCACGGGCAATTACGGCATCATGTATACGGCCAAGGGGATGGCTGCGATTATGGCCGGATGGGGCGCGGCGGCGGTGGCTGCTTATTTTGCCGGCTCATTTGCGGTTCCCTACTACATCTCGTCCGCATTCGACCTCATTGCGGCGGCCATGGCCCTTTGGGTTTTAAGGCCGATCATCAGAAAAAGAATCGCTCTGGAGGGTTCAAAAGCGGCTTGAGGAAGCGGTGCGAGTTGACCGGGTAACAGCCTTAACCTTACGGGGGAGGGGAACAGGGCCATGGACGTAACGGACCTTGTTCCCCTCTTTTCTTTCGGGAGGGCCTCATGAAGATCCTCATTGCCGGCGGTGCAGGGGAGGTCGGAAAGCATCTCGTTCAGGATCTCACGGCTCAGGGGCACAGCGTCAGGGTTCTTGATCGTGCGGAAAAGATGAAGGGGCAAAGAGATGCGATCCGCGGCGATTTGTCGGACCCCGCGCTCGTCAGCGCCGCGATAGAGGGAGTGGATGTCATCGTCAACCTGGCCTGGAGTTTTTCTGACGACCCCCAGGTCATCTTCGGCGAGGATATCAGGGGCCACGTGAACCTTCTGGAAGCCGCCTGCACCCACAAGGTTTCTCGTTTCATCTATACCAGCACGGCAACCGTCTATGGCAAAGCAGTTCACCACCCGGTGACGGAGGCCCACCCGTGCCTGATCGCGGAAGCCCGCAAGCCCCTCTATGCCCTGGGCAAATACACGGCGGAAGAGCTCTGCCGGTACTTTTTCAAGGCCCGGGGCCTTCCCACGACGGTCCTGCGTTTCTGGTGGGCCTTCGGCGCGACCATTGGCGGAAGCAATCTGAGGGATCTCATCAGAAAAGCCGCAAACAATCAGCCCCTGGAGATGGTGCAGGGCGCAGGAGGCGCATTTCTCACCATGGCGGATCTGGGACGGGCGATCCTGCTGGCGGCATCGAAACCCGCCGCGGCAGGCCGGATCTACAACGTCGGCAGTCTCTTTTTGTCGTGGAAAGAAATCGGGGATATCATCATCGGCCTGACGGGTTCGTCGTCTGTCATCAAGCCGATTTCGTCAGAGCAGTGGCGCGGCGCCGCGTTTCTCAACGAAGTCTGGGATCTCGACTGGAGCAAGGCAAGAGAAGAGCTCGGTTACGAACCTGCAGAGTCTGTCGAAACGATGAAAGCCTCTTTCATCGAAGCGCTGAAGAGCTGCGTTGTCCAGGTCAGGAGTGAAGAGAAGCTGAAGTAGCGAGGACGAAGGGGAACTGCCATCGCGGCGACAGAAGGGGACTCCGAATTCGCGGAGTCCCCTTCTATTATCCATCGGTTCCGTTCAGGTGGATTGTGCCGCGGCCAGGCAGCCCAGGGTCTCGAGGGCCCGCTCGACCTTCGGCGACCAGTGGGCGGAGTTGAGCCTGAGGAAATTCCGGTACTTTCCCGAATTCGAGAAGATCGGCCCGGGCGCAATCGATATCCCCTTTTCTCTCGCCTTGCGGAACAGCTCCAGGGAATCCACGCTTGCGGGAAGTTCCGCCCAGAAGATGAAGCTGCCCTCGGGATGGGTTGTCTTTGTCCCCTCGGGGAAGTTGCGTCGGACGGCCTCCAACATCCGCCCCAGCTGCTTTTCATAGATCCGCCTCACCTTGCGCAGGTGGCGCTCGTAGCCGCCGCTGGACAGGAATTCGGCCACGGCCATCTGGGTGGGCGAGGCCGGGACGAGCGTGTTGATCATTCGCTGGTGCTCGATCTCTCTTTGATAGAGGCCTGGCGCGACCCAACCGACGCGGTACCCCGGGGCAAGTGTCTTGGAGAAGGACGAGCAGAGGACGACAAGCCCCTCCTCATCGAAGGACTTGGCCGCCCGGGGACGCGTGTCGGAAAAGGACAGATCGCCGTAGATGTCGTCCTCGACAAGAGGGATCTGCCTTTCGGCTAGCATCTTCACCAGGGCCTTCTTCCGGTGATCGGGCATGCAGCTTCCCGTCGGGTTGCTGTAGTTTGCGCTCACGAGGCAGGCCTTGACGGGTGTCTGCTCCAAGGCGTAGCCCAGGGCCTCCAGGCTGATCCCCTCCTTCGGGCTCGAGGGGATCTCCACGATTTTCAACCCCATGGCGGCCATGGCCTGCAGATGGTTGAAGAAGAAGGGCGACTCGATCGCCACGGCGTCCCCGGGCCGGCACAGGGCCCGAAGCGTTATGGCGATCGCCTCGTGACAGCCCGTCGTGACGACGATCTCCTCGGGGGTCAGCGGGCAGCCGGCCTGAATCGCCCGCTGGGCGATCTGTATGCGAAGCGGTTCGTAGCCGTTCGAGAAGATGTAGGAGACGCTTGTTGCGTCCTTTGCCCGCACGACACTCGCGAGCATGCGGTTGAGCTTTTTCGCCGGCAGAAGTTCTACGTTCGGCGTCGCCATGCCGAGGTTGACAAAGGACGGGCTCGAGGCGTCCTTCACGATGACCCGCGCAATCTCGCTGATGCTCGCTTCGGCCGGTTTCATCTCCGCCCTGGAGAGCTGCGGCTCCGTGACCGGCATAAGCCGCGGCGGCGAGACGTAGTAGCCCGACTGGGGGCGCGCCTCGATGAGCCCCTTCACTTCCAGGAGGCGATAGGCCTCGAGTGCCGTCGAGATGCTCACCTTCATGGAGCGGCTGATGTCCCGGATCGAGGGGATCCGGTCCCCCGTCCGGTAGGTGCCGTGCCGGATAAGATGGTCCATCTTCCCCGCCACTTCCTCGTAGAGCGCATTTTGCCTGCTCTTCATGTCCCGTCACCTTTCCTTTAGGAGGATCATAGGGTTTTCTGCCGAAACCCGGAAGGCACAGTTGCCTGATTTTAATACCATAACAGTTGATGAAAGCAATAACTGTTTGCCAAACAATGTCAACCGCTGAATCTGTTCTTCCTCCGTCACAAGCCCTATACTCGGGTCCGTAAACGGGCTGTGTTTGCTGAAAAACCCGCCCGTTTCAATCCCATTCCACGGCAGAAAGGGCTTGACGATGAAATCAGAAAAAATTCTCCGTCTTCGGGGGCAGGAACTGATCCGGATGAGGGGAGACAACACAGGGACAGTCATCTCATGCCGCGAGGGGACGCTCTGGCTGACCCAGACAAACAGGCCGGGCGATCATTTGATTCTTGCGGGAGAGGCCTTTTCGATCGACCGGCCCGGCCGGATCCTGATCAGCGCCCTGGAGGATTCCGTCTGCGCGGTATGGAAGAAAAAGCAAGAGCCCCCCTGTTCTGCATGGTCCTTCGTGCCGCCTATCTTGCAGATCGCGCGGCGGATCGGGGTGGTGAGAAAAGACCTTTTGACTTGACGATGTGCGCCTGGTTCCGTATCCTTGACCTGCATCTAGCCCGTTTTGAAAACAAAGGGTAAGCCGGAATTGGATATCACCTCCGCCATCCTCATCGTCCTTGGTTTGTCCCTCTTCGAGTCGATCACCAGCATCGACAACGCCATCATCAATGCCGAGGTCCTGCAGGGGATGCAGACCCGGGCGCGCAGGTGGTTTCTAACCTGGGGGATTCTGATTGCGGTCTTCGGCGTCCGCGGGCTTCTGCCCTGGCTCATCGTCTGGGTAATGACCCCGGGCCTGGGGCCCTTGGAGGCTTTTACGGCGAGCCTCACCGGCGATCCGGTAGCCCTCAAGGCCATCCAGGAGAGCTCCCCGGTCCTGCTCATGGGAGGCGGGGTCTTCTTCATCTTTCTTTTCTTTCACTGGATTTTTCTGGAGCCGAAAAAATACGGGCTCTCCGTAGAGCGCCTCTTCGCCCGCCAGGGGGCCTGGTTCTACGCTGTCGTCTCCATTGCTCTGACGGCCATCGTCTGGTTTGCCCTGGACGAAAGCCCCATGCTTGCCTTCGGGGCCGTCGTGGGCTCCTCGGCCTTCTTCATCACCCACGGCTTCAAGCGCTACGCAGAGGAACAGGAGGCGCGACTGCTCTCCGGCGAAGCTCACATGTCCGACATCGGCAAGATCCTCTACCTGGAAGTCATCGACCTGACCTTCTCCATTGACGGCGTCGTGGGGGCCTTCGCCTTCACGCTGTCGGTGCCCCTGATCCTTCTCGGAAACGGGATCGGCGCCGTCGTCGTCCGGCAGCTCACGGTCTATGGCGTCGACCGGATCAAGAAATACGTCTATCTGAAAAACGGCGCCATGTACTCCGTCTTCGTCCTGGGCTGCGTGATGCTCGCCCACGGCTTCGGCCACCACGTGCCCGAGTGGCTCACCCCCCTGGCGACGTTTGTCATCGTCGGCTACTTCTTCTTCAAATCCCGCTGGCAGGCCAAGAAAGCCAAAGATTAGTTTTTTCATTCCCTCCGCCCGCTTCCCATGACGTCGGTCTCCGCTGGATCGGCTTATCCCGAACCTGGAGATTCTACGTTAATAAAGCACTGAATTTGGGCAGTTGAGGCTCAAAGAATAATTAGCTTGCAATTAGAACACATATTCTAGTATTTATATTCATCATGGGGCGAAAAGCACACTTCAAACGCGATGAATTCATCGATGCGGCCATGAGGATGGTTGCCGAAAAAGGGCCCAGTGCTCTTACCGTTTCCGCACTGGCAAGCGGCATGAAGGCCGCGATAGGATCCGTCTATCACCGGTTCCCGTCCCGCGATGTGCTTCTGGCGCAGCTGTGGATCCGGATCGTCGAGTCCTTTCAGCGGGGATTTCTTGAAGCCCTTGGGAACGACGGGCTCTCGGCGGCCCTTTACACGGTAGAATGGGTGCGTGAGAACCCCGATGAGGCACGGGTGCTTCTGCTGTACCGAAGGGATGAACTTGTCTCTGGGCCGTGGCCGGAGCACCTGAAGGAGGATGCTGCACGCCTTACGCAGGAAATGGACGCAGGAATTCGCTGCTTTGCGAGAAAACAGTTTGGCAGCCTCTCCGACGAGTCTTTGCGCCGTGCAGCCTTTGCACTGACGGATGTGCCGTTGGCCGCATTGCGGCCGCACTTAGAGCGCGGCGAGCAACCTCCCGGATTTGTCAGTCAACTTGTGCAAGAAACCTATATGGCTGTGATGAGGATCGGGAGATGAAAATCTACAACAGGCACGAAAGGAAAATTCAGGCACCCGTTACCGATGTTGGGGCAACCCTCGACACCCTCTCCGGACCAGCGGATCAACTGTGGCCCGGGGACAACTGGCCCCCGATGCAGTTCGACACCACGCTCCGGGAAGGGGCCAGGGGCGGCCACGGCCCCGTGCGGTACCGCGTGACGGAGTATATGCCGGGCCACCGTGTCGTTTTCCAGTTCGAGGGCGAGGGATTGACGAAAGGCCTCGACGGCAGGCATTTCTTCGAGGTGATTCCCCGACGGGACTGCACGCTGATTCGACATGTTGTCGATGCCGACTGCGATCTCCGGATGTGGGCAACGTGGCGCGTCCTGATCGAACCCATGCATGACGCCCTGATCGAGGACGCCTTTGACCGGGTTGAACAAAAGCTTCATGGAGGGTTTAAAAAACAATCCCGGTGGAGCCCTTGGGTCCGGTTGCTGAGAAAGATGAGGGGGCGAAAGGCAACCAGACGGACAAAAGGTCATTGACCGCAGATAACCCCTTGCCCTGCCGTTCTTCCCCTGCGCGCTTCAACACCTCTCGCCGATGGGGCAGACGGCGATGCAGTTGAAGCAGGTGTACTGGAACCCGATGAAGGACGCCTGATAGAGGCTCATGAGCAGCGGGTCCTTGAGGAGGGCCTGCTGCTCCTCCGGCGTTTTCCCGATGAACTTCCGGAGATAGCCGTACAGGCCCGGGATCCCGAAAGGCTGGGATGCCCTCAGGCACTTCATTTCTTCCGTTCTTCCCGACCTTTCGAGCGCCTTTCCCGGGCATGCCTCGATGCAGAGGCCGCAGTCGTTGCACAGATCTTCCTTGAGGGGTTCATCCGAGGCGAGAGGCAGCTCCGTGAGCAGCCCCGTGAAGCTCAGCCGGGACCCGAAGCGAGGATGGATCACGAGGTTGTGCCGGCCGAAGACACCGAGGCCCGACGCCACGGCGGCGTGTCTCAACGAGATGTCGCCGACAAGGCCCAGCGTCGGGGCTTCCATGTCGAGAGGGTACGAGGAGAGGACCGGAGAGGCCTTCTTTCCCGTCCGCCCCTCGATGAGACGGGCCATGAGGTAGAGGTGGCTCTTCGAGGTGTCCATCACCGCCATCCGTCCGGCGATGTTGAACCGCGGGTTCTCGCTGTCGAGGGCCCCGTCGATCATCCGGTGGGCAAGCACGACGATGGAGCGCGCCTTCGGCAGATAGCTTTTCGGGTCCGGCGACTTGGGTGACTTGTAGTCCTCGAGGGCGACAAAGCCGACGGCATCCACCCCGATCTCCAGACCGTATTTACGGATCTGCTCTTTTTCCATATTCACCTCCCGGCAAGGGTTATTTCCCGAATTTTTCGGAGAAACGTTTCAGTACACGCTTGAATGCGTTCATGTCGCGCGCGGAGATCCCCGCCTTGACTTCCGCGTTCACCCGACCGACGACAGTGGCTGCCTTTTGAGCCTCGCCCCTGCCTTTCGGCGTGAGGTGGAGGTGCCAGGCCCTGCGGTCCCCGGGGCTGGGTTCCCGGGTTACGTAACCCGCCTTCTCCATCCGGTCGGCAAGACCCGTGACGGCCGAGTTGTCCACACCGATCACCTGGCCGATCTCAGACAGCATCCGCCCGTCCTTTTCCTGCAGAAGAAAGAGGACCGTCGCCTGGGGCAAGGTGACCTTGACCCCCTCTTTCAGGAACTCGCTGCCGATGTGAGCCCGCACCGCCAGATGGGCCATGGCGAGCATGTAGATCAGTCTGTCATCCTGCACAGGAATCTCCGAATTTGACGGGCGCGACTTAGTTGACATGTCAATTATTGACATATCGAATAGAAGGGTTCCTGTCAACGGGAATTACATCGGGGAAAGGAAAAAGCCCCTCCCGGAGGGGAAAGGGCTTTTTTCTTCACAGTCGAGGGGTCGTCCCCTTCCGAGTTCTTACAGCAGGAAAATCGCCACGATGATGACACCGATGAAACCCGCCATGGTGGGCCAGAAGTTGCGCCGGGCGATTTCCACGGGGTCCGTGCCCGTGATGGCAGCCGCCGGTATCACGGCCCAGGGGACGATCGTGCCGCCGCCCACGGCCACGGCGAAGAACTGACCCAGCGCCCCCAGGGTTGCGACATCGAGCTTTGTGGGGCCGCCCAGGGCCTGGGCCAGAGAACCCACCAGAGGGAGTCCCGAGAAGCCTGAACCGTCTAGCCCTGTGATGCCTCCGACGACGGCCTGGATGACGGCAATAGGTACCGGGCTCAGGGGGACGGACGCGGCCAGGGCCTGGCCGAGATCGAACAGGAGGCCCTTGCCGCTGGGGCCGAAGATGGCCTTCGCCGTGTCGGGAGAGCCCATGAAGAAAAAGGCGGCGATGAGCAGCACCGGCGCAAAGATCTTCACACCGAACATGAAACCTGCACGGGTGTGCTCCGAGAGCTTTTCGAACCCGTCCCTGCCGTAGCCGCCAAGCGCAACCATGACCATGATGATCCCGACGGTCCCGCCCAGCAGTGCCGTGGCATCACCGCCCCGGAGCTTCAGCACGAGCATCCCCACGATATCGAGCGCAAAGAGGATCGCGATGACGGGCAGGGCGATCTTCTTGAACCCGGGGTTGGCAGCGGTCCACTTCTCCCTCTCCTTCAGGGCCTCGGCCGAGGCCTCGAAGGGGGCCCACTCGATGGGCTTTCCTGCGTTGGCCTTGATGTCCTGCCTCACGGAGCGGAAGGACAGGGGCAGGGCGATGGCGGCCCAGACGGCGAGCATCGGGAGGCTCTTCCACATGACCGATTCGACGGTGACCCCGGCTGTCTTGGCGGTGATGCCCGGTGCGCCCTGGATGATGAAGTCGGTGGTCAGCGCGCAGCCGTAACCGAACATGCTGATGGCCATGGCGGCGTTGATGGGGGAAAGCCCCGCCTTGATTGCCGCAGGCAGGAGCAGCGCGCCCACCAGCGCGATGGCCGGCGAGGGCCAGATGACCCAGGCCACGAGCATGATGACGAACCCCATGACCCAGAAGGCGATCTCGGGGGAGACGAGCATCTTCTGGACCGGCCGGAACATCATGTCCGCAAGCCCAGTCTCCTCGAGCATCTTGGCCATGGCCACGATGAGCGAAATGATGGCGATGATCCCCAGCAGCTCCGTGAAGGCGACCGTCACCGAGTTGAACACCGCCTGGACGCCCTTGACGAAACTGCCCGTGACGACCCAGCCCAGAACGAGGGAGGCCACGATGCAGATCAGCGGCGTATCCTTGCGGAAGGTCATCGTGACCAGGACGAGGACCATGAAGAACGCATAAACCCAGTGTGCAGCGGTGAGCTCAACCATTGCTGTCCCTCCTTTTCATAGAAAACGGCCGGCGCCCGTCAGGAAAAAATCCCGGCCATCCCGGCCTTCTCGACCCGCTTGCGGATTTGATCCGCGTCGGTGCCGTAGAGGCCCTTTGCTTTCATCCGTTCGAAGTAGACCGACCCCGAGAAGGTGTACTTGAAGCCCAGGCCCTCCTCGGTTGACATCTGTGTCCCCACGTACCCGATCGCATCGCCTGCCGCAAGCGTGTCGGGCAGGATCAGCGGTCTTTCGCCACGGATGTGCCGCACTGCATTGCTTCCGGCAAGGGTCCCCGTGACGATGGCCTCCGTGTGGCCCACGAGAAGCCCCGCCTTCTCGCCCGCACAGAAGAGGTTCTCTACGCCCTCGACCTTCAGCGCGTCGTTGCGGGGAGACATGCCCACATAGCGAATGGAGTTTCCCATGCCGCCGGCATAGGGGTCCTCGTAGCGGGCGTTTTCGAACCCGGGGATCTTCCGCAGGGCCGCCAGCGGGAAAAAGGGGACCATGAGCTTGGCATGCCCCGTGTCCAGCAGGATGAGGTTTGCCTGGAACTCAGGGATGGCGTACTGCTGGCAGGCCTTGATGGAGCTCTGCACTTCCTTCTGCAGGGATAAGGGCAGGGGGACGACGACCACCCCTTTGGAAGCCAGCGTGTGACTGATTTCCCGGGAAAGAGATTCCTTGAGAAGCTTGCAGGAGCCGCTCATGGCCCCTATCTGGCTTCCCTTTCTGCCCACCAGTTCCTTTATGCCGCAGAGGGCCGTCACGCTCACCCTGCCGCCGAAGGCGGGGCAGCGCAGGATGCACAGGACGCAGCCGTTTCCGTACTTCGCGCACTGGCCCGGGGGGCCTGCGGTTCCCGTCGTGTCGATATAGGCATCGGCAGGAAAGCTCACCGTCTCGTCGTTTTCGATCCCGTGGACGGCGATGATGCGGCCGTCTTTGATCTCCACGTCATTGACCCGGGTGGTGAGCCGTATATCGATGCCCTTGGACTCGAGGAACGCCTTGACGATGGGCTCCATGGTGGCCACGTTGTAGAGGGAGGCGTGGGGATGCCCGGGAAACTCGATGTTGCGGTGCAGGGAGTTGGCGTCGGCAAGCTCGAAGAGTTCGCCCCCGCCCATGGCGATCATCTCCTCGGCGGCGGTGAACCGGCCGTTGTTTCTCATGATCCCGCCGACAAGTCCCGTTCCCAGGATCATGTCCGTCCGCTCGACGAGAACGGTTTGGGCCCCCTGTTTTCTTGCGGAGAGGGCGGCGGCACATCCGGCCCAGCCCGCCCCGACGACGATGACCTTCATCTGGCAGTTCCTCAGCAAAAAGTGATGAATCGTACCGGCAAATTCGGAACTTGTAAATGGGAAAGAAGGATCCGGCGTTTGTGTGAAAAAAGTCTAAGGTCCCGGCCCGGTCCTCCCGATTAAATAAGCAGGGTGAAACCGATGAAGGCATCCAGGGAAGATCTGCACCAGTTTGAATACGGCATCGGGCTCGTTTCGCTTGTCGTCCTGGTGGCCGGGCTGAACATCCTCGATGTCATCTTTACACAGGTGATCCTCGCCACGGGGGGCACCGAGTGCAATCCGGTGGTCCGGGCGGCCATTGACGCCTACGGCGACCGTTTCTGGATCTGGAAAGTCACCGCCGTCTCCTCCCTGCTCGTCCTGATCTGTCTCTACAGCCGGTTAAAGATCTTCCGGGTGATCCTTGCCGGCACGGCCCTGCTCTTCGTGGGCGTCATCTCCTGGCAGCTGCACCTGCTTGCCAACGGCCCCCTCGCCCGCTGAGCCGCCCCGTGCATTTTTTCCGTTGCGGTCTTGATCGAGCCGCCTGCACGTGGTAGAGAGGTTCCGGTCAGGGTCTGAAAGGGGGGAATCGCTCATGCCTGTCGTCCATCCGGTGATCGTCGGCATCGGACAGATCACCTACCATCCCGAAGAACATTCCGATTTCCTGCATCCCCTGCAGCTGGGGAAGATCGCCGTGGAATCCGCCGTGGAGGACTGCCGCTGTCCCGCTGTCCTCGGCCATGCCGACACGGTGACCGTCATCAACATGTTCTCGCACGGCTACACCGACCCGGCGGGCCTTTTCTGCGAGATGCTGGGGATTCAGCCGCGCGTGCGCGAATACACGGCGATCGGCGGCAACACGCCCCAGTGGCTCGTCAACCGGACGGCAGACCGGATCGCCCGGGGCGAGATCTCCGTTGCGGTTCTCGTGGGGGCCGAGGCCATGCACAACGCCCCGGCCGAGACGCGCGACAACTGGCTGCAGGATCTGGCCGCCTCGGGAGGCCTCGAGATGGTGGGCGATACGCGGTGGGGCTCCACGCCGCACGAGATGCTGCACCACGCCCGCTATCCCCTCGAGATCTACCCCCTCTACGAGAATGCATTGCGCGCTGCCCGGGGGATGAGTATCGATGAAAACCGGGCCTTTCTTGCCGAGTACTGCGCGGGGTTCTCGAAGATCGCCTCCGCAAACCCCCGCGCGTGGTTCCGGA
This sequence comes from uncultured Syntrophaceae bacterium, assembly GCA_964619035.1. Taxonomy (GTDB): domain Bacteria; phylum Desulfobacterota; class Syntrophia; order Syntrophales; family UBA2192; genus UBA2192. Next base: position 53,860 of record CAZUBX010000006.1, on the reverse strand, counting down.
AGGCCCGGACGGAAGTCGAGGTCGGGACCGTGACGCAGCGAAACCGGATGGTGAACTTTCCCTACACGAAGTACATGAACCCCATCATGAACGTCAACCAGGCCGCCGCCGCCGTCATGATGGGAACCGAAACGGCCCGAAAGCTCGGGATCCCCAAAGAGAAGTGGGTCTACCTCCACGGCGGGGCCGACGGCACGGACAAGTGGTTTCTCTCGGAGCGCAGCGATTTCACCTCGAGCCCGGTGGTGCGCGAGGTGTCCTCGGCATGTCTCTCGATGGCGGGCAGGGAAATCGGCGAGATGGATCTCTTCGACCTCTACAGCTGCTTCCCCAGCGCCACGCTCCTGCAGGCCAGGGAGATGGGGCTCGACCTTGAGAAGCTCCCGTCTCTCACCGTCACGGGAGGCCTTCCCTACTTCGGCGGCCCCGGGAACAGCTACACCCTGCACGCCATTGTAGAGGCCGTGGAAAGATTGAGGAATCGTCCCGAAAAGTTCGCCTTCATCTCCGCCCTGGGCTGGTACTTCACCAAGTTTTCCGCGGGTATTTACAGCGGGCAGGAGCCCAGCCGGCCCTGGGACCGCAAGGGCCAGGCGGGACTTCAAAAGAAACTCGAAGCCCGGCAGGGGCCGACGCTGAACATGGCCCCGAAGGGCACGGCCACGGTGGAGGCCTACACGGTCATGCACGACCGCACGGGCGAGCCCGATTACGCTATTATCGTGGCCCGCCTGCAAAACGGCGAGCGGTGCTGGGCCATGACCGGGAAGGACCCCGATTTGTTCAAGGCCATGGAGGAAGAGGAGTTCGTCGGGAAGAAGGGACGGGTCACCCCCGGAGGCGACGCCCCGAACATCATGACATTCTGATCGGATCCCGGCTTCATACAAAAATCCCCTGCAGTTCAGGGGTAAAAGACGGCGCCGAGTGGCGTTTTGCGGATAAAGAAGAGAGCCTCCGGCCCTTTCGGGTTGCCGGAGGCTCTTCCTTTTATCAGGCTTCGTTAGGTGTGGCTTGCGTTTCTGTGTGTCAGTTTACCAGTCCCGTTTTTGCTGGCCCTGGTACTGGCCCTGGCCCTGGCGGCCGAAGGTCCCGTAACGACCGGCGTCGCGCTGGTTTTCCTGCGCCACGTTCTGTCCCCCGCCCTGGCGAGCGGAGGTGGTGTTTTTCTGGGCGCCGAGATACTTTTCCTTTCCCTCACGCTGCTGCCTCTCGAGCTGCTGCTTTTGCGCATTGAGATCGCGGGTCCGGTCGTTGAGTTTGTTCTGGTTGATATTGGCGTCGTTGCCGTGCTGCTGGCGCCACTGCCGATTGCGATCGAGTTCACGATTTGTCTTGTCAATTTCCTTCTGGCGGTCGGCCTGACGCTTTGTCTCGTGCTCGCGCTCGATCCTCTTCTGTTCATTGGACTTCGACGCCGCAGCCGCAGGCATGACCCCGAGGGTGACGGTGGCGAAAACGACAGCGAGAATAACGGAAAAAATCCCACAGACCTTGTGCATAAAACGACCTCCTTGTACGTGTTCTGCGTTTCATTAACAATGGGTTTTCAAGGAAATTGGAACTGAAACGGGTCAGCCATAGGCGTCCCGCGGCGACCCTGCCGCCCGCATAGGTTTCCGGTGAATTAGAAACACAGTTAGGATTATCGGAAAAAAACGGAAGACCTGAAGGGAAAAAAGAGGGACGAATCCATGGAGAATGCTTTCAGAAGGAGAAAAGTGTCAAACGGATGGATTCAGGGGTATTTTCCGCTCATGGATCGCCTGTTATAGCCAGTAAATTGCCGGTTCGGTCCCCGGGCATCATCCCGTCCGGTGTCGGTAACTCAGGCAGATGCCGTCGGCCATCGTCGTGCTCACGATCACCGTGTCGAAATCGGCACGCCTGCGGATCATGTCTGTATAATCTTTCATGTCGCCGGCCTCGGAGATGGCGTTGTGTACGGCGATCATCCCGCCCCGGGTAAGATTCTCGGGGTAGATCTTTTTGAAATAGTCCATCTGCCCGTCCTTGTCGGCATCAAGGAACACGAAATCGAAGGGCCCCTTGAGCCCCGCAATCTCCCGGTGGGCATCTCCGCGGATCAGCGTGACCCGCCCGGCAAGCCCCGCATCCCTGACATTTCTCTGCGCAAGTGCGTGGCGTCCCGTGTCGATTTCGATCGTCGTCAGCCGGCCGCCCGTTTCTTCCAGGGCAAGCCCCATCCAGATCGCCGAGTAACCCTGGGACGTACCCACTTCGAGGACATTGACGGCGCGGGTTGCCTTCACCATGAGATTGAGAAATTCGGCATCCTTGCGGGGGGTGCTCCAGTAACGGCCGATCTTGGATTCCATCTCGTCCAGAATCTTCCGGATCCGGGCGGGATCTGCCTTGGACGGCTGACGGGCGGCATCCCCTGTCTGGGCAAACGCCGCGGGCGCCATCGCCCCAATCGCCAGCAAACCGGCCAACCCACTGGCCCGTTCAAGGAATTCCCGCCTGCCCAGGGTTTTCATGTCTGAACCTCCTGCATGAGCTGAAATAAAGTGTCTGAGTGACTGAGTGTCTAAGTGTCTGAGTGATGGAATGAGTGAATTTTTCTCATTTTCTTCACTCCTGCACTCAGACACTAAGGCACTTTTGCACTTTCTTTTTGGATTCTCCACGCCACAAGTCCCGCTGCAATGGTGGCGAACCCCACGAAGCTCTCCATCGGTCTTTGCATCACGGTGAAGGCCGTCATGGCTGCAACGCCGGCCAGAAAGAGCCAGGGGACAACGGGGTAGCCGGGCACGGCCAGTGTTTTTCCTTCCCGTTTTCGCAAAACGATCAGGGCCGCCACGGTTGCCGCCGTGCTGATGCCGAGGGTGAACCCGATCCAGGTGAGAAGCGCATCGAAGGTGGCGCTCCAGAGAAAGAAAAGGGCAAGGCCCGCCTGCAGCGCGATGGCCGCCCTCGGGGGGCCCGAGGTTGCGGCAAGCCATCGGGGCAGAACCCCGTCGGCCGCCATCTGTGCATAGACGCGGGGCCCCGCCATCACGAGTGACGAGACGCTGCTGATCAGCGCAAGGGCGATGAGCCCCGCCACGGCCTCCTCAAGGAAGGCCCCGCCCACTGCCCGGGCCGCGATCCGCCCAATCTCGAGCTTCCCGGCCAACTCGGCAATGGGGGCGGAAAAGACGAACACGGCATTGAGCCCCAGGTAAAGAAGCGTGACCAGTGCCGTGCCCAGCAGGAGCGCCCGGGGGATTGTCTTTCCCGGGTTGCGCACCTCGCCTGCGACGTAGACCGCAGCATTCCAGCCGGAATAGCTGAAGGAGATCCATATGAGCGAGACCCCGAAGGCCGCAACGGGGAACGGGGGATCGGGAGGTGCCGCAGGGAGTCCGATCTTGCAGGCGGCAAACGTGACAAAGGCGACAATGAGGGTGACTTTGAGCAGCACCGCAGCGTTCTGCACCTGGGCCCCGCGCCTCACCTCGACGGCATGAACGGCCGCAAAGGCAAGGATCAGGATTGAGCCTGCCAGGGCGGGCGGGATGCCCCCGAGCCAGGGCCGTGCATAGGCGCCGAAGGCGAAGGCCGCCGCAGCCAGCGGGGCCGAGAACCCGACCAGGAGCGAAAGCCACCCCGCGACGTATCCCGCCGCCGGGTGCAAAGTGCGGGAAAGAAAGAGGTACTCGCCTCCGGACTCGGGGATGCGTCGCGCAAGCGCCCCGTAGCAGATCGCCCCGAGGGACGCCTGCAGGCCCCCGACGGCCCAGGCGGCCAACACGTACCACGGCGAGCCAAGATCCGCGAGCAGGAAGCCGCTCGTGGAGAAAACGCCCGCCCCGATCATGTTCGCCACGACGAGCGCCGTGGCGCTTGTGAGCCCGAGGCTCCTTAGCGGCGTCACACCGTGCTCCTGCCGGGCCTATTTTTTCACCGGTGCCGGTTCGGCCAGATCCGCCGCGATCCCGGCGATGCGCTTGGCCTCGGCGGCATACTGCTCCCAGGGCGTGAGGGCCCGGACGACGAGCCTCGCGCCGTCGGGCGAGCCCCCTCCGTGCATGCAGCCCGGGATGCCGCCGCCCACGGTGAGCCACTCCACGAGCCGCGCTGCGCGGGCCCTCGTCTCGCCGTCGGCCCCCGCGGTGAGCGCCTCGAGGATGTGCTTGCCGTACAGCGGCGACTGCACATCGGCATAAGACGGGAAGCACCCCGTTTCGGCGATACCTCCAGAGATGTCCTGGGCGAGTACCTTCGTCTCGTAAGGGAGCTTTGCCACCTGGGTCTTGTTGGCGTGTGCCAGCAGCGAATCGGGGACGAAGAGGCCCGAGGGCTGCTTCTTCCCCCTCATCATGGAGCCCAGCCCCAGGCCGTAGGTGACCTCGTTGTTGATGGCCATCTGGTTGAGCTTTTCCTGGAAGGCCCGCATACTCAGGCCGTTGGCCCGCGCCATGTTGATGGCCGCCCCGATCATGATATCTCCCTGGCCGGCCACACAGGCGCCGATGGCGGCCCGGTAGATGGCCGTGAAGTTCATGAGCAGCTTGCCGGTGTATTTGAACTCTCCGCACATGAAGACGCGTTCGGTGGGGACGAAGACGTCGTCGAAGATGAGGAAGGTCTGGGTAATGTTGCCCGCCTTCGGGGCGTCCCACCCCTCTTCCTCGTCGCGGGCGTCACTGGGGCGCCGGGTCTCGACGATGGTGAGCCCCTTCGCGTCGCGGGGCACTGCGCAGGCGACACAGAAGTCCTTGTCGGCCTCCCCGTAGCCGCTGCCCGGCGTGACGATGATCTCGTGGGCCGCCGCCACGCCGCAAATCTGGCACTTGTAGCCGCGGATCACGATGCCGTCGGGCCGGATCTCCTTGACGTGAACGTTGCTGTCCTTGTTTTTCTGCTGCGAGGGGCGCTGCGAGCGGTTGCCCTTGGCATCCGTGATGGCCCCCGACATGGCCACGCCGCCCGCCTCCATGTACTTCCAGAATTTTTTCACCCGCTCGTGGTAGTTCGTTCCCAGGTCCTTGTCCATCTGCCAGGTGGCATCCCAGAGGACATTCATCGCCGTCCATCCGGCGCAGGTGGCCCCCTGGCAGGTGCCCGACTGGTGGTACTGCTCGCGCTTCATGTTGGAGTTTCCCATGACGTCCTCGGCCGACTGCATGAGCGAGTTCCATCGGTGGACCGTCTCGCCCGTCAGCGGGGATTTACCCGTATAGACCGATGCTTTCTCGGGGTCGAAGGAGAGATCGTAGGAGCGTTTGACGGATTGGACGTGCAGGCGGGTGGCGGGGTGGGCGGTCACATCCTCGATGAGCTTACCCCACTTGTAAATGTTGGGCCGCATCTTCTTGATACTTGCAACGTACTGCTCACCTGTCATCATCATGGCGGTCTCCCTCCTTCTTGTTGGTTTTTCCCGGGCCTGTGAGTGATCATCGCCAAGCAGTATAGGGGAAACGGCACCGCCGATCAAGCAAACTCCCTTCTTGAATCCGAGCGGGACGTGTATTACCATCAACGGACGGAAAATCCGGCTCAGGGGGGCAAGAGGATGATGAAAGCAGCGATGCGGTGGGTGGTTGCGCTGGCGGTTCTGGGGATGCTTTCCGGCATGGCAAGCCAGCCGGCACTGGCGAAGGAGCCCGTGGGGCTGAAGAGCAAGAGCGAGACGAAGACGGCTGCGGCGGGAGCCCTGCCGGCCAATCTAGCCATCGTGAATAAATGGGACGGCGATTTTCCGGTCTCCGCGCTCAAGAAGCTTCCCCGGGGCCAGCAAAAAACCGTCGGAGGCTACATCGGCGACGGGTCGACCTTTGCCGATGTCTGGAAGTCTTTCAAGCCGGGGGAAAAGGCGCCGAAGGTCGATTTCAAGAAGAACCTGGTGGTGTTCACCCGCAACGTGAAGTTCTACAACCGCAAAGCCATCACGAAGGTGACCCTCCTGGAAGGGATCCTGGAGGTCCAGGGCATCGAGACCGTGACCTCGGTGCCCGTGACGGACAAGGTGGCCATGGCCATGGCGGAAGTCCCGCGCCAGGGGGTGAAAACGCTGCGCGCAGGAGACAAGTTCATCCCTGTGAAATGATGTGCGAGGCGCAGCGCGGCTTGTTGGTTTCTCCGGGATCCGGGTTGGACTCGCAACTCCGGCTGCAGGACAGCATGGAAAAGAGAAAGGAAATAACCCTTGACCCGGGGGGGAAAGCCGTATAGTATTACCGGGCTTGCATCGGTGAGTCTTGTTTGGAAGCTCCCGTTGTGATCTAGGCCGGATGTAAACATTTTGTCGTGTAGAGGTTGACCGCCATGCTCTTCAAAGTGGTGGTTTTTTTATTTCTGCCGTTGTTTTTTGTCCGCCTGTGAAAATCTGCGAAAGGAGGATAAAAGCGATGTCAGAAGGTAAAGTCAAATGGTTCAACGAGCGCAAGGGCTTCGGTTTCATCGAGACCGACGAGGGCAATGACGTCTTCGTGCACTTCAGCGCGATCCAGGACAGCGGCTTCAAGACCCTTCAAGAGGGCCAGCGCGTGAGCTTCGAAGTCCAGCAGGGCCAAAAAGGCCCCGAAGCTTCGAATGTGAAGGCGCTCTAAGCCGTACAAATGCTCAGGGGCACTTTCCTGCCATGGAAGCGGGGAAGTGCCTTTGCTTACTCTTCCGATTGATCCCGCCTCTGTGGTTCCATGGTCGGGGCCCCTGTGCCTGCCCCGGGAAGATTCGGAGGAAGACAAACCAATGAATAGGAGGCGAACATGAATAGAAAACTGTACGTCGGAAACCTCTCAAGCGAGGTGACGGAAGAGGAACTGCGGTTTAATTTTTCCCAGTCCGGCAATGTCCTGTCGGTGAGTCTCATCAAGGACCGGATGACGGGCCTGAACAAGGGCTTCGGGTTCGTCGAGATGGACTCCGAGGAAGGCGCCCGCAAGGCCATCGATTCCTTCAACGGCGGAGAGCTTCACGGCAAGGTCATCGTCGTGAGCGAAGCCAGGCCCCCGAAGGATCAGCCGGCAGGCGGCGGCTACGGTCGGGACAGCCGTCCCCGCCCGGGCGGCTTCGGCCGGGGTCCCAGCAGGCCGAGTGGCGGCGGTGGTGGTGGCGGGCGGCGTTACTAATCGCGCTGCGGCCCACGGCCCACGATTCGCCGGACTTCTTCTCCGGGTAGGCCCCGGAGGATTCAACTGCCCGCTGCCTTGAAGAGGGCAGCCGTTGTGATTAAATCAAAAGAGGGATTCCAGGAACACTGGAATCCCTCTTTGTTTTTCGCCGTCCCCGAATCCCGGTTTTCGGAGCGGGCCGCCCCTCAGCACCCCTTGAAGCGGCCTTCCCTGCGCTCGATGAAGGACCGGATTCCCTCGGCGGCGTCCTCGCTTGCCATGATGGGCACCAGATCCGTCAGCAGCCGGACGATGGCCGCCCGCTCTCCCTCCGCGCGGGTCCGCCTTGCCGAGGCAAGCGAGGCCTGGACTCCCAGGGGGGCCTGCCTCGAGATCGTTTCCGCGATCTCGAGGGCCCGGTCGAACTGAAGGCCCGGCTCGGTCATCTCCTGTACGAGGCCGAGGCGCAGCGACTCGGCGGCAGGGATCTCGTCGGCCGTGAGCAGGTAGCGCATGGCGTTTCCCCATCCGATCTCCTGGTGCAGGCGTACCGTGGCGCCCCCCACGGGGTAGATGCCCCGCCTCACCTCGATCTGCCCGAATCGCGTATCCGATGACGCCACGCGGATGTCCATGGCGAGCAAGAGCTCCAATCCAATGGTGTAGCAGATCCCCTGGGCGGCCATGACCATGGGCTTTCCGACGCGCCTGGACTCGTCGAGACCGAAGGGGTCGCAGGCGCCTGCGGGCAGGTCGGGAAACTTCGCCTCGCTGAAAAACGGTGCCCACTTCGGCAGCTCGAGGCCCGCCGTGAAATGCTTCCCGTGGGCAAAGAGCAGGCCGCAGCGAAGCTCTCGCTCCCGGTCAAGCTCTCCGAAGGCCGCGGACAGCTCCAGGTACATCTCCACGTCGAAGGCGTTCATCTTTTCGGGGCGGTTGAGCCCCATGAGGAGCACGTGGCCCCTTCTCTCTACGGTGATCTTCTTTTCGTTCATCATCAGCCTCTTCTGTTGTTCATGGAGTGATTGCATCGTTCTGCAACAGCGGTGCGTTCCGTAACGCGCGACCGCGCCTGTATCCGATTCTACCGCACTCCGGTTGCCGGGGCGGAACTTTTTTCCACGGAGGCGCCCGGCTCATCCGATCCCTTAGCCCGCCATCAGGGATTTTGAGGGAACGGCTCAGGTTCTTGCCAATAGAAAACAGGCTTCTCTGCGCTACAATGAAGAGAAGACAGCATATCCCAGGAAAGGAGATTTGTCATGTTTGCACCGAAAACGATTCTCGTTCCCACGGATTTTTCCGAGTATTCCGACAGGGCCATCAAGGAGGCCGTGGACATCGCGGCGCAGAACAATGCGAAGATCTATCTCCTGCACGTCGTCGACAAGCTGCAGCAGTGCGCCATCGACTACTGCATCCCCGTCGAGACGATGATGAAGGTCCAGTCCGACAGCGAGAAGGAGGCCGTCCGCAAGATGCAGGAGGAGGCGAACAAGATCCTGCAGTCGATAAAAATCGACGTTGCCTTCGATGTCAAGTCGGGTTCCCCCTACGAAGAGATCCTCAGGGAGCAGCAGGAACGAAAGGCCGATCTCATCGTCATCGCCTCCCACGGCCGCACGGGTATCCTGAAAAGCCTCATCGGCACTGTGGCCGAACGGGTGATGCGCGAAGCCAAATGCCCCGTCCTTCTCATTCGATAGGACTGCGACAGGCCTGCGAGACGCCCGATCGGCACAGCCCGCCTGCAGCCCGATAGAAGGACTTCCCGGCCTAAGCGAATTTCAGAAAGGGGACTCTTGCGGTGAGGATTCCCGGGCAGCGGCCGGGGAGACCCCGGTCAAGACATGAGTAACTTTTTTGGCCTCCTCCTCCGGTGCCGCCATCGGGATTGTATAACCCTGGCGGCACTTCTTTTTTTTCAGCATGTGCCCGGGGAGAGGGGAACGGTTGCGCCAGGGCCCTGCGGGCGCAGGAGCCCTGGATGAAGCAATGGTTTTACGCTGCGGCCTTCTTCAGCGCATCGCAGTTCAGGCAGATGGACAGCCCCTGCCTGTGAACGTAATCCATCACGTCGCCGCTCATCACATTCGCCAGGTCTTCCTTCTGTGCCTTGAGCCTCCTCATGCGGCAACTCCATTTTGTGATCAGTAGGTTTCCGGGCTGGTGGGGGCAGCGAATCAGGTTCTGCCTGTTGCGCGAGATCCACTCATTGATCTGTCCCTGCATGTCTCTCATGACCCTCTCCTTTTTTCGATCCGTGCCGTCGATGAGCCGCTCGGGCAGGGATCGGTCGTTTTGAAGATGGGGAATTTCACTATCTTTGCGCGTGACAATTTTCACCAATCATCCGGAATAATTCAATCTGTGTAAACATGATTCGTGGCGGGAAAATCCCTTACGGGCCTCTCAGGAAAAGGAGGAGAAAGGATCAGGATTAAACTGAAGGCTCCTCGGGTTAATTCCCATTTCGCCCGCAGGCCTTCAATGGTATAAATTACAAAGGCGTGTAATTTTTCTCGATTGCAGGGGAGCTGCGCTCCTTATGAACATGTCGGGCCTGCCTGTGCAGAAAAAAATTTCTTTCCTAGCCGGAAAGAGGCGAGAATCCCCGGATAGCGGGCCTCGATGAAGGTGCCGGCTTCCGGAACCTTGAGCGGGGCGCAACCACCGCACCGATCCATGCAGGAAAAAAAGAAGCAGGAGCGAAGCGAGATGTCGACCATACGGATTTTGCTTGCCGATGACCACAAGATCATCCGGGACGGACTCAAGACTCTGATCGAAAAAGAGGGCGGCATGGAGGTGATCGCCGAAGCAGAAAACGGCCGCAAGACGGTCCGCCTGGCCCAGAAGCTCCACCCCAACGTGGTGATCATGGACGTGACCATGCCGGACATGAACGGGATTGACGCCACCCGGAAGATCATGGAGGAAACCCCCGGGGTCCGGATCATAGGCCTCTCCATGCACTCTGACCGACGGTACGTCCTGGGCATGCTCGAGGCAGGGGCCTGCGGCTACCTGCTCAAGGATTGCGCCTTTGAGGAATTGGCCACGGCCATCCGGAATGTGGCAGGGGGAAATACGTATCTCAGTCCGAGGATTGCCGAGGTGGTGGTCCAGGGATATCTCGACAAGACGCCCGGGACGTCCCACGGATCGGGCGCCGTTCTCACGCCGCGCGAGCGCGAGGTCCTCCAGCTACTGGCCGAGGGGATGGCGGCCAAGGAAATCGCCTCGCACCTCAACGTGAGCGTAAAGACCGTCGAGACCCACCGCCGGAACATGATGGAAAAGCTCAACATGCGAGGCATCGCTGAGCTGACGAAATACGCCGTCCGGGAGGGGTTGGTGAGTATCGAGGGGTAAGCCGGAACCCGGTTATCAGCTCTTTTATTTTCTTTTCCCGGTTTTGCGTGATGCGGCGCTGCCGCCGGCTTTCTTCGGCAGCATCACGGTCACTTCAGAACCCTTCCCCCGCTCGGATTCGATCCTGATTTTCCCTCCGTACGATTTCACCCTCTCGCGGATGCTGAAGAGGCCGAAACCGCCATCCAATCCGACCGCGCCGACGTTCCCGGCATCGAAACCCTGCCCGTCATCGGCAACGACCACTCGGACGACATCCTTTTCCTCGACGAGGTGGATGCTCGCTTTCCGGGCCCCGCTGTGCTTGACGATGTTCTGTACAAGCTCCTTCACCACCTGGAAGATCATCACCTCCATGTCCTGGCCCAGGGCCTTGAGACTCCCGCTGAACGAGCTCGCGAAGGAAATGCCATTTCTGGCTTTCACCTCCTCCGTCAGTGATTCTACGGCCACCTGCAGCCCCATGTCGTAGAGCACGGGGTTGCTGATGTCGGTCATCAAAGACCGGGTTTCCCGGATGGCCTGCACGAGGAGCTGCTGCGCCTCGTCGAGCGCGCGCCGGGACTCATCGTCTCCCGGTCTGCTCCTGAGCAGGTCGATCCTCATCCTGGCTGCAGCAAGAGTCTGGGCGACCTCGTCGTGCAGGGTCACGGAAATCTTTTTGCGCTCCCGCTCTTCCGTCAAAACAAGCTCCGAGGCCAGTTTGCGCAGATCATCCCGGCTCTTCTCGAGATCCTCCAGGAGCAGGATCAGTTCCGTCGTGCGCTCCCGGACCCGCTGCTCCAGCTCCTCATTGGCGATCCGCAATGCCTCTTTGCTGATCTTCAGCGCCTGCTCGGCCTGGTTTCGTTCCGTGATGTCGATGCATGTGCCCACCCATTCCCGAACGCTGCCGTCATCCTGCAAGACCGGCACACCGCGGGCCAGGAAATACCGGTAGACACCGTCATGGCGGCGCAGGCGGTATTCGGTCTCATAGCCCTGTTTTTCTTCAACCGCTTTTCGCCAGACGGCCAGGGTGATCTCATGATCGTCGGGATGAAGCGCCTTTGACCAACCCCAGCCCCGCATCTCGTCGAAGCTCTGGCCTGTATATTGTCGCAAGGCGGGCACGTCATCGACAACCTCGCCGTCGGCATTGGTTGTCCAACCCATCTGGCCCGTGACTTCAATGTACGAGCGATACCTCGCTTCACTCCGGCGCATGGCCTGCTCGGCCGCGATGCGCTCGGTGATGTCCTCGTTGAGGACGACAACGCCCAGGAGGCTGTTATCCGCTGACTTCAAGGGAACGGCCGAGTTGAGAATGATCTTTCTCGTCCCGTCGAAGCATTCGATCTCGAGGACCTCTTGGAGGCTTGTCTCCCCTTTTCGCAAGGCACGGGATACGGCCCAGTCCTCGTGGCCGAGGGGCTTGCCCGTGTCTGCCCACCAGGCCCTGTAAACGTGGAACTCCTCTGGGGCTACGTAGTGCGCACCGGCCCAGATCCGCCGGCCGGCCTCGTTTCCGTAAATGATTCTGCCCGTTTCGTCTGCGAACCACACTCCGACGGGAAGATGATCCGCCACGGCTTTCATCCTCAGCTCGCTTGCCCGCAGGGCCTCCTCGGCTCGCTTGCTCTCGGTTGCGTCGATGCAGATGCCAGACATGCTAAGCGGCTGGGCGTTCTCATCGTAGAAGGTCCTGCCCCAGGCGCGAATCCAGCGCTGCCGTCCATCGGGGCGGATGATGCGATACTCGTTTTCTAGTAGCGTCCCTTCCCGGACCGAGCGATTGATTCTCTCCATGGCCGGCTGACTGTCATCCGGGTGCAGGACACCCAGCCAGGTGTCGAATGATGCCGTTGCCTTGGGGTCCAGGCCGAACAAGGTGTAGAACTCTTCGGACCAAGTGAGTTTCCCCGGCGATATTTCCCAACTCCAGATCCCGGCATTTGCGGCTCGCTGTGCGATCTTGAGCAAGTCATAGGAAGCCCGAAGAGAATCTTCGGCCTGCCTGCGCGCGGTGACGTCAAGGAAGATCGTCGCGAACTGTCCCGGCGCGGGCCGGTAGGCAAAGATCTCGTAGCTCCTGCCGAGAGCGGAGGAGTGGCTTTCGAAGTGGGCAGGTGTGCCGGAGAGAGCGACCTCGCCGTACCGCGTGATCCAGAGCGATTCGATATCGGGCAGCACCTCTCTCACGGTTCTGCCGATCACGTCCTGCCGCTTCAGCCCGGTCTGCCGTTCAAAGGCCGGGTTGATGTCCAGGAAGCGGTAGTCGCAGGGCTCGCCACTTTCGTCGTAGAGCAGTTCATGAAGAGCGAACCCCTCGTTCATGCTCTCGAAGAGTCTCCGGTAGCGCTCCTCGCTTTCCTGCAGCGCCGCCCCCGCTCGCTTGCTTTCGGTCACGTCCCAACCGTAGAGATTTGCATACTGGCCCTCCACGATGGGCGCCGCGACGAATGAGAAAGACCGCCCGGCAATTCGGATCTCGAACTCCCGCGGTTCGCCTTCGTGCAATGCGGCCTCGACGGTCTGTCGAACCTGCGCCGGAAATTCCGTCACGCTTGCGGCCCGCCACACTTTCAAGACCGGCTCTGCAGCGGGATTCGAGTAGAGCAGGGTCCCGTCGCGGTGAATCCGCAGAACCGGCTCGGGATTCTGGGTCGGGAAGAGGGCCGCGCTGCGTACGGCTTCCTCGGCTTTCTTGCGCTCCGTGACGTCGCGGATGATGATCGTTCTCTCGGAGCCTCCATCGGATTTCAACTCCGGAGAGAAGGACAACTCGGCGGGAAAGATTGAACCGTCCTTTCTCTTCATATCCATCCCAATGTTCCTGCAGGGATCACCGTACAGGCATGCGTGAAAGAGCTCCCGGGACTGTCCGGGAACAATCTGCTCTGCCAGGCTTTGGCCAGCGGCCTCATCCCGGCCGTACCCGAATGTTTCCTCCGCGGTCGGATTCATCAGGATGATCTTTCCCTCGCGGTCGATGGCGATGACGGCATCGGCAGCCATATCGATGAGGGCCCTGTAGTGTGTCTCGGACTTTCTGAAGAAATCGGCCAGTGCTTTTTCGATCGTCGTTCCTTTGTTTCTGGCCTCACGCAAGGCCTGCATCGAGGCGACCACCAGATATACATTGCCCATGTACTGTGCCGCTCTTCCCAGCCAGCTCAGTGGGCTGCCGGGGGTCCCCAGGGCAACGCCGACAACACCAGCACCGAGCAGCAGCAGCGCGTTGATGGAGTAAAGGAGAAAACCGGATTTCCTCTCCGAGTAAACCATCATCATCAGGATGGCGGACAGGGTAAAGAGTGTGACGGAAATAGCGAGGATGACCTGGCGGATGACCGTGGGGCCTTCACCGGCGATAAAGAAAGGCGGGATGAGCTCAAGCAAGGCCTCCGCCGTCAGAATGACCCCAAGACCGAGTATGGCGGTGTAGGCCATCACCGCGGTCAGGCCCCTGCGATGTTCGATCTCCAGCGAGATTCCAAATGCGGTGAACAGGGAACTCAGGAGGAAAAATGCGGCCGCGCAGAGAACGCCGATATTGCGGATCGTCACTGCTTCGTTCAGGCCATGGGGGGGGCGGATCAGCCATGCGGCTGCAAAGGAGGTCAATCCGAAGGCGAGCACGCCGCAGCCCAGCAGCAGGACGTTCAAAAACCCTCCGCGCAGAAAACTCCTGAAACACAGCCCGGCGATCAGAAGGCACAGGCCCATAACGAAAAGGGTATTCAGAACAATGAGCAGCCAGGGGGGGTCAAAAATAAATTTTGCGGACCGCAGGTCGGGACCTGCCCCGTAGAGAATGGCGAAGAACAGGATGAACAGAAGCAAAGGCAGGGATTCGGGCCTGTTGCACAGGTCGGACAAGAACCCTTTCTTTTTGGATCTTTCTGCTGGATGTTGCATAAGACCATCACTCCCTGAAACGGGCTGTTCATGATGCGGTTCAGGATCCGCTCATGTTATATTCCCCATGACTCATTGCATGACGTAAGTCCTTCCTGCCCGGCTCGAGGATTCCTGCAAGGGTTCAAAGGATAAAGATATCCATGAGGGCACTACATCCTCTGCCGCGGCAGATTCTTCAACGTTTCTTATTATATTTTGCTGAGCAGGGGAATAAGTTATTCGCTGATAGCCTTCTCAGGGAATCCCTTAGACGATCGGATTCGTCTGGACCTCCCGCCGCTTTCTTCTGTTTTCCGTCGGTTATCGCGCCCGCAGAACCTGTCCTATTTTAAGATGTCTTGAGCATGAGAGTATAATGAAATCATCCGGGTGTCGATCCGGTTTCAGGATGGATGAGGGGATCGACGCAAAATTCTTACTCAAATTAAGGGATTCCCTGATATCTTTCTGCCTCATGATGCGATAATCAGAATACCATGAATGAAATGGCAGCCAGGCCGGGCGGAAGGGTTCTAAAACCCTCTGGAAGTGAGTGCATGAATACCAGGGTCATGATCGTTGACGATCACAAGATGTTCCGGGACGGCCTTCGGGGGCTGATCAATGCAGAACCGGGCATGGAGGTCGTGGGCGAGGCCGTCGACGGCAAGGAGGCCATCGAAATGGCCCGCAATCTTGCCCCCGACGTGGTGGTCATGGATATCAGCATGCCGGGGATGAACGGAATCGAAGCGATGCGGCATGTGATCAAAGACAGCCCGAAGGTCAAGGTGATCATGCTGTCCATGTATTCCAGCGCTCCGCTGGTGCAGAGTGTCCTGGCGGCCGGCGCCACCGGATACGTCCTCAAGGGCTCCGACTTCGCTGAACTGGCGGAGGCCATCCGTCGTGTTATAGTATAAGGTGCTCGTCCTGTCGGGTTATCCGGCCGATGGGTTCCCTGCGCTGATTCTGCTTGAAGGCTGTCAAGGCATTCTCCAGGAACCCCTCGCTCCACATAGCTTGTCCTGATCCCGTCGCGATTCAGCAGTCCGATATCGTCTCCCGCCTTCAACCCGTCCCGTTTCATTACTTCGGCTTGATTCCACAAAACGTGGCATGGTCATGAATGAAGTCCACCCCATCCGGTAAGAGGGGGAGGGCCGGATGGGGTGGAAGAGGAGGGGGTGGTTATGAGAAGCCCTGGATGCGGATAAACAATCGGTTGAAAAGAGTTTCGTTACGTCATCAAGAAGTTCGCCACGACATCCTTGAGGATCCTGACCCGTGACGATAAATCGAGTTTGGCGGTTTTCTTCGCGAGATCCTTGTGGCAGTCCAGATCGAAGTGACCGAAGGAATGGCCATTTGCCTCGTCCTCGGGGAACATGTGGAAGGTCACCTTGATTTTGAACAATACGTCGGGATCGATCTGAGCGACCAGCCTGGCCATCACCCTCCTGATGAGGATGTCCCGCACCTGGGGAGCGGCCGATTGGAGCTCCGTGAAGACGATGCCCACTACGGCTTTCCGCTTGTACCATCCGCGGACATCCGTCTCACGAATGCCGGATGCAAGGGCTTGCTCCAGTTTGCATCGCGCATCAGCCGGGCTGGTCTCCATCAGGCCGGAGATGTCAAGCCGCATCAGCATCAAGGGCCGCATCGAACGCTGAGAACGCTTCTTCTCGAGGTTGAGCATTTCGTTGAAGTGAGATTCCTCGTAGAAGTCCTCGCTTCCCCGCAAGATCTTCTTCTCCGTCCCGCGATTGGCTACCAGCCGTAAATAGATGCCCTCGTTTTCCAGCAGATTCATTTTCGCCTCTTGTTCACGTGGTCTTTTGCGCTGATCGCACAGTAACAAGAGGGGTGTGCATCCGCCAATCGGGGAAAACCTGATTTGTCGCGTCGAAATACCGTACATTGAAAACGATTGCCGCGCAGGGAGGCACACCGCCAGGGGCAGGGGGCCTTTTCTTTTTCGCTGGGATTTCTTCAGCGCGGGGCCTGCGTCTGCCCGGTCAGCCTCCGGATGTCGTCCCTGCCGAGCCAGTACACGGCCAGTGCGATTGCTGCGATCCCTGAAACGGCAACCGGCACGTTGAGAATATCTTCCGGCAGGTACTCGTAGAGGCCCCAGAGCCCGAAGCCGATGAAGATAAGCGCTGCAATCCACTTGACGGCCCTCTCGGGGATCTTTTTCCCCATCACGATGCCGATGCCGATCCCGATGGCATCGGCGATGAGCATCCCGGCCGTGGTGCCCACCAGCACGGGCAGCACCGACTGGTATTTCGCGGCCAGGGCCACCGTGGCAAGCTGTGTCTTGTCGCCCATCTCGGCGATGAAAAAGGCGATGGCGACGGTCCAGAAGGGACTGAAGTGAAACCGCTTGTCCTCCCCCGCGAGCTCGTCGCCCCGGATCGTCCAGAGCCCGAAGAGGATAAACGATGCCGCCGCGGCGATCTGGACATAGTGGAGGGGCACGAGGTTTGTCAGGTAATTGCCTGCAAGCACCGCCAGGAAGTGATTGAGCACGGTGGCGGCAAAAACACCCCACATGACCGTTGAGGCCTTGTAACGCGTGGCGAAGGCCATGGCCAGCAGCTGGGTCTTGTCCCCCATTTCGGCGAGTACCACGAAGCCGAGGGAGGCGAGAAAAGCAGTCATGTCGTTTTCCTTTCGCGGGCAAAAAAAAACGAGACCCGGTATGACAGTTTGTCACACCGAAGGTCTCGCTAATTGGCTCTCACCAACGGCAAGGCCAGGCGTCTCCGCCAGCATGTTGACCTTGCCTCTCTAGCTACTCCCCTTCAGAAGCAAGTGCTTTATAGAGGAGCCGGGGCATAAGGTCAAGAACTTTTTATCCGTGTCTTCTCACTTCTGCGCCGCTTTGGGACTCGAGCTTGAGTTCACCCGTGAAATGGCTTATAGTTGCGACAAATCTCTGCAAGGGGGCATGACAGGCCATGAACCGGAAAAGCGTTTTCGTTCGGGGCATGCTCGCATGCCTTCTTCTCGCCACGGCCGGTTGTGCCGCGCCCGTGAAAAGCCCCCGTGAAACGCCCGTCGTCCAAGTCGTCCGGGACAACGCCGCCTCCGTCGTGAACATCCGCACGGAGAGCCTCGTCGATCTCAAGGAGCACCCCGCCTGGGGCCAGTACGGTGAGCGGCTCGACCGCTTCTTCAAACAGTACTTCGGCGAGGACTACTCCGAAGGGACGGTGAAGCTCAAGAGCCTGGGCTCCGGCGTCATCGTCGACAAGGCCGGCCTCATCGTTACCAATGCCCATGTGGTGCACCGGGCGACGACCATATACGCCGTGCTTCGCGACGGCACCGTGGCGGAGGCGAAGGTCGTCAAGGTCAACACCCTCGATGACCTTGCCCTGATCCGGATTGAGCCGACTCGCAATCTCAGGGCCGTCCGGTTTGCCGACGTGAAGACCCTGATGATTGGCGAGACCGTCGTCGCCATCGGCAATCCCCTGGGGCTCGAGAATTCCGTCACCACGGGGGTCATCAGCGGCATCGACCGGGTCTTCAAGAATCAGGAGTGCGATTATGCCTGCTCGGGGCTGTTGCAGACGGACGCCTCCATCAACCCCGGGAACAGCGGCGGGGCGCTTCTGAACATGGACGGCGAACTGGTGGGCATCAATCTCGCCGTGGTGCTGGGAGCGCAGAACATCGGCTTTGCCGTCCCGGTGAACAAGGTCTTGCAGATGCTGGAAGGGGGGAAAGCGGCCCCGGGCTCGGTGAAGTGACATCCTTCAACTTTCAGGGAGGAATCTATGGCAAAAAAGAAGCAGATCGGAAAAGAGAAGCCCTTCGTCGTCTTCACCAGATACAGCCCCTACATGGTGGTGGGCCTGGAGAATTTCAAGGATGCAAAGGGCAAGAAGCTGCCCCTGGAACAGGTGACCTCGCTTTGCCGATGCGGGAAATCCGAAACAAAACCCTACTGTGACGGGACCCACGCCAAGATCGGGTTTGCGGGCGTCAAGAAGGCGGACCGTGTCCCCGATCATGTCAAGAGCTACACCGGACGCGACATCGTGATCCACGACAACCGGGGCGTCTGCGGACACGACGGGGCCTGCGTTCGCAACCTGCCCTCGGTCTTCAACACGGAGATGCGCCCCTGGGTCAACCCCGACGGGGCGTCGGTTAAGGCAATCATCGAGACGATCGAGAAATGCCCCTCGGGGGCGCTCAGCTACTCCATCGGGAGCCGTCGTTACCAAGACCTTGACCGTGGGCCCTGTATCCGCGCGGCGAAGAAGGGACCCTTGGAGCTGACGGGGTTCATCGCCATCCTCGACGACCTGGGGTGCGTGCCCGAATCGAAGGAGCACTGCACATTATGCCGCTGCGGAGAGTCGAGCAATCGGCCTTTTTGTGACGGGACGCACCGGGATATTGATTTCGACGACACGAAGTGAGAGAAGGTCAGGAAGGAGTGCCTCTACGGAAGGGGTATCCTGAAAAGAAAAGCCCGGCCGATAGCGGCCGGGCTTTGTTCATTGAGGCGATGACTTGCGTCTACTTGGAGACGACGAGTTTCTGGCCGGGCTTCACCGTGTCCTCCGCGCCGAGATTGTTGAGCTTGCGCAGATCGTCCGGCTTCATCCCGAATTTTTTGCTGATCCCGTAGATTGTCTCGCCCTTCTGGACCGTGTGGATCTTCTTGCCCGAGGGTGCTCCCGAGGATGCCGCGGCTTTTTCCTTCTGGGCGGCCTTCGGCTTTTCCGCGACCACGGCGACGGGCTTTTTCTCCAGGGCCTCGACGCGCTGTGCGAGCGTGTCGACCTTCCCTGTCAGGGCTGCTTCGGCGCCCTCAGCGGGGAGCCTTGCCTGCAGTGCCGCCTGCTGTTTTTCCAGGGCCGTGATCTTCTGCTCCAGCGAGCCGATCTTCGTCTGGATGAGACGGACCTCATCCTTGGAGACCCCGCCGCCACCCAGCATCATGTAGATGCCCCCGATGACGGCAAGCACCACGACTCCAACGGCGGCGAAAATGCCTAATTTCTTCTTGTCCGTCCCCGTCCGCTTTCGGTCCGGTGAATAGACCTCTTCCGCTTCCGTGTCCATCAATCGGATATCGGGATCATCGGGCATGGCACTTTCTCCTTTCTGGATAGTTTGGGCTCCCCTCCAAACCCAACAGCCCTATATCATAAAAATGCAACAGATGAAACAGGAAACGCGAATTCACCCAATCTCTGAAGGACTTACGCGCGTCCGCGCGGGACGATCAGAAGTTCACCCGGTTCAGACCCTTCAGCCCCAGGATCTGCCTTGCCTCGTCGGGGGTAGCTGGCTCGCTGCCCAGTTCGCGGGCGATGCGGATGATCTTGGCCACCTGCTCGGCGCTGCTCTTGGCCAGAACGCCCTTCTCGATGTAGAGGCTGTCCTCGAGTCCCACCCGGGCATGTCCCCCCATCAGAAGCGAACCCGTGCACATGGGAATCTGGGTGCGCCCGGCGGCACAGACGGAGAACTGGAAGTCGCCGATCTGCTTGCGGGCCGTCTCCACCAGGTAGACCAAGTGCTCGAGGGTGGCGGGAATCCCGCCGAGAATCCCCATGACGAACTGAAGATAGACGGGCTTTTTTGCGAGTCCCTTCTGGAGCAGGAATGCCAGGTTGTTGATCATCCCCACGTCGTAGATCTCGAACTCCGGCTTTGCCCCGTTGGCGTAAATGATCTCCAGGTACTGCCGCATGGTCTTGAAGGTGTTGGGGAAGATGAAGTCCTCCGTCAAATCGAGGTAGGCCTCCTCCCAGTCGTACTTGAACTCCTTGACCTGGTCCTTGATGTGGAAGAGGGCGAAATTGAGCGATCCCGCATTGAGCGACGTCAGCTCGGGCTGGAGATTGGAGGCGACACGGACGCGGTTCTCGACGGGCTCCCCGAGCTTTCCCCCGGTGGTGAAGCAAATGACGACGTTGCAGCGCTTCCTCACGGCCTCGGCGATCTCCCGGTAGATGTTCTGGTCGGCGTTCGGCATCCCCGTCTCGGGGTCACGGACGTGGATGTGGACGACGGCGGCGCCCGCCTCGTAGGAGCGGACGGCCTCCTCGATGAGCTGCTTCGGCGTTACCGGCAGGTAGGGTGACATGCTCGGGGTGTGAATGGCGCCGGTCAGTGCGGCGGTAATGATCCTCTTGCTCATGGTCGTTGCATTCCCCTGTTATTTTTATTTCAGTCCTTTATTCGTTCCTTTGTCTCGACACGGAATGCCGCTTGGCGGCATCAGAGAAAATACGATTTGTGCTTTTCGAACTCGCCGATGAAATCGTCGACCATCGCTTCGAGGGGATAGGCAAGCTGCCAGCCCCACTCCTGTCGGGCCCATTCATCGCTGATCTGCAAGGCCCCCAATTCCCTGAGAAGCTCTACGACGACGGGGTCGGGATTGAAGGAGAGCTGCGCTTCAGGGATCCGTTTGCCGATGACTTTTACCAGCTCGCTTGCCGAAAAGGGCGGCGTGATCCCGGCAATATTGTAAACCCGCGTCCGGATCCGGGACGGGTCGGCCGAGGCGAGTCCCTTGAGGGCCATGGCAGCGTCCTTATAGTAGAGGGCGGGGCATCGCGTCTCGGGGTCGCAGTTGAGGGTGTAGGGCAGCCCCTTGATGGCGTACTCGATCGCCCAGGCATTGTAGATGGACATGTGTGCCGTTTTTGCCCCCGGCCCCACGATGGAGGGCAGGCGCACGCCCCGGAAATCGAGACCGAAGCGCCGTTGATACCATCGGCCCGTGAGCTCGCCGAAGGTTTTCGTGATGCCGTAGAAGCTCGAGGGCCGCTGGATGGTGCGATCGTCGATCGTCTCGCCCGGGATGTCCTTGCTGTAGGTGGCGATCGTGCTTCCGTAGATGACCTGTCTCATCTTCTTGATGCGGGCAGCCTCGAGGATGTTCCGGGTCCCGACGACGTTGGCGTCG
The DNA here is from genome assembly GCA_964619035.1 of uncultured Syntrophaceae bacterium. Classification (GTDB taxonomy): domain Bacteria; phylum Desulfobacterota; class Syntrophia; order Syntrophales; family UBA2192; genus UBA2192. The sequence goes on along the minus strand of CAZUBX010000006.1, from coordinate 32,584 downwards.
AAGGCGCCCCAGGGGTCGTTCTCCGAAGGCAGGGAGAGCATCCCGCCCAGGTGGAAGATCCGGTCGATGGCGTGCCGCTCGACGCAGTCCATCACGACGGGAAGGTGTGCAATGCTTCCCCGCTCGAAGATAAAGCGCCCGTCCAGCTCGGTGAGCGGGCCCTGAACAGGCGCGATGTCAAAGAGGACGGGTTTCTCGCCCTCATCGATGAGGAGCTTTGCGAGGCAGGATCCGATAAACCCGGCCCCGCCGGTGATCATGGTTGCCATGGAGATTCCTTAAACGTGATCAAATGTATTTTAGCCGGGGCAGGGATATCCTCGCGCCCCTGCCCCGGCGGAAACGGGAAACCGCTACTTCATCTTGCAGCCGGTCTGTTCGCAGGGCACCTCGACGTCCTTTGCGGGGATCATCGTGGCGGGGCCTTCGAAGGCGTGCTCCTTGAAGAACTTGTTGTTCTTCACGATCTCGACGGCCCAGTAGGGCGTCTGCGCCTGGTGATCGCAGGCCCTCATGGTCCAGGTCCCGGCGATGCCGTCATAGGAGAGTCCTTCCCAGGCCTTGATCACGGCAGGAATATCGGTCGTGCCGGCCTTCTTCACCGCCTCGGCCCACATCATGGTGGCCATGTAGGCCTTGCCTCGCAGCCACGTCGGGTAGTAGCCCTTGTCCTTGTAGAACTTCTGGACGAATTCCTGGTTCTTCTTGTTGGGAATGGAGAGCACGTAGACCTCGGCCCCCATGTCGCCGACGATGAGCTTGTCGTCGCCGAGCGATTTGATCATGACCTCGTCGTTGATGTAGTAGGAGTACACCTTCTGCTTCATGCCCATGGGCCGTCCCTGCTTCAGCAGAAGCGTCAGGTCGTTGCCCCAGTTGGGCGTGAAGATGACATCGGGCTTGGCGGCGATCAGCTGGCTCGCGTAGGGGGCGAAGTCCTTCGTGGCGGCGGGGTGGTAAAGCTCGGCCACGATCTTCGTCGAGGGGCTGATCTGGGCCAGCTTCTTCTTGAAGGCCGCCACGGCCTCCTGTCCGAATGAATAATCCTGCGCGATGATGCCGACACTCTTGTAGCCTTTCTTGGCGATCATCTGCGCCAGCGCAAAGGAGCGTCCGTCGGTGCTCCCGCCGGGCCTGAAGAAGTTCTTATTGCACTTCTCGCCGGTCATGCTGGAGGCGTCCATGCCGTAGGTGAACATGATCACGTTCTGCTTTTCCGCAAGCTGGGCCATGGCCGCCCCGACGGAACTGCCCGTGCCGCCGCAGAAGAACTTCACGCCGTCCTTCAGTATCAGGTTCTGGGCCTTGCGCGTAGCCACGTCAGGCTTGAGTTCCGAGTCGATGGGGACGACTTCCACCCTCTTGCCCAGCAGGCCGCCGCTCTCGTTGATGACCTTCGCCGCATACTGCACACCCTCGAGATAACGCTCCCCGATGTCTTTGAACGTTCCGGAGAGGGGCTCTGTTGCGCCGATCTTGATGGTGTCCTGCGCCGCTGCTGGTACCGCCAGCGCGAGCAGGACGGACAATACCGCCAGTCCTAACATCTTTTTCATAAATCCTTTCCTCCTTGTTCTTTGACCCAAAGGTCTTTAGCTGTTCTTCTTCTATCCATCGGACGCCGGTGTGTGACCCGAGGCATATCCTCCCAGCGCTACGTATCCTTGCCTGGTCCCTGCACCCCCGTCCCTGGTCCCTGTATCCTACACTTCCAGATAGTTCTTCCTGACATCTTCCGCTGCCAGCAGGGCCTCCGTGCCGCCCTCGAAGACCATCTGCCCCTTGCCCATGATGTAGAAACGGTCAGCCACCTTGATGGAGGCCTTGAAATTCTGCTCCACCATGAGCACCGTCACGCCCGAGTTGCGCACGGCGGCCAGCATCTCCAGCACGTTCTTCACGATGAGCGGCGCAAGGCCCTCCGTGGGCTCGTCGATCAGGATGAGCTTGGGGTTTCCCATCAGGGTTCTCGCCACGGTGAGCATCTGCTGCTCCCCGCCGGAGAGATGGCCCCCCTTGTTGTCGCGCCGGTCCTTCAGGCCGGGGAAATTCTCGTAGACCCTCTCGACGGTCCAGCCGCCGTTTTTGGCGGCGTCCTTCGAGCCCTTTACGCCCATGAGGAGATTTTCGTGGACGGAGAGGCTCCGGAAGATCCGCCGGTCTTCGGGGACGTAGCCCACACCGAGACGGGCGACCTCGTAGGGCGGCTTTCCGATCAGCTCCTGCCCGTGGAAGCGGATGCTCCCCTCGCTGGGCCGCACGAGGCCCATGATGCTCTTGAGCGTGGTGGACTTTCCGACGCCGTTGCGGCCGAGCAGGCAGACGAGCTCCCCCTCGTTCAGGGTCATGGAGACGCCCTGCAGGATGTGACTTTTTCCGTAATAGCTGTGGATGTCTTTTACTTCCAGCATGGTTATCCGTCCCCCAGGTAGGCGTCCTTCACCCGCTGGTCATTGCGGATCTCGTCGGGTTTGCCCGAGACGAGGATTGTGCCGTAGTGAAGGACCGAAATCGTGTCGGCAAGCGAGAACACCACGTCCATGTCGTGTTCGATGATGATCAGCGTTCGGCCCGCCGTAACCCGGTCGATCATCCGGATGGCCTGGCCCGTCTCCTCGCGCGTCATTCCCGCCGTGGGCTCGTCCAGCAGGATCAATTCGGGCTCTGTCGACAGGGTGATGCCGATCTCCAGGGCCCGCTGCTGGCCATAAGACAGGCCGCTGACGGGCATGTGCAGGACATCCTTCAGCCCGACCTCCTCGACGAGGGCTTGCGTGCGTTCGTTGATTTCCCGATTGTGATCGGGCCTGCGGAAGAAGTGATACCGCATCCCGTAACGGGAGCGCACGCCGGAGCGGATGTTTTCGAAGGCGGAAAGCTCCTGGAACACGTTGGTGATCTGGAACGATCGCGACAGCCCGGAGCGGTTGAGGGCATGGGCGGGTTTGCCGGAGATGTCCCGGCCCTTGAACAGGATCGCGCCTGAACTGGCCTTGAACTTCCCGCTGATGATGTTGAAGAGCGTCGTCTTGCCCGCCCCGTTGGGGCCGATGACGGCGTGACGCTCCTTTTGTCTCACCGTGAAATCGACACCGGTGAGGACCTTGAGACCCGAGAAGTCCTTGTGGATGTCCTTGATGTGCAGGTATTCGCTCATGTCGAAACTTCCTTGACTGCAATGGGTTTTCCCGTGCCGCGCCTTCCCGCAAACAGGGTTTTTATGGATTGGATGATCTGCGTGAGCCCGCCGGGGATGAAGAGGACCATGAAGACGAAGATCAGACCCATGAACAGGGGCCAGCGATCCGTGATGTCGCTCAGGTAGTTCTGGAGGATGACGTAGACCAGGACCCCCAGCATAGGTCCCCAGAAGGTCCCCGTCCCGCCCACGAAGGTCATAAGCAGCACCGTCGTCGTCATGTCGACGCTGATGGCCGATTGGGAGCAGAACTGAAAGTGCAGCGTGTAGAACGCCCCCGCGAGCCCCGCCACGGCCCCCGTGAAGGTGAAGAGGATCAGGCGGCTGATGTTGGTGTTGTACCCGAGAAACTTCATCCGCTCCTCGTTTTCGCGCATCATCAGCACCGTCTGCCCCATGGCCGTCTTCGTGAAGTACCAGCAGAACACGATGGCCGCCCCGACGATGACGAGGGTGAAGTAGTAAAAGCTCTCGATTCCCGTCATGCTGATCGTGGTGAACCCCAGGCCAAGGTCGGGCCGCGTGACACTCAGGCCGTCATCGCCGCCCGTGACGGTGTGCCACTTCGTGGCCACGGCATAGAAAAGCGCGTTGAAGGCCAGGGTGAGCAGCGCGAAGTAGGAGCCCTTATGCCGCAGCAGCAGCCCCCCCGCGATGAAGCCGACGGCCGTCGTCATGGCGAGTGCCATCGCGATGGCGCTCCACATGGAGAGCCCGGGGATGTGAATCAGGGCCACGGCGACGGTGAAGGCCCCGGTGCCGAAAAACATGGCGTGCCCGAAGGAGAGCAGGCCCGCATAGCCGAGCAGGAGGTTGTAGCTGACGGCAAAGAGGGCAAACACGATGATCTCCGTCAGCATGTTCAGGTGGTACTGCTTGATCAGCATCGGCATCACGGCCCCGAGGGCGAAGAGGACTGCGATGAAGAGATAGGGTGCGTTTTTCTGGGTCATCATTGTTTTTCACCAAAGAGTCCGGAGGGCTTGATGATCAGGACGGCGGCCATGAGCAGGTAGACCAGGGCCAGGGAGAGCTTCGGGAAGAGCAGCACCCCGAAGGACTGCAGCTCGCCGATGAGCAGCGAGGCGATCACGGCGCCCCCGAGGCTCCCGAAGCCGCCGACGACGATCACAACGAAGGCGTCGATGAGGATCTCGTGGGCCATGCCCGGGTAGGTCGAGAGCAGCGGCCCCGCGATGACGCCGGCAAAGCCGGAGAGTGCCGCGCCGAAGGCAAAGACGCCGGTGAAGACCCGGGGGACGTTGACGCCCAGTGCGTTTACCATCTCGCCGTCGTTGACGGCCGCCCGCAGGATGATCCCGAGACGGGTCTTGTAGAGGATGAGCGCCATCACGATCCCCACGAGGATGGCGCAGACGAAGATGAAGATCCGATAGACGGGGTAGGTGATGCCGATGATCTCGACCGTGTCGCCCAGGAAACCCCTGATGTTCACGGCCAGGGGGTAGTTGCCCCAACCCCACTTCACCACTTCCGTAATAATATACGCAAGGCCGAAGGTGAGCAGCAGTTCGTGCAAGTGCCCGTGGGCGTGGACGCGTCGCAGCAGGAACCGCTCGATGAGGGCGCCGAGGGCAAACAGCAGAAGGGGGCAGACCATCAGCGACAGCCAGAACTGGTCCGTCGCCTGCAGCATGGTATAGGAAAAATATGCGCCCAGCATGTACATGGCCGCGTGGGCGAAGTTCAGGACATTCATCATCCCGAAGACCAGGGTCAGACCCGCCGAGACAAGGAACAGCAGACCCGCGTAGGCCAGCCCATGGAGAAAGAAAACAGGGAAATCGCTCATGAGAGTTACCTCGACATTGATCCGGTGAAACCGCCACTCTACGCCTTTACGGCAGGGAACCCTGTCCCGTCAGCCGTGTTTCACCCCTCCGATGATTTCGTAAAGAATGCGCAGCAGGACCGTGTCACGCTGCCGGATGATCTGCTGGACTTTATCGGGTGTCCACTCGTAGAATCCCCGTCCGGCCTTGACGCCGGTTGCCCCCTCGGAAACCAGGTTCTCCAGGACCGGTGACGGCTTGGTGGCCGAATCGAGGTAGGGGAAGAGGTATTTGTGGATGTCCCGTGTCAGGACGAGACCGGCCAGGTCCGCCGTCTCCATGGGACCGATGAAGGGCATCCGGGCCCCGAAGCCGTACTTGACGACCTTGTCGATGTCCTCGGCGCTGGCGACCTTCTTGTCGCAAAGCGATATGGCCTCCCGCCACATGGCGTGCTGGAGGCGGTTGCCCAGAAAACCCGGCACGTCCTTGAGGACGCGGACGGGCACCTTGCCCACCTTCTCCATGAGGGCGTAGACCGTCTCGAAGGCGCCTTCGGCGGTCCCATCGCCGCGGATCACCTCCACGCAGGGCAACACCTGGGGCGGGTTCCAGAAGTGGGTTCCCAGGAAGCGCCCCTTGTTTTTCAGGGCCGCCCCGATCTCGGTGATGCTGATGGCCGAGGTGTTGCTCGAGAAAATGGCATCGGGGGCCGCGTGGCGCTCGACCTCGGCGAATACCTTTCTCTTCAATTCGAGATCTTCCAGGATGGCCTCGATGATGTACTGGGGGCCCTTGCAAAGGGCCTCAAGCGATGGGCAGGGGGTAACCCGGCCTAGGCAGCCTGCGACGTCTTCCGGTTTGGCCAGGCCGAGGGCGATAAACGGCTTGAAGTTCGCTTCGATCTTTCCCTTCGCAGCCTCTAGAGTGGACTTGTCCGCGTCATAGAGGTTCACCTCGTAGCCCGCCGAGGCGAAGACCTGTGCGATGCCGTGCCCCATGAGGCCGGCCCCGATCACGCCGATGCGACCGATGTCCTTGAGCTCCATGCCTATGCCTTCCTTTCCTTGCCGTTGGTGGGGTTGTAGATGACCATGAAGCACTTGACCTCCGCGGGGCCGATGGACTCCCCGAAATGGGGGAGACCCGAATCGAAGTAGATGCAATCCCCCTCGTTAACGACATACTCCTCGTTGCTGTGCAGGAATTTCATCGTTCCCTGGATGACAAAGAGGATTTCCTCCCCCTCGTGCTGGTAGAGGGTCCGTTTCTTCGGTTTGACGGGGAGGGTGAGGATGAAAGGTTCCATGATCTTGTTCGGGTATTTATAGGCCATGGCCTCGTAGGAATACCCGAAGGCGGTGCCGTCCCTGGAGATGAGGGGACGTTCATCCTTCCGCACAAGGCACAGGGATGTGCGGGGCGCTTCTTCGCCCAGGAGGGCCGAGATGGTGACGCCGAGGACCCGGGCGATGATCCCGAGCGTGGAGACGGGGGGGGACTTTTTCGATTTTTCGACTTTCGACAGGTAACCCTTCGTGAAGCCCGCCTGCTTGGCCAGCTGCTCGAGAGTGATCCGTTTCTGCGTCCGGAAGGCCTTGATCCGCTTGCCGATTTCGGCCTCGACGATCGCCTGCTCTTGTTTCATGTCGGTTTACTTTCCCGGTATAACTTATGGGAATGTTTGTGTAACTGGCTGAATTAATACGCAAACATGATGAAACAAAATGTATCCTAACAGGAAACCTTTTAAGCATGAGCCCGGTGTCCTGTCAAGATTTTTTTGCCGGAAAATTGATTTTCGTGGAAAAGCGAGGGATGTCGGGTGGCTAGAAGTTCACCCGGTTCAGACCCTTCAGCCCCAGGATCTGCCTTGCCTCGTCGGGGGTAGCTGGCTCGCTGCCCAGCTCGCGGATGATCCGGGCCATCTTGGCCACCTGCTCGGCGTTGCTCTTCGCGAGCTGCCCTTTTTCCAGGTAGAGATTGTCCTCGAGGCCCACGCGGCAGTGGCCGCCCAGCAGGACCGACTGGGTGCAGAGGGCAAACTGGGCCCTTCCTGCGACACAGACGGAAAACTCGAACTCGCCGATAAGCTTCCTTGCGTAATCGAGGAGGAACATGAGGTTTTCAGGGCTCGGCGTGATCCCGCCGAGGACCCCCATGACGAACTGCAGGTAGACGGGCTGTTTGATGTGGCCGCGGCCGATCATGACGGCCAGGTTGTTCACCATGCCGGCGTCGTAGATCTCGAACTCGGGTTTTGTCTCGTTGAGGGTGAAGATGCGGCTGAACTCGCGCATGGACTTGAAAGTGTTCGGAAAGATCAAATCCTCCGTCATGGCGAGGTACTGGGGTTCCCAATCGTGCTTGAATTCCTTGAATTTGTCCAGCGCCTGGAAGAGGGCGAAGTTCATGGAGCCGCCGTTCAGCGAAGCCATCTCCGGCCGGTAGAGGGTTATGGGGGCCACGCGCTGCTCCACCGTCATGCCGAGGCCGCCGCCTGTCGTAATGCAGATCACCGCATTGCAGCGGGCCTTCACCTTGCGGACGATCTCCCGCATGATCTCCAGATCCGACGAGGGCTGCCCCGTCTCGGGGTTTCGCCCGTGGACATGAACGACGGCCGCGCCGGCCTCGCCGGCCGCCACGGCCTCATCGGCGATCTGTTGCGGCGTGATGGGCAGGTAAGGTGACATGGTGGGCGTGTGGATGCTTCCGGTAATGGCGGCGGTGATGATCGTCTTCTCCCTCATTTTCCTCTCCCTCCTTTTTCCTCTCTGGCGTTCCGTTGTAAAGACCCCACTCTCATTCCTGACAGACAAGCATCTTTGTCAAGGGATTTCCAGCGGCCCCTCCACCGCCCCGGCCCGGATCGTCTGATTCAGACGCACCGCGAAATAGATCAGCGCGAAAAGATAAGCAGGCAGGAAAAGCCACCAGGCGAAGGGATTGGGGATGCCACTGTGCGCAATGCCGTCAGGCACGCGGAGGATATTCTTCCAGTCCCAGCAAAAGGCGACAATAAGGAGAAACCCACAGCCCAGTTCAATGACCCAGTCGTACCAGCGCCAGCGGATCGCGTAACCCTTCTCGGCCAGAAAGATGAGAATGGAGCCCGCTGCGATCATCGTAACGGAAATCAGGACGGGCGTGATCACAGGCCCCACCCAGGGCAGCGGAATGTAGAACAGCAGATCCCACGTCATGAGGCTTTCGGGCCAGCGCAGGATCACCCACAGCCAGACGTAGTAGAAGATATCCCAGATGCCGAAGGCGATCATGAAGAAGCAGCATCGCTGCAGGGCGCTTGCCCCCGCGAGGATTCCCGCGGTGGCAAGCATGACGATCGTCGCGGCCTCGCGGCCCATCTCCACGACGATGAGCGGCTCCAGGATGTGCCGCCCGTTCTCCCACAACGTCGCGATGGGGAATTCAAAAGAGCCGTCGAAGTAGATCTTGCGCAGGTAGACGACGACGGCGCTCTCGACATAGGCGAAGGCCGCCGCAAAGACCGCCACCCAGATCCATTTTCGGATTGTGTCCCCTGACGGGTTCCCGGTTCCCGCATTCATGTCGGCGTCCTTTTCTGCAGAGGGTCATCCGGCGGTTCGTGCTGACAAGGGCCAGCAGGATTTTAGGACGGATTAAGAAATTTATCGAGAGAGATTGTACATGCCCCCGGATCTCCCTTTTCGGAAGAGCGCACGCTACAGCACATCCCCCTTCACATCCAGGAGGGTGAGGTTGTTGCGGGCAAGCTCGTGGGCCGGGTCGATGCGGAGCGTCTCGAGCCAGGCCTTCCGGGCCTCTTCGTTGCGCCCGGCGAGGAAATAGGCATAGCCCAGGTTGTTGAAGACCCGGGCCTTGCCGGGCGATTTGGCGGCCGTGTCCTCCCAGAGGCAAATCTCGCTTCGATAGACGGCATTGCGCTCTGCCGTGAAAAGGCCCAGGACGATCAGCAGGGCGCAGGCGGCTGCCGCCACGGGCAGGCGGAGCTTCGGCCACGCATCCGCAAGCCATGAAAATCCCAGGCCTGCCAGCAGGAAAAGCCCCAAACCCCCAAGGTACAAATGGCGCTCGTTGAGGATGTCCGTCCGGGGAACGGCGGCGTAGACGGCCATGCTGTGCAGGAAAACCCAGAGGATGGCGAAGGCGACCAGGGGTCTCCTTCGCAGGCTCCACAGGCCCGCCGCGAGGGCGGAGCCAAGGATTGCGGCCTCTAGGGCAAGACCCCACGACCAGCGGGCCAGCGTCGGCAGGTCAGGGTCAAAATTGAGTCTGCCGGGGAGCACATAGTGGGTCAGCAGCGTGACCTGGCCATGGATCTGGGACAGGAGGTTTTCATAAAAGCCCCGCAGGGCGAAGCTGTAGTCGATGAGGACCCGGTGCCCCGGTATTGCGAAGAAGGCCGCCAGGGCCGCAGCGAGGACCCCCAGGTGGGCCGCCTGGGATGCCAGGGCTTCCCGCAGGCCAAACGGCCGGTCCTGCCGGGTGATCTCCCAGAGCAGCAGGGCCGCCGGCAGGGTGGCGGCCGTTTCCTTGACGGCGAGCGCCAGCAGGAAAAGGACAGGGGAAAGAGCATAAGTGAGAAGCGGGCCCCCTTCGAGGCGGCCACGGATATAGGCGGCAAGGCTTGCAAGGTAGAAGAAGGCCATCAGGGAGACCGACCGGCCAGCGACGTAGGTGACCGCCTCGATCTGGATCGGGTGAAGGGCAAAGAGAATGGCCGTAAACAGGGCGACGCAGCCCATCTGCGACGACGATCCCGTCAGTTTGCGGGCGAGCAGCAGGACCAGGATGCTGTTGCCCAGGTGGATCAGCAGGTTGGCCAGGTGAAAACCGAAGAGCCCCAGGCCCGTCGCCCAGTTGAGCGCATAGCTGAGCTTGAGCAGCGGACGGATCCCCCGCCCCAGATCTGACCACCAGCCCGCCCAGGACCGCACCGCCGGGTCCGACAGGACCACCTTGTAGTCGTCGAGCTGGAAAGCACCCTGGAAGGAGTTGAGATAGGCAAGCACCGCCGCGGCCGCAACAATGGCTGCGCAGATCAGGGGATGGAGGGTGTTTCTCCCCCCGGTCCCCGCGATGGCTGCCGGACGGGGTCCTTCCATCGAGGCAGATCTCCTTGCGGGATATTCGCAGTTATCGCCCTGGTGGGGTCAGGCCTCTCGGGGTCGAAAGCTGTCTCCCCGTGGGCAGGGCCGATGCCGCCTTCTCGATCGTGAAGGGCAGCGAGGCCTTCGCGATGAGGAGCCACTTGCCGTTGACGAGCTTCCACGCATGAACCAGGATGTCGTATCGGCCGGGCGTCGAGGCCGACAGGCTCAGCGTCTTCGTGTAGCTGTTAAAGGTCATGGGGCCTCTCGGTCCCCCCGAGGCGCCCCAGGTGAAGCCGTACTGCTCATTCGGGACTTCGGGCATGATCCTGGCCTCGAAGACAACGGTCTTTGGCTGGTCCTGGAGCAGCACACTGGCCGGGCCGGTGATGGACACCGTCTGCTGCACGCGGGCCTTCCCTGTGATGTCCCGCGCGGCTTCGGCGGTCTTGACCCACTGCCTGCCCGTCCACCGCCAGGCCACGACCCGGACGGTATTGACGCCTTCGCTCGGAATGTTCGTTTTCACGCTGGCCGTGTTGCCGCCGATGACCTGGCCGTTGAGGCTCCACACATAACCAACCTGGGCCCGGGGATCTTTGGGGGAGAGCAATGCCCCGAAAGTGATTTCATCCCAGACCATCCCCTCCGAGGCCGTTGCGGCAATCGTGACCGTCGACTTCGACGCTTTGGAATCGAGGCCCATCGAGAGCTCCATCAGCTGGCACTTCCCGTCCTGCTCCGCAATCTGCTGGTCCGTGGGGCGGGCTGTCCGGGCCAGGTAGTTCTGATGGGACTGCAGGTTCATCCTGAGAACGCTCAGTGCGTCCTCAACCTTTTTCCGCTCTTCTCCGAGGGAGGGCATTTCAGCTCTCAGGCGGGCAAGCTCGGGGTTGATCTCCTCGTAGAGCCTTTTGGTGATCTGATTGCGCCGCGTGCATGCACTCGACAACGAAGAGATCCAGGCCTCCTGGCACTCCTTCTCCACCTTCGGCAGTTCGCTGTTGAGTGTCTTCTGCTCTTCCGTCAGGGCCGTGTAGCTTTGGTACTTAGGATTCAGGACGTCGAGCTTTGCCTGGAGATCGGCGGTCTGCTTTTCCATGCCGGGCAGATCTGCCCTCGCGCGGTCATAATGTCGGGCCTCGTCGCGCATCTGGGCCGCCTTATACTTGCAGGCGTTGTACTCGATCTTGTTGGCGTGAGCCAGATCGTCAATCTTCTGAGCCCCGGCGGGAGCGGCGGGGATGAGCAAAAGAGCAGCGGCAAGCAGGATGAAACGTCGAATCGGGGTTCTGAGCATCGGTTTCCCTCGCGGATTGGTTATGGATTTATCGGCCTGCACGCCTGCAAACAGGTAACGGCCGGGGCAGTGCCTGTCAAGGATTATTTGCCGATCCGGGATGCGTCCCGCGTCCGGATCGAGCCTGTGTTCTTGCAGGACCGGTGCCATGCGCCTGCTCCCCCTGCGACCTGGGTATGAATCGTGCAATAATCCTTTCCGGCAAGGAAGAAATCACCGTGATTTCCGGCTCCTTTGCGCCGGGAAAGGATAGGGCTGTGGACGTAGACGAGGCCTTCAGGCTGATCGACGCCATCGACGACACGCTGGCCAGGAAGGTTCTTGCCGTATCGATCTCTCCCGAGGTCTTCTCGACGCTCGATGACATCAACGCGGGCCGGCGGGAGATCGAGGGGATCGAGTTCAAGATCAACGAGGCCATCCGCCTGCGGCTCAAGGCGATCGCCAGCTCCGTGTATATCGGCTCGTTGCGGCGCGGCAATGTGGGCAGCTTCTACGATGTGATCAATTGTCTCGGCATGCACCGGACGAAAGCGCTGATCATCGTGCTGACCAACCAGCATGCAGGGCTGACGGATCCGGAGGTCGAGACGATCTTTGCCCGCTCCTATGCCACATCGGTCATGGCGGAGATCCTGGCAGGCCAGATGGGGTTTCGGGAAGACGGCATCAAGAAGGCCGAGCTGTGCGGCTTCTTCCTGGAGATCGGAAGGAAGTTCCTGGTCATCTACAACCGAAAGTTTGCCGGCGAAAACGAAAAGCTGGATGACGAGTTCATCGAGACCTATCACCCCTATCTCGCGGACAAGATCGTCGCGCGGTATTGCCTGCCCGGGTATGTCCGGACCGCGCTGTTGGCCCGCAATCTGATCGTGGAGGAAAACCACGTCTCGCTCGCGGGCATCGTGCACCTGGCCCATGACACCGTGGAGGCCAGCTTCCGGAAAAACAACAACCGGCTCGTCCTGAAATGCCAGGTGCCGAGGCCCGGCACCGACGTGACGCGCACGCTGGAGGCGATCGTGACGGAGAAGTTCAAGGCCGTGGGCCTGGAAAATTACCTGCACGTCATCCGGATCCCCAGGCTCCAGGACCTCTAGGATCTGCGTCAGCCTTTTCCGAGGATGCTGTCGCTCACGTTTTGCTTCGAGAAGTGGCCGCCCGTGATGGCGCACATTTTGTCTTCGAGGCCCAGGAGGCGGCGCCGGATTTCCCGTGGTGACAATCCTTTTTGCTGAAGCTCCAGGGCCCTGTCCCGGAGCGCCTCCATGCCCCGGATATTCTCCTTCAAGGCCTTCCCGCCGTCTTTCACGACCCCCTTGAGCCCGCAGAAGATCGTCCCGATGTCAAGGGCGAATCCCGGATTGCTGCCCGCCCGATCGCCCGGCAGGCAGCAAAAGGACGGGAATTCCCGGAAAAAAGATGGTAAAAAGAAAACACCGCAACCGCGACAGGAGGCAGGGCGATGGATGAAAATGCGATGTACCAGTCGGTAACCCGGGAGATCGTAGCGGAGCTGCAGGCCGTCGTGGGGGAGAAAAACCTGATCTTCGAGGATACGGAACTCCTGCGGAACTATTCCCACGACGAGGTCGCGGGCCCCCAATACGCCCGCATGCCCGAGGCCGTCGTCAGGCCCGCCTCGGCCCGCGAGATCTCGGAAATCATGAAAATCGCCAACCTGCACCGTGTTCCCGTAACCCCGCGCGGAGGGGGAACGGGGCTTTCCTGCGGCGCCGTGCCCCTGTACGGGGGGATCGTCCTTGCCCTCGAGCGGATGAACCGGATCCTGGAGATCGACCGGGAAAACATGGTGGCCGTCGTGGAGCCCGGCGTCGTGACCAGCGAGATCGGCAAGGCGGTCCAGGAGTTCGGGCTTTTCTACGCAGGCTACCCCATGAGCTTCGAGTCCTGCTTCATCGGGGGCAATCTTGCCGAAAACGCCGGCGGCGGCCGCGCCATCAAGTACGGCGTCACGGGGCACTATGTCCTGGGCCTTGAGGCCGTCCTGCCCACGGGAGAAATCGTGGAACTTGGCGGCAAGCGCCTGAAGGACGTCACGGGCTATGACCTCATCCACCTGCTGGTCGGCTCGGAAGGCACTCTCGGCATCTTCACGAAAATCACCCTGCGGCTTTTGCCCCGGCCTGCGGCCACGGCGGTTCTCCTGATCCCCTTCGGGAGCGCATCGGAAGCCGTCGAGGCGTTCCCGAAAGTGATTGCCGATGCCGGGATCCTGCCGACGTCCATCGAGTTCATGGACCGCCTCTCCGTGGAGACCGTCTACACGTTCCTGAAAGAGAAACCGCCGCGGCCCGATATCGGGGCCATGCTGCTCATCGAACTGGACGGCTCGAGCCGGGAGAGGGTCGATGAGGAGAGCCAGAAGATCGGGGAGCTTTTCCTGGGATTGGGTGCCCTCGATGTCTACGTGGGCAACACGCCCACGACGGAGAGAAAGATGTGGGCCCCCCGCGTGAATCTCGCCGAGGCCTTCAAGACGGTCTGTCCCGTGCAGAGCCTCGAAGACATCGTGGTCCCCACGGCGCGGATTCCCGAACTCATCCGGGAGTTGGAGCGCCTGGCCGGGAAGTACGATATCCTGATCCCCTGTTACGGCCACGCGGGCGACGGGAACCTTCACGCAACCCCCGTCAAGAAGCCCGATACCCCCCTGGAGGACTGGAAGGAAAAACTTCCCCGAATCCTCACGGAGCTCTATGGGATTGTCTTTCGCCTCGGGGGGACCATCAGCGGCGAGCACGGCATCGGCTCGAAGCGGGCCGCCTATATGCCCATCGTCATGAGCCCGGAACTGATATCCCTGCAGAAACGGATCAAACGGCTTTTCGACCCCTTGAACATCCTCAATCCCGGGAAAATCTTTCCGTGAAGAAACGCAAAGGGGGGCGGCCGCTCTTCGCTCGAAGAGGCGGCCCGCCCCCTTTTTTTTGTCTGACGCCTCCCGGGGCTTTGTGCCCCGGGGGCCTGCCGTCGACGCTACTGGATTCGCCTGTCGCGCCACAAGAGGATGTTGGCCCGGTTCGACATGGCCGGCGGGTTGATCGCGACCCGGCGGGAATGTACCCCGCCCGTGGCGCTGCTCGCCGTCACAAACAGATCCGGCGTGTTCGTGATGGGATTGTAGGAGATCACCGGCGCCGACGGGATGCCGCCGCCGAGGCTCATGCTCTTCGCCGCGCTCGGCATGATCCCCGTGCCCCCGACAAAATCGATCCCGTAGAGCAGCCCCGCTCCGCCCGAGCTGCAGGTGCTGGCCCCGCTCGAGTCCGGTGTGAAGGAGGTGAAGTAGACGACCCCGCCGAAGACCGCCGAATCGCCCAGCACCTTCTCCCCGGTGCCCGCCAGGTTGACATACCAGCCCTTCCGGGTGTCGCTGTCCGTGTACGTGCTCGAGGTGATGTTGATCAGGTCGGCAAGCACCCGGGGGGTCGCCGCATCGGCATCCTTCACGGCATAGAATTTGTTCGCACCCGTGGTGCCCGTCACCTCCACCTTGTCACCGGTGCCCCAGAAGACCCAGAAGTTTCCTTTGGCGTCCTTGGCCACCGAGGGGATCGAGTAGACGGCGCCCACCGTGCCCGAAAAGAGGCGCCCGCCCGTCCAGTTTGCCGTATTGCAGGAGGAACCGCTGTAGTAGGAGCAGAACTTGAAGCGCCACATCGTCCCGCCGAGATCGCCGATGTAGACCCGGTCGATATAGCCGTCGTTATCCGTGTCGACCATGGCTGCCGAGCCCGGCAGGGCAGAGCTCATGTTGGTGTCGCTTGCGCGCGTGTAGCTCCAGAGGATGCTGCCGTCGACAAGGTCAATCACGTAGAACCCCTTCCCCCTCTTGTCGCAGTCCGTGCCGGTGCAGGAGGAGAGGTTATGACCGCCCCCCATGAAACCGACCCATTTCTCGCTGCCGTTGATTTTCACCCGGGCCACGTAGATCTTGCTCCAGGGCTCGCCCAGGTAGGGCGCCTGGGCCGCCGTCGGGTTGATCCGCCACTTGTAGGAGGGCGCGGCGGTGGTGTTCGTGATGTCCAGGGCATGGTAGCCGCAGTAGTAGGGGTAACTCGTCGAGTAGTTGCTGTCGAAGCCGGAGGTGCAGGTGGACGATGAGCTCCAGAGGTAACTCATGGCGCCGCGGCCTTCGCCGACGATCAGCAGGGTCCTCCAGTCCGCGAGGAGCTTTGCTGCGGGGACGCCCGGGGGGCTTGCCGGCAGCCACACATCGGCCACCGTGATGGGCCCGTCGACAAAGTACTGGTGGGAAAGCCCCGTCGGGTGCGCCTTGTGGGCAATGTTCTTGAGCTTGTGCAGAAAGTTCGGCGGGATGAAGCTCCAGGCCTCGCTCCCGTCGCTGGTTTTGAAGGCGTGAAGCTGGCCGTCGTTGGCCCCCGCCATGATGATCCTCTTGCCGTTGACCGAGGTCCGCAGGTTGCTTGCCCGGAAGGTGTCGTAAGCGGTCGGGTTGGCGGCGTCGTAGCGGTCCTGGAAGTATTGCGTCGGCGTCCCCACCGTGATCGGCGAGGAGCGGAAGATGTCCCCCAGCTTCCAGTTGTCCACGTTGTAGGCGCTCTCTCCGCGGATGTATCCGACGATCTCGGTGCGCCACCCTGGAGCCGCGGCAATCTCAGCTGCCGTCGTCATTGGAATACCCAGGTCCTGCGGCTCGATGTTCGCCGTGGTGAAGGCCTTCAGGGGGTTCGAGCCCTTGTAGGTGTAAATGTTCCGGCTCGCCGCGTCCTTGCTTTTCAGCAGGGTCCCCGCATCCCAGAGGGCGGCGGCCACGGTCCCGTCGGCGTTGAGGGTGTACTTCTGCAGATGCCCTGTCCAGGTGGGGTCCGTGCCAACAGGCTGAAAGGAGGCCTCGTATATGTAGTTTTCATCAGAGGCGCGGGCCGACGCGATGGAGGCCGTCGCGAAGGACTGGCTCGACTCGCGGATGACGCCGATGGCCTGCTTGAGGGCCGTCTGTAGCTCGGCGCCGTTGTTGGCCATGAACGCGTATCCCGACAGGGCAATGTTCCCCGGGTCGTTGTTGATGGCAAAGCAGTAGCCGTTCCAGTCGCATTGTCCCGTCAGCTGGGTTTCGTTGACCGAGCAGGGGTCCGGCGAGAAGGCGGCCAGGTTCAGGGCCGATGTGCTGCCGATGTTGGCCGCCAGGGGGTTGTCCGTGCCCCCGTGATAGGCCATCCACTCGAGGGTGTACTTTTCGTGGCTCGGCATGTTGGAGCCGAAGCCCACGACAAAGACCTTGTACCCAGCATCCTTCAAGGCCTTTGCCCTCAGGACGGATAGGCGCCGCTGCTTGTATTGCGTGACGCCTACGCCGTCACCGTAATCGCAGGACTGGGTGTCGCCGCCGTCGGAGATGAGGATGGCGAACTTCTGCCGGCAGTCCTTTCCGGGGTCCGCGGCCTTGTGCGCATTCAGGTAGGTCTTGGCGTCCTGCAGGGCGGTGTTCATGGGGGTGTTGGAATAGGTTTTCTCGCAGTAAAAGCTTTTGGGCAAGCCGGCTGTGGCCATGGTGTCGCACGCCGAATCCTCCTTGGTCTTCGTGCAGGCCGTACCGTTGTTGTTGGAATTGCAGTACAGGTCGGCATAGGACGTCCGGATCCCGCTGCGGATACCCGTCACCTCGGTCACGAAGTCCAAGTCCACGTAGTACGCGACGTACCCGAAGCGGACGTTGAGGCTGGTTTCGTCGCTCGAGTCGATCTTGCCGTCCCGGTTGTCGTCCAGCAGGTTGAAGACGGCCCGCTTGGCGATGATGTAGCGCCGGCAGTCGGTAAATCCCATCCCGTCGACAATCGAGCAGTCTTCGTTTCCGTAACTCTGAAAAATGCCCGCCGGGTTGCGCTTCATGCTGCCCGACAGATCGATCATCACCAGCACGTCCGGCGGCGTGGAGTTGAAAAGAGACGTTTCATCGGCGCAGATGCCCTGGGAAGGGGCGAGGGTGCACGCGATCAAAATCAGGGCTGCCGCAAACCGTTTCCGCATGATCATACTGCGCTCCTATCTGGACATGGTGGAGATCTCGATGGGGCCGAATCCGACCTCGACATCGACGGTCACACTCGTGTTGAACGCCGTGTTCCTCCCCGTGACCGTTGTGCCGTACCGGGTCTGCCCCCACATCTGCGCCCCCCCGATGGCGTATCCGTTCAGCTGCAGGGTCGACGGGCCTGTCGGGGGCACGATCGGCTGGGCGATAGAATACTGCGTCGTCGAATCCTGCCCGCCGCTGAGCGCCCGATAGCTCACGGGAAATACCGTGCCGTTAAATGCCGTCGAGGGGTCGAAAAGCCGCGAGAGTTCGTGCACGCCCGTCTCGGCGGCATTCAGCGCCTTCTTGTCGCCCACGGACCTCATGCTGACCCGGATATCCCCACTGGAGAGATTGACGGCCAGGATCCCGACGGCCAGGAGGATCAGGTTGGCCAGAAGGGCCGCGATGAGGGCAAAACCGTTTTCCCGCAAGCAATTTTTCATTCCGTCAACGCCTTTTCAGAATTGAATGCCGTGATTCCTCGGAACCACGCTGCTCGAGTAGATCAGCCTGCGCCGCTGCGACCCGCCCAGAGAGGGGTCGACGTTCTCGCTGTCCACGACGAGGGTGATCTCGATCCGCCGGATCTGGCCGATCGCGCCCGGCAGGCTGCTCGTGATGTCGGTGCCCGCGCTGTCGTAGTAACGGAAAAGGGGGATCGCAACATCATTATTGACCACCCGGACCGTCTTCACCTCCCCGGCCGCCCCTCCGAGAAAAGACTGCAGGCCCCCCGACGCTGGCGCGCCCGAGCAGGTCCAGGTTTCCCTCGTGATGCGCTGATTCGCCGTGTCCAGGGCATACACGATGATTTCGTTAGCTGCCCCCGCTTCCCCGCAGGAGCCGCTGCCGTTGAGATCCATCTGGATCTGGATCGTGCTGCCGGCCGCATTCTGGACACCCCGCCGGGTCGCATCGCCTGCGTTGCAGTTGGTGATGTCCGTCCAGGGGTTCGCCGCGTAAAACGGGTTGTAGGAGGCCATGCGCATCTCCATGGCCATCACTTCCAGGGCCGCCCGCGCGTCCTGACCGGTCGTGACCTTGCGGTCGATGCCCGTGGCGGAGCGCTGGCCCGACCAGACCGCCGCATACACGGCGCCGAGGATCGTCATCCCCACGGCGACGGCGACGACGCATTCGACGATCGTGAACCCCCTGCTGCCTTTCCGCCGCTTCATCATTGCCGGTATGTCTCCTGTCGGGTCACCGTCAGCGACTCGGCGATGCCCCGGGTGTTTCCCGGCCAGGTCACCCTCACATCCACCCGCCAGGCAGTGGAGCCAAGCGACGAAATTGTCGTTGCCACCGTGTAGGCAACGTCGCCCTGCTGCTTTGTGGTCTTGCCGCTGGGATAGACGGTTGCGCTCGTCGTCCCCGTCGACACGGTGTTGCCGGGATTCATGATCCGGATCTCGTTTCGTTCCAGCTCGCTCTGTAAAATTCCCGCGGCCCGTCCCATGAAGTCCGCCCGTCCCGCCGCCTGCCAGGATACGGGCTGCATGGACAGAAGGGCCATGATGCCGACGGCCGTCAGGAAGAGGGTGATCAGGACCTCGATCATCGTGATCCCTCTTTTATTGCAGAGTGAATTGAACATGGGGCCTGCCTGCAAGGTTTGTGGTGATCAGTGCCGTTGAGTTTCGGCCGTTTCTCAGGGTGATGGTCTTGTTGTCCTCGCTTAAGATCCCTCTCGCTTGAAAATTCACCTGGCTGGATGTGAACGTGGTGGCCGTGATCCGGATGTCGCGTCCATGCTCGGTCAGTGTCTTCGTCTGCGTTTGCGCCGGGGCCGTCACGCGCTCCAGGGCGTAGGTGTTCGCGGGGTCCACGTTCAGGGTGATCCTGTACTGCGCGCTTTCCGACTTGGCCATCAGCTGCACGTCGGTGATGTCCGACATGATCTGGCGGGCAGCCGCCTTGAGCCTGGTGTTGTCGATATACCCCCTGAAGGAGGGAATGGCGATGGCCGTGACAATGGCGAAGAAAAAAAGCGCGAGCATGAGCTCGATCAGGGTAAAGCCGCCCTTCGAAAAGATCACCCGTCGCCCGTTCTTCATCTCCGCATATCCGTGATCTGCTGCAAGCGCTGTCCAGCCCGGTGCTGCGAGGGTTTTGCCGAAGGAGGGCGCTTCATTTCTCTCCGTGGCGGAAAAGCCGCAAAATCCCAGCTCATCATAGAACTTCGCGCGTCTTCGGCTTTCTTGTGCGGGGAAACGGCAGATCAGATCTGGTGGCAGGCCGGAATGAGCGATTCCTCTTCCCTTGGGGTCGCCGGTCGATGAGCGCTGCATCGCGGTGCTTCAGGCCGGCAATCCTGCTGCCATATCCGTTCCCCGGACGTAGGCCAGAGACTTTGCGCCCCGCCCTTTCAGACGGTTTGCCTTTTTCAGCCTTGTTTGATCCAAAGCGAAATGCCCCGCTTCCGGTTTTCAATCCCGGGCCGTGACATCTCTACGTCTTTTATTCGGAAGAAAGGGCAGTGAACTTAAAGAGTATTTTCAGAATTGCGCATCAAACGGGCCGCCCCGCGGCCAACAGGCGGCAACCGGGAACAAGGCACCGTGGAATCCGTCATAACAGGCTGATTTGATTGACTGAAACTCCACTATCCTGCCTCGGGGGCACACACTGCCCCCGCCTGGCCCCCTGGCAGTTTTTCAAATTGTATGCAATAGTTGAAACCGTTGTTTCGGATCCCTGGCAACCAAACCCCAGATCAGAATCCAAGAAGGAGGGATTTCATGAGATCTCACACGAATCGCCCGTTGCGTTTCGGTGCCGCCGCTGCCGCGTTTGTCTGTGCAATCTTTATTGCCGCGCAATCCGCCCCGGCGGTGGACATCACCTTTCGCAATTTCAGTCCCTCGGCGGCCATCGGCCCACCCGCCGATGAATATGCCATCAAGCTGCTGAGCATTTCGACAACCACTCTCGGGACGGCCGGACAGGTCCGGTTCACCAAGTACTCACCGACCCCGGCGATTCCGAAGGCTTTCAAGAACATCATGGACGCCGTTGCCGCAGGGGGCCCCCTTGCGGGGGGAAGCGGTTTCGATGCCGCCTATATTTCCGGTTCGGAGTTCAACGCGGTGTGGGGATTCATCTACAATTCGGGTGTTCCCTTTGGCCCAACCTTTGACGAGTTCATGGGCTTTCTCTACGGGAAATCGATCGGGGGCACCGAGACCGGCCTCGATCAGCTCCAGCGAATCCTCGACAAGAACGGGACGAACATCGTGGCGGTCCCCGTTGTTGGAAGCAGCCAGCAGATCTCCGGCTACTTCAAGCTGCCCATCGGCAATGCCGGATCGACACCCGGCATCGGCCTGGCCGGGATGTGCCAGCAGAACTGGACCTTCCGGTACCTGCCGCCGGCCCAGTACGTCATCGAGCGCGCTTGTGACAACCTGGTGGCGCGCGGCGTGATTGCGAAAAAGAACATCAAGTTCATCCAGGCCCTCGCCGGGGGCGGCTCCCTGGTGAAGGGCGTGGCCGACGGCCAGCTCCAGGCCTTCGAATTTGCGACCCCTCTTGACGATGTCTCCCAGCTCTTCGGGCTTCCCGAGGGCAATCCCGGCACGGTGGGGAATCGCTACGTGCACCTGCCAGGCTGGCAGCAGCAGTTCCTGATCACCTACATGATCATCAACAAGAATGTGTGGAACCAATTGAGCCCGGCCCAGCAGACACTCGTCAAGAGCGTCGGCCGCGACCATGTCCTGTCGTCCTATAGCGAGAATGTCCGACAGCAGGGCGCGAAGCTGCAACAGATCCTGACGGCCAACGACGGCGACAACATCGCCGAGAACGACCTCATCCTGGTACAGTGGCCGCAGGGCGATCTCGAGCTGCTGAGGGATGCAACCATCCAGTTCCTGAACGGCCAGGTCTCCGATGCAAAGCTAAGCGAGAAAGACCGGCAGGACTTCGCGACGATCCTCGAGTCTCTTCGCTCTTATGTCAGCAGCAACAGCGGATACTGGAAGATGCGTGACGTGCCCCCCGCCCTTCGCTTCCAGGGCTGGAAAGATCCCGAGGGCAAGAAGGACTGGGATCAGAAACTGAAGTAAGCCCCGGGCGATATCCGAAAGCTCGCCGCTGTCGCGCGTGCTGCGGATGTGCGCGAGGATCACCGATGATAAAAAAGGCAGGGTCCGCAGGCCCTGCCTTTTTCGCTATTCCCTTTTCGGCGACACTTCTCAGCCGTAAGTATTCAACAGGATCCCGCGATATTCATCCTGAATCGGCCGATCCTGAGAACGGCGCATCGAGAGCATGATGCGCAGGATATAGGCCGCCCTTTCTGCGCGCTCCTGGTGATCGGAAGCTGTCGGCCACTGCCTGTTCCATGTTTGTTTGATGCTGTCCACCGGTTTCATAGCCTTCACGAATCCTCTCGATGATTGAGCCCCTGCTTTCCCCGATGAGCATACCCTGTTCCAGGTGCCGGATCAGGCGAGATTAATCAATATAATCAGCTTATTGCGCCAATTTCGGCCCTCGAGGCTGCTCAGGGGTAGACCCTCTCCGCAGGTCCAGTCCGGCATAGCGGCGATGATTGTCCAATGATTATGGCTAGTAAGGCGGATGGTCCAGTCTGAACCGGTCCAGGATGGGCTTGCCGGTGATGTAGAATAGAAGCTGCCTTGATGCGCGAAAAAATCAGACGTTTCTCGTATTCATAAAAGGCTCTTTTCGAGGTATAGTGATCATAAAAAAGGCATCTCTAATTTCGGATATGGATAAGAGAAGTCAAACAGATCGCCGCAAGAGGCCCACCCCCGTATTGAGCCGCTATACATTTTTCTGCGGGCGAAGAAGTCTTTTCAGGCGCAGAGAGGACCGGCTTCGGGGCGGTTATGTCGACCGTTACGGTCATCGACTTTTCACGGTGCTGCTCTGGATTGTCGTGTTGAACATTTTCGACGCCCTTTTCACCCACATGATTCTGGCTTGCGGAGGCACGGAGCTGAATCCCGTTGCGGATTGGGCCATCACAACGTTCGGGAATCATTTCATCGTCTGGAAACTTGCCGTCATAGGCTGCGCCCTTCTCCTGCTGTGTCTCCACAGCAAATTCAGCCTCGCCAAGACCGTGATTGCCATGGCGTTCATTCTTTATAGCGGCGTCGTATTTTATCAAATTGTTCTGATTTCCTGTTTCATGTGACTCCTCCCCCCCTCTTGACCCAGCCAGCATCCCCTTGTTGTCTCGAGGGGCGGCGCCCTCCCTGCCATCGGAGCGGATGCGCAGGGGTCAGAAATAGGCGCTGAATATCGGGTCATCCTGGTGATTGAAGTTTTGATATCGCGCGCGGAATTGCTGAAGACTGAACTCCACTTCCCTGTGGAGATCCTTGGCGCGCACTTCGCCGCGCAGAAATCGGATTTTGAGCATCTCGATGGAGGTGATCAGATCGATGATTTCGCGACGGAATGAACGGGTCGTTTTTCCATCATCGCAATGGGCGATTCTTTTTTCGACTGCACGAGTCAGATCATGGGAGAGAGCCTCGCTGCCGGCGACTTCCAGGAGATCTTCTTTTATGACGAGCAGCTTCTCGTAAGACATCATTCCGACCCCGCGTTCGCCGTCTTCATCGCTAGTGAATCAGGCCGAAGAAATTGCAGATTCTGGCGAAGAGCCGATGAAGCTCCTCTTTTTCCGTGACCTTGACGGAAATCTTCTTGTCCTTCAGCAACTCCTTGCGCAATTCATCCACACAGGGGGAATTCTCCTCGCAGGTGATGACGGTGACCTCATTGCCGGCTTTCTCCAGCACGATAAAATCTCCGGTCGAACCCCATCTTTCACCGACCATCGACCGGAGATCTGAAGGAGTGAAATATTGGGGAAAAGGGTTGCTTTCGCTCAAATAGACCATGGAAATTTCCTGCTGCATCGTGACACCTCTCCTGGTTTCCTGACCGGTAACGCCTCGCCCGGCCCCGCCTCGCAGGCGGGAACTTCACGTTGTTGCCAGCGTCCCCAAGGCATTACTCATGCCGGAGAGGAAATAGTCACGAATCCGTCATGATATCAGCTGAATAGGGGAAAGGGGGCGGGGTTGCAGTTTTTCGGAATTTCCGTTCTGCGTTCCATGTTGGCCTATCGAAGATAAATAGTCGTGGAATCCTCGGTAGATAACCGTGTGTGCCTAAGCGGTGTAGTCTGATCTGGATGTGTCCCTTCGGACAGGGTACGTGTCGCCGTGCGAACCCGGCCCTGAAAGGTCTGGGTGAGGCCGCATGGAATAATCATACTTTCTTCGTATTCATTTCCTGATCCATCGACCGATAGGACTGATGTGAGGCGTGCCCTCTCATGCCTCCGGATTTGCATTTTCGATCATAGAAACACAGGGAGAGTTGACAGTGACCCTTACTGAGTTGCATCCTGCATCCCTTTACTCCAGCAGAAGAGGGCGAATCCTTTTTGTGGATGATGAGGAAATCATTTGCGAAACCTACTGCGACATGCTGCTGCAACTCGGGCACGAGGTGAGCACGCGGATCAGCAGTGTCGAAGCCCTGGAAGCGTTCAAGGCCAGACCTGACGAATTCGACCTGGTCATTACGGACCAGGCGATGCCGCATCTGACCGGGCTCGACCTGGCAGATCACCTGAAAAAAATCAGGCCGAACATCTCCATCATTCTCTGCACGGGCTACAGCGAGCTGATCACGCCCCAGACGGCCTATGACTTCGGCATCGATAAAATACTGATCAAGCCAGTCGGAATCTGGCAGATGCGGGAAGTGGTCGACAGTGCTCTCGGTTGAAACGACTCTGCAGGCGGTGGTTGATTTCCCTGCACAGGCGCGCGGTTCTCGACAAGCTCGGACCGTCCCGGTATGGACCGTTCGCCACGGGGCATTGCCCAAGGGGCAGGCCGATTTTCCGCGGCCCATGAGTCGATGCACGACCGTCGAGCCCGCTGCTTTCTGCGGGGTTTTCGAAGCGACCCTGAACAGGTCCCGGTCTCTTCTCCCGGGTGATACTCTGCCATGAAAAAATTAGCGCCTGCCGGCAAACGCGCGGACACTCTGCGCGCCGCGAAAATCGATCAAATCCTGATCGTGGACAACGACCCCGTCTTCCTGGCGCTGCTCGCGAAGTTCCTCAAGAAAGACGGGTTCCATGTCCTGACGGCCAAGGACGGCGTCTCTGCACTGAAGATCTTGAAGGCGGTCACACCCGATGTCATCCTCCTGGACCTGGTGATGCCGAATGTCAGCGGAGATCGGCTTTGCCGCATGATCCGGGAAATGGATACGGCCGTGAAGGACGTCTACATCATCCTCGTCACGGCCTTGGCATCCGAGGGGGTAACGGTCGATTACCTCGGGATGGGCGCCAACGACTGCATCGCAAAAGCCTCCTTCAACCAGACGTACAAAAAAATAAACGAGGCACTGTCCTGCTTTGAGAAAAAGGCACACAGGAAAAAGCAGGATTGGATCGATCGCCCTGCGGAGATCCTGCCGCGAAACCTCATCGGCGAGTTGATCTCCATCAACCGGAATCACGAAGCCTTCATGTCGAATAGTTCAGAAGGCCGTCTTGAGTTGACGGAGGGGGGGAGTGTCATTTTCGCGAACCCGGCAGCGATCTCCATCTTTGGACAGCCTGAAATTGATCTGATCTCCGTGAAATTTGTCGACTTGTTCCCGAAGCAGGAACAGGCCGGGATCTCAAAGCTCCTTTCCGTAAAAAAACGCCGGCGACCGGCTGACTGCAACCTGTCCTTCCGTCTTCCGAGCTCCAGGGAGGTCGTGGTTAAAGCGCTGCACATCGCTCACGAAAAGAAATACATTGTCATCCTTCGCGACGTGACGGAACAAAAAGGATTTGAGAGAGCCCTTCTGAAAGCCTATGCGGATCTTGAGACGCGAGTTGCGGAGCGAACTGCCGAGTTGAAGAGGGCAAACGAGGCCCTGCATGCGGAGCTCGAGGAACGCCGAAAAATCGAGGGGATGCTGCAGCAGAGCCGCAACACCCTGCGATCCGTCTTCGACAGCATCTCCGATCCGCTGATCATGGTCGATCGCGATCTCTGCATCCGGATGGCGAACAGGGCCACGGTCGATTACTTTCATTCAGCCGACTACCTGGAGATCCTGGGGAAGCCCTTTTCGGCGCTGGCGCAAGAGCACTTCGACCTCGATTTGCTGAACTCCGTGCAATCGGCTGTTTTGCACTTCGAGGAGTCGAGCTTCGAGTCGAACAGCCCTGAAAAATCCGGGAAATATGAAAAAGTTTTCGTCTATCCGACTCACGAGGAATATCGGGTTTCGGGTTCGGCCATTGTCCGGATCAGTGACATCACAAAAGAAAAAATCATGACCACCGAGCTGATCCAGCAGGAGAAGCTGGCAGCTCTCGGTCTGCTCGTATCCAGCGTGACCCACGAAATCAACAACCCGAACAACTTGATCCTCTTCAACGTGCCGATTCTCAGGGATTACCTCGGTGCCATGCTTCCCATGGTTCAGGAGCGGGCGGCAGGCAGGGCCGGCTTTGAAATCATGGGGATGTCGGGGGATGCGTTCCAGGAAGACGTCCTGAAGCTTTTGACGAATATCCAAAGCGGGGCGGAGCGCATCCACGCGACGGTCGCCAAATTTATCGGATTTTCGAAGAAGAGGACCTGCGAAAAGAGAGTGCCCGTCGAACCCTGCGAGCCGATCGAAAGAGCTGTCTCCATCTGCCGACATGAGATCAAGCGAGCCATCCGAACCTTCGAGGTCGATATCGAGGCAAACATGCCGACGATCCTGGTGGACCCCTTGGCCCTTGAGCAGGTGATTATCAATCTGCTGATCAACGCCTCGCAGGTAACGGACAAGGAGGATTCCAGGCTGGGGCTCAAGGCCTTCGTGGAAAAGAACGGCGGGAATCGCTTCACCATCGAGATCACGGACAACGGCTGCGGCATGGACGAGGAAACAAAAAAGAAAATCTTCTATCCGTTCTTCACGTCAAGAAAAGATGGAAAGGGGACAGGCCTCGGGCTCTACATCGTCAAGAGCCTGGTCGACGAAATGACAGGTCAAATCGAGGTCCTGACCGAACCCGGCAAAGGCAGTACTTTCAGGATATCCATCCCCGTAAACCAGGCAAAACCGTAAGCCTGCTTTCCTGGTTTCTCCCTAGGCTTCGCTTACCCGCAGGACGGGCTTGATGGTGCGGCCGCACCGGGCATCGGCGATGGCGCGGTTGATCTGCCCGAAGTCGTAGAATTTTTCGATGCGGTCGAAGGGGAAAAGCCCTTTTCTGTAATAATCGATCAGCATCGGGATAAAAACCTGGGGCACGGCATCTCCCTGGACGATGCTCAGGGCCCTGCGCCCCCCCGGCAGGGAGTCCGGGCCGTTCTCGCCGGCAAGATAGGCCGCGGTGCCCTTCGGGTTGAGCAAAACAACGGCGAGCCGATACAGCCTGTCGCTGCCGGTCGTCTCGATCACGTAATCGACCCCGCTGCCGGTGGCTGCCCGGATGCCCTCGGTCACGCTTTCACGACGGGTGTCGATCCCGTGGGTTGCGCCCAGCTCCAGGGCAAGCTTGAGCCGCGAGGGGACCCTGTCGACGCCGATGATGGGATGGGCCCCGACGATGCGCGCCGCCATGACCGCCGCCAGGCCGACGCCTCCCGTGCCGAAGACGGCGATGCTCGCCCCGGCAGGCACTGCCAGAGAATTCATCACGGTTCCGGCACCGGTCTGCAGGCCGCAGCCGAGAGGGGCCAGCACCTCCAGGGGCAGGTTTTTCGGGACCTTCACAAGATTGCGCTCCGTTGCCAGGACGTGCGTCGCAAAGGAGGATTGGCCGAAAAAGTGGCCTCTCACGCGGCTGCGGCGCAGCGCATTGCTGCCGTCTTGGCGATGGAAGCCGAAGTTCAGATCATAGATGGACTCGCAGTCCGTCGGGTGTCTGCTCCGGCAGGGGGGGCAATGGCCACAGGACTGGAAAGAGAGGACGACATGGTCACCGCGCCGGACGCCCTTCACCTCAGCCCCGACACGCTCCACGATGCCGGCGCCCTCATGGCCCAGGATTACGGCTCCATCAGACTCCCGGTACCAGCCATCGACATAGCGGATGTCGGTATGGCAGATACCGCTGGCGACGATGCGAACCAGGACCTCGTCGTCCCGGGGGCCTTCCATCGTGAGGGATTCCGCCTTCATGGGGCCGCCTCTGCGGCGCAGAACGGCTGCCCGGATCTCCTGAACGTCCGAATCGGCTGGGCGGGTCATGGCGTCCCTCCTTTTCCTGCCCTCGAAAGTTTGAGATTGAAACCCGGCCACCCCCGACATCCTGCAGGGGATCGTTTCTGAGTGATCAGCAGCTTGTTTTGCAGGGTCGTCTACCGGGTCGCTCTCGACTGCACACCGGAAAAATAGACCCCACCTCCCGATTCGAGAAGTGGGGTTCGAAGATTCCTTTCCACGGCCTGCTCCTTCTGGAGGGCTGGAAGGTTATGCTGGTGGGTTGACTCGCTGATTTGAAAGGATGACTGTACTACTCATAAGGAAATTAGCCCCGGATTGTCAAGGAATAATACCACCGGGTGGAATGGTCGGGCCCGCCATCAGAGAAGCGGGGCAAGGGTCGAGTGGATTTTCTGGATGATCTCGTTTCGGACCGTGAGGTTCCATTTTTTTGCCGCGTTGGCCGATCCGTAGATGTTTCCCAGGTAGAACGGCACCCCGACACCCCCGACGATGCCGGCCACGGCGTAGTTTTCCTGGTGGATGGCGGTGATCGTTCCCGCGATGAAGAGCCCGTTGATGAGAAACGCCGTGATTCCGTCTCCATAGTGTTCGGCGTAGATGTAGCCCGATCCGGGCAGGATGGCCGACATCACCCCGGCCAGGAAGGGAGATTTCTCAGGAAGCTCCTGATACCGGTCGAGCTGCACGATGGCCTCTTTGACGTTCTCCTCGCCGGGATGACCCGGGTACCGCTCCAGGAATCGCTTCAGAGCTTGACGGCTCACCTCCACCTTGTTTTCATCGAGAGCCGCCAGGCAGATCACCACGAGCGAGCGGGGGGCATATTCCGACTCGGGATGCTTTTCGGCGAGAGCCTCCAGCGCCGCCCGCGCCCTGTCGTAATTCTTCAGTTTCCATTGGCTGACCCCCCCGAGATATTCGGCCTGGATCGCGTAGCCGCTTTCGGGATATTTTTCGCGCAGGACCAGGAAGGACCGCGCAGCGGCCCCGTACTCCTCGCCCTTGAAATAGGCCATGCCGATCTCGAAGAAGGCATAGTCCGCCTTTGCGGAATCCGGGAAGAGGATCAGGAATTTCTTGTATTCCGTGACCGCACGGTAGTATTCGCCCTCCTCCATGAAGGCGTCGGCGATTTTGAGCTGGACATCCCCGGTAAAAAGGACAGCCCCGTCGTCGGCATGAAGCGGGGAAACAGTGGCGAGAACAAGGAGAAGCAAATAGGGTATCGGCAGGAGCCGTTGCAGTGATTTCATTTTTCGAAAAGCAGGTTGTTTGAAACGGGATCGTAGAGCTTTCCGTTGGGGAGCCGCGTGTACCCGGGCCTCTCGAAAATGTTGCACCGGGTCAGCCGGTCTGCCGTCATCATGGCCCCCACGACAGGGCCTTGGTCCTGTATGGCCTGATACCCATAGTGGGAGCAGGTGGGCCGGAAGCCGCAGCGGTCAGGGCCGCCTGTCGGCGAAATGACGACCTGGTAGAACCGGATCAACCCGTGCATAGCCACGCCGACGCTGGAGGTCTCCGGGTCGTAGGCTTTTTCGGGAACGCGCAGCTCTTCCCCGGGTCCCTTCATCGTGAAGTCAGACCCGAACGTGGTGGCGGCCGGGATCAGGAGGGTGATCGCGATCCATACAAGCACAACGATCGGTATCGCCTGCCACCTGACGCCTTGACCGATTTGACCCGTCTTGGCCACTGCTCTTCGCCGAGGCTCCCGAAGTCCCGAAGTTCTCGCGAGGGAAGAAAAAATCCCGGGGATTCGGGTGTCCACCTTTCATCCCCGGGATGATGCTCACTTGGGCTGCGCGGACTTGTTCATGATGTCCTGTTTGAGTTTGTCGTATTCCGGCTTCGTGATTGAGCCGCTCTTGTACGCCTTGTCTAAATCCTCCAGCTGCTGTCCGACGGTCGGCGGGCTGATGATCTCTGTTTTCTTGACCTCCGTGGTATCAGGACCGCAGCATGCAGCCATGTTCAACGCAAAAACAACGGCCATAATCACGGTGATGACTCTGATGATCCTCATGGAATTCCCTCCTTCAAGAATCTGCATGTTGGTATTGTTACAACACAATAGCATCAAACCGGCGTGCAGGCAATCGGGCAAAATGATTTTTTCGATTGACCCCGTCCCCGGCAAGCATGGTATGAAAGAAGCTCTTTGGAATTGGGCAGATTCCCAGTACCCCAATACCCAGTACCCAATTCCTGCTTTATGATGTCCGATACCCTCATCCGCGTTCTGAGCGAAAAAGCGAATGTCATCGGCCTTGCCTGCCGGACGACAGATCTGGTGAACCTCGCCTGCCGGCTCCACGGGACGACGCCGACGGCCTCAGCGGCCCTGGGCAGGGCCCTCACGGGGGGGCTTCTCCTGGGCGCACAGGGAAAGCCTGGCCTGCGGGTCGGGCTCAAGTTCGAGGGCAACGGCCCTCTGAAAAAGATCCTCGTCGAGGCCGACAGCGAGGGTACCGTCCGGGGGTTCGTTGGGGTCCCGGGCATCGACGTGATGGTCAAGGATGACGGCAAGCTCCACGTCTCGGGGGCCCTCGGCACCGAGGGCTTTCTCACCGTATTCAAGGACGTGGGGCTCGACGAGCCCTACCAGGGCATCGTGAAACTGCGCACGGGCGAGATCGCCGAGGACATTGCCTACTACTTCGTCGAATCCGAGCAGATCCCCTCGGCCGTGGGGCTTGGGGTCTTCGTGGAGACGGACGGCCTCGTTTCAGCAGCGGGCGGGTTTCTCATCCAGACCCTGCCACCCTCGGAGGAGACGACGATCGATCAGCTGATCATCAATATCCGCAAGATCGGCTCGGTCACTGATGTTCTGAGGGAAGGCAAAGCGCCGGAGGACCTACTCGGCTTGATCTTCGAGGGGATCCCCTATAAGACACTGGAGAAAAAGAACCTGTCCTTCCGATGCACCTGTAATCGCGACCGCATCGAGCGGGTCCTCATTTCGCTGGGGTCTGTAGAGCTGACGCACCTGCTCGAGGAGCACGGCGAGGCCGAGGTGGGCTGCGAATTCTGCCGGGCGGCCTACCGTTTCGACCGCCGTGAGCTCGAACGGTTGATTTCCGATATCGAGTGCGCCGGGCCGTCGGGCGGCTCGCCGCAGAATGCCTGAACAGGCACCATTGTCTTAATGTCCTTTTCCTTCTGTGTCTTCTCGCTCGCCCCGCATCGGGTCCATATCCATCTGTTCCGGCCTTTCCAGGCCCTCCCGACCGGCCATCGGACAATGTCTGATGGCTCGGCGCGTCCCTGTCTGAGCATTAGCTCAATGCCTGTCTTATCCCACTTTCAGACTGCCGCCGATTTCTATTTCGATGCCGATGCGCTAGGTTAGCATCGAAAGAAAAGAGAACAGCAGAGCGAAAAAGAGTTTCCGAACCCGCACCGATAAACACGGCAGACCCCTTAAGGAGGTAGTCCCATGAGAAAGCTCGAAAAGCTGGAAATCAAGAAGATCACCCCCAGGAAACTGATGGACGCCAAGAGCTGGGTCGACCCCATGTGCGGCCCCATGGCAACCGGCAAATAACGCCAGGGATCACGACATCCAATAAACAGAATTGCTGCGAAAGAGGAAAAGGCCATGAGAAAGAACGAGACGAAAAAAGACGTGAAAAAGGGCCAGGAGAAGATGCTCAACGGAAAGTACTGGGTTGATCCCATGTGCGGCCCGGTGCGGCAGTAAAAGTCTTGGCACAATGAGTTTATAAGTCAGTTACCGGTATCTTCTGCAACACGCCACTGACTATCTCCTTAGCATTCGTTCATGGGCGGGGAGGGTTTCCCCGCTCATGAACGGGTGGAGATGAGAAGCCTGACGGGGCAGAAAAGCGGATGAAGGCAGCGGGACAGTAAACACGGGAAGACAACGCTTACCAGCATCAGGAGATCAGAAAATGAAAACGTCTACAAAGCCGGCGGACAAGAAGATCGCGAGAACCTATCAGGAAAAATTCGGGGAAAGAACCCCCGAGGTCTATGAATCCACCCTCATTGACAAGGTCATTAACTAATCTCTCAACCTGGTTTTCCACAGGAAAAACCCCCGCCGGCTACCTCCCGCGGGGGTTTCTTTTGTGAGAAATGGCGGAAAAGGGGCAAAAAAAGGCCCCCGGGCACGAATACCCGGGGGCCTTTCCACAATGAGCCGTTATTACTTGCTGGCCTTGCGCCAGATGTTCATCTTCTCAGCGTCTTTGATCAGGCCATCGCGCAGGTCGGGGTGGGCGACGTTGATCAGCGCCTCCGCTCTCTGCCAGGTGGACTTGCCTGCCAGGTCGGCCACGCCGAATTCCGTCACGATCAGATGGGCCTGCGTGCGCGGCACGGTCACGATCGAGCCCTGGGGCAGCATGGGGGTGATCCGGGATTTAATGGCGCCTGTTTTCTTGTCCGTATAGGCGGCGTTGCAGCAGATGAAGGACTTCCCGCCTTCGGACATGTAGGCGCCGGTTGCGAAATCGAGCTGTCCGCCGGTGCCGCTGATGTGACGCGGCCCTGCCGACTCGGATGAGACCTGCCCGAAGAGGTCGACCTCGACGCAGGCGTTGATGGAGACCATGTTGTCGTGCTGGCACATGACATGGGGGGCGTTGGTGTAGGAAACCGGGTAGGACGCCAGCGAGGGGTTCATGTCGATCCAGTCATAGAGGAACTGGCTGCCGGCGGCGAAGGCGTAGGCGCTCTTGTTCTTGTCCACGCCCTTCTTCTTGTTGGTCAGCTTGCCGGCTGTGTGCATGTGGTAGTAGGCATCGACGAGCATCTCCGTGTGGCAGCCCAGGTCCTTGAGATCCGATTCGGCCAGCTGGCTCCCGACAAAATTGGGCAGACCGCCGATGCCCAGCTGGATGCAGGCGCCGTTGGGGATCATGG
>CAZUBX010000005.1:0-76536 GCA_964619035.1 uncultured Syntrophaceae bacterium | reverse complement strand
CGAACAGTTTCGATGCCGTTTCCTGTGTTTTTTTGTTGATGTCGTCGCTCACGATGCTACCTCCTCAGTGTTTTTCGATTTTCTTTTGGCGTACGGTTGTGCCGTTACGATTCTGCGACTTGCCGAGTAAGTAAAAAATGTCATTCCTGGCTTGACCAGGAATCCAGATGAGGGCTGGATCCCCGCCTCCGCGGGGATGACGATTCGAGAGATTGGATCGCCGGTTTAATAATTGAACGGTGCGATGCTGTCAAGAGCAAATGCAGGCTACGGGCATCCGGCTTCTGGAGGTCGCGACCGGCCTGAATTATCTTTCGTCCCTACACCCTCGTCCCTGGTCCCTTCTCCTCTTCACTCAGACACTTAGACACTTAGACACTTAGGCACTCAGACACTCTCTTTATTTCACGACAAACACATCCCTGTCCCTATCCTGCAGGAACAGATAGTGTGCTCCAAGCTTCGTCTTGTCTATGCTTCTGAAGTGCTTCTCGCCCTCGAGTCTGCATAAGTCGCAGCTGCGGCTGGGGATGATGACGGCGTACATGCGGTTTCCCGTGCTCGCCATGGAGTCGATGGCGATGAAGCCGCCGCAGTCGTCGCAGATCCGCACCGTCTCCTCCTGCTGCTCCCGGATGCCGTCCGTGTCGTAGTAGATGTTGCGGTTGCGCCGCGCGTACTTGGCGCCCTTGACGATCCCGGCCTTGAAGCTCTCGCGCTTCCTCCAGAGATCGAGGACGTCCTTTGTTGTTTCCCGGATGTGCCTGGTGATCTCGCCGGACTGACGGATGGATTCGGCGTTGTAGTCCGGCTCGCGGACGTGGCTGTAATCGAGTCCCGCCATGGCGAGGATGATCCCCACGTTGACGTAGGGCAGGGCCCCCTCGATGGAATAGCCGCCCTCGAGCACCGCGATGTGCGGGTTTAGAAGTTCGTTGAGCCTCGCGTACCCCTGGGCGGAGAAGCGCATGTTCGTGATGGGGTCCGTGTAGTGGTTGTCCTGCCCCGCAGAGTTGATAATGAGGTCCGGTTTGAACTCCCCGATGATGGGCAGGATCAGCTCCTCCAGCACGTACAGGAACCCCTCGTCGGAGGTCTCCGGCGGCAGGGGGACGTTGATCGTCGTTCCCAGGGCGTTGGGGCCGCCGAACTCGTCGGGGAAGCCCGAGCCCGGGTAGAGGGTCCTTCCGTCCTGGTGGATCGAGATGTAGAGCGTGTCCGGGTCGTGCCAGTAGATGTCCTGGGTGCCGTCGCCGTGGTGGCAGTCCGTGTCGATGATGGCGACTCTCTTGTGTCCGTATTTGCGGCGGAAGTGCTCGATCATGACGGCCTCGATGTTGATGTTGCAGAAGCCGCGGGCCCCGTGGACGACGCGCATGGCGTGATGCCCGGGGGGCCGGACGAGCGCGAAGGCATTGTCCACCTCTCCCGTGAGCACCTTCTCGGCCGCCGTGATGGCGCCGCCCGCCGAGATCAGGTGGGACTCGGTGATGACGCTCTTTGCGTCGGGGACACAGAGGTGGATCCGGTTGATGTCTTCGATCGTGGCCAGTCCGGGCTTGTACTCCACGATGTTCTCGAAATCCAGCAGTCCCTCCTCGAAGACCTGGTCCTGCGTGTAGAGCAGGCGCTCCTCGCGCTCCGGGTGGGTGGGCGAGATGGCCCAGTCGAAGGCGGGAAAGAAGATGAGCCCCGTTTTCTTCAGCCGTTTCATGAGCGCGCCCCTCCTCTCCCGAACCCCGCGATCAGGCCCGGTTTGATCTGTGCCTTGAGGCGGATGTTCTTCCCGGTGGTGTAAAATCCCCGGACCATGTTGAATTCCTGGTCCTCGACGATCTCCACCTCGATGTCCGCCTCGCGGGCACCCAGCTTGCGGGCCCTCTCCCGGAGCTTCTCCATGCCGATTCTGAGAATATCTTTGCGGGTGAAATGAACCGGTATCTTCATCTGGAGCCCCTCCTCGGCGATGGTGAGGGTTCCCCTCTCTGTTTCGGCGGTGAGGGTGATCTCTGCCGTTGTCCTGGCCAGGGCCGCGCCGAAGGCGTTGGCTACCTCTGAATCCTGCGGGATCACCACCTCACATCCCAGGATCTCGCCCAGCCTCGGCGCCACGGCCGCGGCAGGACCTCCGACGATGAAGAGTCGCTTGGGGGCAAGCTTTTTCCCTTCCAGGAGCTCGTGGATCGTGTAGACGGGCTTGTTGTTGATCTCTTCGATCATGGTTGTGACTGCCGAGGCGACGCCCTGGCAGGTCTTCTCGAAAATCGCACGTGCCGCCTCCGGCACGGACAGCTTCAACTTGCCGGCGATCTCTGCGACGGCCGCTCCCGCCTTGACCGGGTCGCCGATTTCCGTCAGTCCCAGAACGATCATCGCATCCGTCGGGGTGGGGTAGGGCCCGCCGAAGGCCGCCGCCGGGCCTTCCCGTCGGGGCCCGATGAGCAGATCGCCCTTGTCCACGCGGATGCGGCTGTCGCCCCCGAGACCGAGGGAGCGCGTCTTGAGGCCGCGGATGAGCGTCTTGTGTCCCTCGATAGTCACGCCCAGAGGCTCCAGCAGGGGCACGCCGTCGGCCAGGAGGGCGATATCCGTCGTCGTCCCGCCCATGTCCATGGCGACGGCGTCGGAGCCGGAGCAGTCGGCGAGGCTCAGTATCCCCATGATGCTCGCCGCGGGCCCCGAGAGGATCGTCTGGACGGGGTGATCGGCCGATTGCCGGATCTCGAAGGTCCCCCCGTCGGCCTTGAGGATGTAGATGGGCGCCGCCAGGCCCGTCCGGGCTGCGAATTCAAGGATCTCGCCTACGAACCGGTTGTAGAGGTCGAAGATCGAGGCGTTGAGGTATGTCGTGGCGATGCGCCTGCGGAAGTTGAGATTTCCCGACATCCGATGACCGAGGGAGACATGCTGGAAATCGCTCCGGGTGCACTCGCCGATCTCATTTTCATGGGCGGGGTTGCGGGTGCTGAACTTTCCCACGATGCCCAGGTGGCGAATCCCGGATGTCTTGAGTTCGGAGACGGCCCCGGCAATCTCGCCCTTCTTCACCGGGGAGACCTCGATGCCGCGGTTGCTCATGTACCCCGAAATAAACCGCGTGTCATCACTGACGCGCAGGGCCTCGGGCGCAAGGCCCGGGCCGCTAGCCACGATCATGCCGACGCGGTCTGTTTTCCCCTGGACGATGGCGTTGGTGGAGATGGTGGTGCTGAAGACGACCCGCTCGATCGCGGCGGGGTCCTCGTCGCGGAGGATCTCGTCCATCACGCCGATGAGCGATGAGACGAGATGAAGCTGGTTGGTCAGGACTTTCGTTTTCTTCTTGACCTTGAAATTCTCGAGGAGGACGGCATCCGTGTGGGTGCCGCCGACGTCGATTCCGAGAATCATGGAAACTCCTTTGGCTTAGGGCGGATGGCTTAAGGCTTACGGCAAAAAGAACATCACAACGGAAAAGGCCAAAGGCCCTGTGCCCCTGGCCTTGTGCCTTGTGCCTTTTGCCTGTCCATTTAACACAAGCCGCTGCCATCGTCAATTCATCCTTCGGCTTTTCATCGGGCCCGTTATGCGCTATAAGATGGCGGAACTCCGGGGATCATTTGGATTCATGCTCTCACGCTATAAACCATTTCTGCAGGATCTTCTCCTGTTGTCGCCGGCCCTCCACGTGGCAGGGGGCGCCGTCAAGGATTGCCTCATGGGGCTTCCAATCTCCGATGTGGATGTCGTTTTCCCGCCCGGGGCGGAGGGCATTGCCGACCGTTTTGCCGTCATGACGGGCGCAACCCGGATCGCGCTGCGGGTGAACGAGCCAGACAAGATGATGGAGCGTGTGGTTGTCCGGGAGGGTGACGAAACCCTCCTCTTCGATTTTACCGCGAGCCGCGGACCTTCCATCGAAAGCGACCTTGCCGGGCGGGATTTCACGCTGACGGCCATGGCGCTGCCGCTCGATGCCTTCATCAGCGGAGATTTCTCCAGACTCATCGATCCCTTCGGGGGGCGAGGGGCCATCAGGGATAAGGAAATCAGGGCCCTTTCTGATGAAATCTTCCGGCAGGACCCCCTGAGGCTCCTGCGGGCCTTCCGCCTTGCCGCCGAGCTCGGTTTCACCATCGACGGGAAAACGCATGGGCAGATCGAGCGCGATAGCGCGCTTCTCGGCTCCGTCTCGGGTGAGCGGGTCCGCGACGAGATCTTCCGCATCCTCGAGGTCAGCCCCTGTCATCCGTTCATCGAGGCGATGGACCGTGTCGGTCTGCTGGACAGGGCCCTCCCCGGGGTGGCCGCCATGAAGGGCATCGAACAGAACGTCTACCACGCCCTCGATGTCTGGTCCCACACGTTGCTCTGCCTGAAGGAACTGGAAAGCCTTCTCGCAAACCCCCGGGAAGCGTTCGGCGATTCCGGCGCCGATTTCAGGGATTACCTGACGGATGCTTTCGTCCGTGGCCGGAGCCGCGCGACGCTTCTCAAGATTGCCGTCCTCCTGCACGATGCCGGAAAGCCCGACAAGGCGAGTCGGGATGTGGAGGGCCAAGCCCATTTCCACGGGCATGCCGAGGCGGGCGGGGCCGTCGCCGAAGCGCTGGCAGAGAGGCTGAGGCTGGCAAAGGCGGAGCGGGACTATCTGGGCCTTCTCGTGTCGAGCCACATGCACCTCGTCCATCTCACGGCTCAGCCGACACGGACGAGAAGATCGGTCTTGCACTTTTTCCGGAAATACGGTGAAGATTACCGCGCATTGTTTCTGCTCTTTGCGGCCGATACCCGTGCGACAGCGGGCCCGAAAACGACCCCCGGGCGGCTTCTCCTGATCCGGGAAGCGGTCGCCGAGATGCTCCGGTTGTACGAAGAGGACCTGCGGCCCCGGCTGCAGGCGTCGCCGCTTCTCACGGGCCGGGACCTGTTCGACCGGTTCGGCCTCGAACCCGGCCCGCTCATCGGCGAGATTCTGCGTAAGGTGGAGGATGCAAGGTTGGAAGATACTGTTATTGATAGGGATTCCGCCCTGGAGTACGTGGCGGTTCTGCTGAAGGACAGAGGCTGAGAGGGTAAGAGGATGTGAAAATACTGGATTCATCCGTTTCTTTTCTTCCCCTTTTACCTTATCAACATATCAACTGATGTACCCTGTCGCGACGAAGGAGCGATCATGGCCAGGATGTCATTCGGAAAGCAGGGAAACCGCGTCCGCACGAGCACGACGGGGCCGAAACCTGCGGGCGAGAGATCGGTCGAGGACGTCGTCCGGGGGTTGAAGGAAGGCATGCAGAAGCCGCCGGGTGAGGATTACCGGGAGCGCTCCCTGGCCATCCACGGCCTGATCTGCGCGCGCTGCGCCCGGGAGTTCGACGCCTCGAACCGGCAGCTGCTGACGGTGCATCACAAGGACGGAAACCACCACAACAACCCTCCCGACGGCAGCAACTGGGAGAACCTCTGCGTCTACTGCCACGATGATGCCCACAGCCGGGGGCTGCTGGGCGATTACTACGACGGCCGGGGGACGAAGGAAAAGCACCTCGTCCATACAAGCGCCACAGGCGGGGAAAACAATCCGGCCCTGGCGAGCCTGGCCGGCAAACTCAAAGAAGCCCTTGAAAAGAAAAAGAAAAAGTAACATCGCGGACGGACCCCCCGTGGATTTCCCGATAGAAATTTCCGGGGGCCGGCCGGGCATGGCCGCGGGACGGGAGTATCAGGGGAATCCCCGATTTTGCTTGATTTCAAAGGATACCTGTGGTATGTGAGCACCGTTTTTCAGCACGCTTAACTAGACCCTTTTGGACTCTTGCTTCCGATTCGATGACATTGCAGAAGATGTCCCGGCGGAGTCGAAGGGGGTTCTAATATCAAGAGAGGAGGTACGGTCAGTGGAAGTATTAGCACAGGGAATAGGCGCGATCTTTACAGATCCGGATGCCGACAAGGCACGAGCGTTTTTCAGGAAGAAAAGCCGCGCACTGACGCCCAAGGTTATGTCCGTGAAGGAGGCGGTGGAGAAGTTCGTTCATGACGGCGATTATCTCTGCCTCGGCGGTTTCGGCGCGAACAGGATCCCCGCGGCGGTTGCTCACGAGATCCTCCGTCAGGGCCGGAAGAAGATGGGCTTTGCCGGTCACACGTCAACCCACGATTTCCAGATCCTTTGCGCGGGTGAGGTTTTCGACAAGCTCGACGTGGCCTACATCGTCGGCTTGGAAGCCCGCGGTCTTTCCCCCAATGCCAGAAAGTACATGGAGAGCGGGAAGGTGAACGTCTCCGAGTGGACGAACTACTCGCTGTCGGTCAGGTTCAAGGCCGCCGCTGCCGGCGTGTCCTTCTACCCGGCCCGCAACATCATGGGTACCGACACCTTCCAGTACAGCGGCGCGAAAGTCATCGAGTGCCCCTTCACGGGGACCAAGTACGCGGCCATGCCCGCCATCTGGCCCGACGTGTCTGCCATCCACGTTCACGAGGCGGACATCTACGGCAACTGCCGCATTCGCGGCATCACCGTCTCGGACCTCGACCTGGCCCGTGCATCCAAGCACCTCATCATCACCTGCGAGCGGCTGATTCAGAACGAAGAGATCCGCAGGGATCCCAGTTTCACGGCGATCCCCTACTGGTGCGTCGACGCTGTCTGCGAAGTGCCTTACGGCAGCTACCCCGGCAACATGTACGGCGAGTATTTCTCCGACGAAGAGCACATCAAGGAGTGGCTCAAGGTGGAGGAAAACCCCGAGGAGTTCAAGAAGTTCCTCGACAAGAACATCTACACCGCCAAGGATCACTTCGAATACATCGAGCGCAATGGCGGGATGCACAAGCTCCTGAAGCTTCGGGAGAAAGAATTCATGTTCTCGAAGGCGAGAGACTAGAAAGGAGGATGACTGAGCGTATGGCTGACTATAATACCATGGAATTGATGATTTGTACCGCGGCCCGGGAGCTTGAAGACGGTGCTTGCGTTGGTGTGGGCACCGGGGCGCCCTGTGCGGCGGCGATGCTTTCCCAGAAGGCCCATTCGCCGAACCTGGTGATTCTGTTTGAGGCAGGTGGCGCGGCCCCCCTGATTCCCGAAATGCCCATCTCCGTCGGCGACTCCAGGACAACCTATAAGGCCGTCATGGCCAGCGGCATGTGCGAGATCATGGAAACGGCCTGCCGTGGCATGCTGGACTACACGTTCCTCGGCGGAGCCCAGATCGATATGTACGGCAACCTGAACTCGACCCGCATCGGGCCGGACCACCAGAAACCCAAGGTCCGCTTCCCGGGCAGCGGCGGCGCAAACGACTTCGCCTCCTTCTGCTGGAGAATGATGGTCATGACGCCCCAGGATCCCAAGCGCTTCGCCGAGAAGTGCAGCTATGTCACCACCCCCGGCTGGCTTCAGGGTGGGGACTCCAGGGCAAAGAGCGGTCTTCCCCTCGGGGCGGGCCCCTACAAGATTATCACCAACATGGCCGTCATGGATTTTGAGCCCGAGAGCAAGAGGATGAGGCTCATTGCGATCAACCCCGGCTACGCGGAGAAGGACGTCCAGGACAACTGCGGCTTCGAGCTCCTGAAGGCGAAGAAGATCGTGGAGAATAAACCGCCCACGCAGCGCGAGCTCACCATCCTGAGAGAGGAAATTGATCCTTACCGGTATGTTATAGGGAGATAACGTCGAAGGGTTGCGTTCAAATAGTAAGGAGCCATGGCACTTCGGTGCCATGGCTCCTTTTTTTTCGCGGAATGTTATTACTGCCTGACCGTCTCTCTACCGCGTCGGCTTCATGACGGCAACAACACCTTTTCCATCAATGACTAATTCGCCACGTTGGTTCGTAACCGTCGTCTTCAGCGTTATGCGCCGCTTCGCATCATGTTTTTCGATGACGGCGGCCTGAGCGGTGATCGTGTCTCCGATTCGAACCGGTCGGATGAATTTGATCTCCTGAGACACATACACGCCTTCAATCCCGGGCAGGCGAGTGGCAATCAGTGTCGTGAAGAAGGAGGCCGAGTGCATGCCGTGGGCGATCCGCTCTCCAAACATGGTGGTTTTCGCGTATTCCGCATCGAGATGCACAGGATTGCTGTCATCGATCAGTTCGGCAAAGGCGATGATGTCTTTTTCGGTGATCATCCGGGACCGCGACGCTGTCTCCCCAATCATAATGTCTTCATAAGTCCGGCGCAGTTCTGGATAATTATTTTTTGACATTTCCCCAGGGCTCCTCCTTCTGAAGTCCGGCGATTTTATCTTTCTTGATTTCTCCTGAAAAGAAAATATTCCCGCCGTGAAAGGCCGGACCGCTGTGCATTACTTCCGGACGATCCGGGCGTTATCCCCCATGGTGACGAGCTTGTCCCCAACCGAAGTCCCGCAGGACTCACAGGTGTAATCGTATTTCTCCCCCTGGGGCACGATGAGAAGAAGGCGCTTGCGCACGCGGACGGCCCTCTTGCACAGTGGGCAGTATAACTCGGTTGCATCAAAGTCTCTGTAGGTTTCCTTCTTCATTGCTCTTCACTTCCCCTCCCTTGACGGGAGGGGCAAGGGGAGGGTGAACATTCCCCCTCACCTCAATCCTCTCCCGCGAGGGGAGAGGAGGATTGGGGAGCGCAGCGACTCATCGCTCCGTTTCCGGAATGCCCTCCGCGTTTTCAAGCCACACGGCTGCTTCGCTGTCGCTGGGCGCCCGCCAGTCGCCCCGGGGCGAGAGCGACCCGCCGGAGCCCACCTTGGGCCCATTGGGGATGCAGGAGCGTTTGAACTGGCTCGTCTGGAAGAACCGCTGGAGGTAGACCCTGAGCCAGCGCCTGATCTGGCCGATCGTGTATTCGTTTCGCCTCTCTTCGGG
The DNA here is from genome assembly GCA_964619035.1 of uncultured Syntrophaceae bacterium. GTDB lineage: Bacteria > Desulfobacterota > Syntrophia > Syntrophales > UBA2192 > UBA2192. The sequence continues at coordinate 67,693 of CAZUBX010000005.1, read as the reverse complement.
CACCTCCGGCCAGTCCCCTGCCTCTTTGTCGCGCCAGGCATGCCAGGCCATAAAGGCGATCTTCGTGGGCAGGTAGCCGAAGCGCGTCGTGTAGAAGTTATTGAAATCTTGCAATTCGTAGGGGCCGATCGTGTCCTCGGTCCGCTGCGCCGGCTGGCTGCCGTTTACCCCGGGCACAAGCTCGGGGCTGATCTCGGTGGCCAGGATATCCAGGAGCGTCTCCGAAGTCTTCCGGTCGAACTGGTTCGTGGACGCCACCCAGCGGATGAGGTACTGGATCAGGGTCTTGGGGACGCTCACGTTCACGTTGTAGTGCGACATGTGATCGCCCACGCCGTAGGTGCACCAGCCCAAGGCCAGCTCGCTGAGATCCCCCGTCCCCAGGACGATGGCGTTGCGCAGGTTTGCGAGCCGGAAGAGGTGCGAGGTCCGTTCTCCTGCCTGGACGTTTTCGAAGGTGATATCGTAGACTTTCTTCCCTTTCGCGAAGGGGTGGCCGATGTCCTCGAACATCTGCATGCAGCTCTTGCGGATGTCGACCTCGTTGGCCTCGACGCCGAGGGCCTTCATGAGACGGTGGGCGTTGCGGTAGGTCTTGTCCGTCGTGGCAAACCCCGGCATCGTGTAGGCCTTCACCCCGGAGCGGGGGTACCCCAGCAGATCCATCGTTTTGGCCGCCACGATGAGGGCGTGCGTGGAGTCCAGGCCGCCGGAAACTCCGATGACGACGTTTTTGATCCCCGAGGCCTTCAGGCGCTTGCCCAGCCCCTGGACCTGGATGTTGTAGGCCTCGTAGCAGCGCTCGTCGCGCTTGGCCGGGTCCGCCGGCACGTAAGGGAAGCGGGCGTGCTGTCGGACAAGCGGGATTCGCCCCTTGGGGATCTCCACGGGGAATCTCACCTTCCGGAACCGATCGACCCGGTCCCGAAGGATCCGGGCGTTCTGGCTGAAGCTCGTGAGCCGCATCCGGTCCTGGACGAGGCGGTCCAGGTCGATGTCGGCAAGGACCATCTGCGCTTTCTGTGCGAATCGCTCCGATTCAGCCAGCAGCGTGCCGTTCTCGTAGGCCATGGCCTGGCCGTCCCAGGCAAGATCCGTCGTCGACTCACCGGGGCCCGCCGCCGCATAGAGGTAGGCCGCCACGCATCGGGCCGACTGGTTGGCTGCCAGGCTGTGCCGGTATTCGGACTTGCCGATCGTAATGTTCGAGGCCGAGAGATTGGCGAGCACCGTGGCGCCGGCCAGTGCCGCAAAGCTCGACGGGGGCACGGGGACCCAGAGGTCTTCGCAGATCTCCGTGTAGAACGTAAACCCGGGGATGTTCTCCGCCTCGAAAAGCAGGTCCGGCCCGCAGGGGATGTTCCCCTGGCCGCAGAGGCTGATCGTTCTGGACAGGGCATCCTCGGCAGGGCGGAACTGTCTTCCCTCGTAATACTCCCGGTAGTTGGGCAGGTAGGATTTCAGGGCAACGCCCAGGATCCTGCCGCGGTACAGGACGACGGCGCCGTTGAAGAGAAACGAGTCGACACGGAGCGGCGCCCCCACGACGAGGATCGTGTTCAGGCTCTTCGTCTTCTCGAGGACAAGGCTCAGCGCCTCGTGCACACTCCTCAGCAGGGCCTCCTGGTGAAAGAGATCCTCGTTGGAGTAGGCCGAAAGCCCCAGCTCCGGGAACAGCGCGAAGAGTGCTCTCTTTGCCGCTGCCTCCTTCGCCAGGCCGATCGTCTGCTCCGTGTTGAAGCTCACGTCGGCGACGCGGACCTCGGGGACGCAAACAGCGGCCCGGATGAATCCGTGGCTGTATAGATTGAAAAAGTCCTTCATTTCATAAGCTCCTCAACTGCAATGCATCAGTACTTATGCCGGTGACCGACCGCCTTAGTCATTCCCGCGAAAGCGGGAATCCAGAATGGGATGGATGCCGGATCGAGTCCGGCATGACAAACATTTTCATTTTACATCAGATTTCTCAAATGCCTGTCTCGGCGCATGCAGGCACAAATGTGTTATGCCTCTGCTTCAGCCGTCTTGAAGGCAAAGGCGGTGGGTTTCGATCGCCCGTTCCCCTGCCTCCTTCATGGTCGCACCCAGGGAGACGAAGCCGTGTTTCCGGATCAGGACAAAATCCGCATCTCCCAGGACCTCCATGACGCTCCGGACCAGCTCGATGCTCCCGTAGGGGGCCTTTTCGCGCGTTTCGGGGAGGTTCAGCTTGTTCACGCACTTCAGGATTTCCCTGCTGTGCCCATGGAAGACGGCCTGGACGTCTTTTCTGGCACGGTAGATAGCGAAGTGGAGCATGCTCTCCGACGAGGGATCCCGGGTACCGCTCGCGAAAACGATGCCCTTATCCATATCGCATCCGTGCACGGTGACGAACCTGTCGTCGGTGAGGCTGTCCTTCCAGCCCACCTGGGAACCCGAGATAATGAAGGCATCCTCGCCGGGCCGGATCCGGAAGCTCAGATTCCCCTGGGAGAACTCGCCGTAGGGTGGCGCAAAATTTCTTCTGTGAAACTCGGCGCACCAAGTCTTCAGCTCTTCGAGGCGAATGTCTGCGGGAACGGTCGCGGAGAGGAACTCCGTCCTGAATTTCACGCCGACGTGTATTTCCCTTGCCGGTGTCTGCATGGGCTGTTGAGATTATTCCTTTGCATAATCAAGTACTTTGAAATTACTCAATTGCCGCTCCTTTGTCAAAGGAAAAGAGATCGTAAAGCCGCTTGACAGAACAGGTGCTCCGATGACATCATTCGCGAGCGGAATTTTGAATACAATATTGGCTACTGATATTCTGCGGAAGAGACGAAGACTGTGGAATCGGCCGACGTCAAGAAACTGCTCGAGAAGATTCAGCTCTACGAGGGCGTGCTGAACAACATCCTCAGCGGCGTTCTCATCACCGACCCTGATGGGTATATCATTTTCTTCAGCGACACCTATGGGAAGTTCCTCGGATTGAACCCGAAGAAACAGATCGGGAAGCACACGACGGAGGTCATCGAGAATTCCCGGATGCACATCGTCGCCCAAACCGGTATCCCTGAAATCAACCACCCCCACCAGCTCATGGGCCGCAACCAGATCGTCCAGCGGATTCCTATCTTCACCGACGGGAAACTCTCCGCCGTCTTCGGCCAGGTCATGTTCGAGGACATCAAGGATGTCCAGATCCTGGCCGACAAGCTCAACATCCTGGAATCCAAGGTCCAGCTCTACGAGAAGGAACTCGCAAATCTGCGGGCCTCCAAGTACAGCTGCCGCAACATCGTGGGCGAAAGCACCGTCATGCAGGAGCTCCGGAAAATGGGACAGCGGGCCGCCAAGGTGAACAGCCCGGTCCTTCTCGTCGGGGAGAGCGGAACGGGGAAGGAACTCTTCGCACACGCCATCCACCGGGCGAGCGACCGTCACAAACTGCCTTTCATCCGGCTCAACTGCGCCGCCATCCCCAAGGATCTCCTGGAGGCGGAGCTTTTCGGCTACGAGCCGGGCGCCTTCACGGGGGCCGGCAACAAGGGCAAGCCCGGCAAATTCGAGCTTGCCCACCAGGGGACGATCTTTCTCGACGAGATCAGCGACCTTCCTCTGGAGATGCAGCCCAAGCTGCTACGCGTTCTCGAGGAAAAGCTCGTCGACCGCCTCGGGGCCACAAAGCCCGTCAAGTGCGACTTTCGGCTCATCGCGGCGACAAACGAAAATCTCGAGGACTGCATCCGGAAAGGGAAGTTCCGCAAAGACCTCTACTACCGCCTCAATGTCATCCCCCTGCACATCCCGCCGCTTCGGGAGCGCAGAGAGGACATCTCCCTCATCGCTTCACATCTCCTCCAGAATCTCTGCAGGGATTTCGGTCTGTCGCCCAGGGAGATCTCGCCGGAAGTGATGAGGATCTTCGAGAATCACGACTGGCCCGGAAATGTCCGGGAGCTCTCCAACATCCTGGAGAGGACCCTGTCGCTGATGGATGAGCGCGAGGAGGCGATCCGCGTGGAGCACCTGCCACTGTTTTTCAGGAGCCTCAGCGAACGATCGAAGCACCCACAGCCCCGCATCCTCAAAGACCTCCGCGCAACCTCCGAGCGCGACGCCGTACTGCATGCCATTCGTGTGGCGAACAACAACAAGAACGAAGCCGCCCGGATCCTGGGCATCCATCGGACGGCCCTCTACAAGAAGATGAAGAAACTCAACCTGCCCTTGAATGAACAACCCGCATAGCTGTATACATAAGTCTACATATAGACTATTGGGTACACGTTGCTTAACACACCATTATCAATGCAGTTTTTCATTTAGAGCGACAATGTGTAGACAATATGCTACACGACTTGCTGTGGCAGCTGCGTACTTTATAATAAAGTATCAATAATTACATATAGTTGAATGATTGTTTGCTGTGTTCATTTCTGGCACATAATTTGCGAATAGGGACATTGAATTCATGTATCATACAAGTAAAACAGAAAGGAGGTGCTTTTTTCGATCCACAATATTAACTAATTGTAATTATTTAGCTTTTATCTAATGCTCAGGAAGGAGGAAGGAGATAGAATGAGTGAGCAAACTGGTGGAATGAGATCTCACGTCAAGGTCGCAACGGCCAGTCTGATCGGAACCGCCATCGAGTGGTACGATTTCTTCATTTACGGGACTGCCGCTGCACTCGTGTTCAACAAGTTGTTTTTCCCAAAAATGGACCCCATGACCGGAACGCTTGCGGCATTTGCAACCTATGCCGTCGGTTTTGCAGCCCGTCCGTTGGGAGGCCTGGTATTCGGTCACTATGGCGACCGGATCGGCCGAAAGACGATGCTCTATTTGACCCTGCTGATCATGGGTATCGCGACATTCTGCATCGGGCTTCTGCCCACCTACGACAGTGTAGGCATCTGGGCTCCGGTCCTTTTGATCGTTTGCCGTCTTTTCCAGGGTTTCGCCCTTGGCGGTGAGTGGGGAGGCGCCGTTCTCATGGCAGTCGAGCACGCACCGGACAATCGGCGAGGATTCTACGGAAGCTGGCCGCAGCTCGGAGCGCCCCTGGGACTCGTTCTCGGCACGATGGTTTTCACGGTCATTGCTGCAATCCTGCCCGACGCTGAATTCATGGATTGGGGCTGGCGCGTTCCCTTCCTGGTCAGCATCGTTCTGATTGTCGTCGGCCTGTATATTCGAGGCAGAATTGCCGAATCGCCGCAGTTCCAGAAGATCAAGGACAAAAAGCAAGAAGTCAGGATGCCCATTATCGAGTCGATTAAACAGCATCCCAAAGAGATTTTACTGGCCATGGGCGCGCGCTTTGCGGAAAACGGGTTCTTCTATATCTACGCAGTCTTTGTCATGATGTACGCAACGCAGGCCCTGGGTATGCCCCGTCAGTCCATCCTGAACGGCGTCATGATTGCCGCCACCATCGAAGTGTTCACGATTCCCATGTTCGGCCTGCTTTCCGACAAGATCGGCCGGCGGCCCGTGTACATCTTCGGCGCGGTGTTCTCGGCGGTGATGTCCTTCCCCCTCTTCTGGCTCATGGGTACGAAGATAGCCTACCTGGGGTGGATCGGCATCGTTTTAGGTCTGGCGGTCGGCCATGCGGCGATGTACGGCCCGCAGGCAAGCTTCCTCTCCGAGATGTTCGGCACGAAGATCCGTTACAGCGGAGTGTCGCTCGGCTACAACATGGCCTCCATCTTTGCCGGCGCCCTTTCCCCGCTTATCGGCACCTGGCTGCTCATGACGTTCAAGCCCGAGACGTGGCCCATCTCGGTTTACATGATCTGTCTGGCCCTGATCACGGTGGTGGCCGTGTACTTCGCCGCTGAATCACACAAGCGAAGCTCGGATTATCATTAAGTGGCTGATGCGAGGGGGATGATGAAGAGTCATCCTCCTCGCTTTTTTCATTGAGATGCGTGCATTTGAATCGTGAAAGGAGGGTATGTCATGGCAAGACCACTGGACAGAGTGGCCGTCATCGGAGCCGGTGTCCTGGGCGCGCAGATCGCCATGCTGGCGGCCAACGCAGGCTACACCACAAAGATCTATGACCCCGTCGCGGGGGCCTTCGAGAACACCTACACCAAGATCTGGAACGACCTCAAGGCCAAGGGCGTCACCCCGCTCATCGCCTGGGAGAAGTGGGAAGCGGCCAAGAAGGGCGTCACGCAGGTGGGCTCGATCGACGAGGCCGTGAAGGATGCCCAGCTCATCATCGAGGCCGTCTTCGAGAACATCGAGCTGAAGAACAAGATCTTCAAGGAACTGGGCGAGAAGTCCCCGAAGGACTGCATCATCGCCACCAACAGCTCCTCCATTCCCGTCTCCAAGATGGAGACCGCAAGCGGCCGCCCAGAGCGCTGCCTCAACATCCACTTCTACTTCCCGCTGCAGGGCGTGAACATGGTGGACATCATGGGCGGCTCGAAGACCCTGCCCGAGGTTTTCAAGACGGGCGTGCAGTGGATTATCTCCGTCAACTGCATCCCGCTGAAGGTGAAGAAGGAGATCCTCGGCTTCTGCTTCAACCGCGTCTGGCGCGCCGTCAAGCGCGAGACACTCTACATGTGGGGCAACGGCTTTGTCGATTTCCGGGACAGCGATAGGGCCTGGAGAGTCTTCACGGGCATGAAGGAAGGCCCCTTTGGGCTCATGGACAAGGTGGGCCTCGACACCATCTACGACATCGAGATGGTCTACTACAACGAGTCCAAGCTCCCCCATGACAAGCCACCCGATGCGCTGCAGCAGATGGTGAAGCGAGGCGAGCTGGGCGTGAAGAGCGGCAAGGGGTTCTACACCTACCCCGACCCCGAGTTCCTCCGCCCCGACTTCATGACGCCCAAGGAAGACTAGACAAAATCTGTCTTGACAAACGATGGGGTTCGTTCCGATGAGGGGCGGGCCCCTTTTTTATAACCGGAACCTGACTGAACCGAAGCGCATTCAAACGACTGCTTGACACCCCGTAGGCCCCCTTTGACAGATCCCGTACCCGCCTGTATATTTAATAAGAGAGTGATTCGAATGAAATCGAGTCATTCATCCGGGTATGTGTCAGAAATGCTCATTTACTACCTCCATTTGTCCAGAGACCGTGAGTCACTTCGGCAAAAACATGAGAGGACTGCACCCGGTACCTGGGAATTCACCCCGGGTCTAAGAACCATTCCTGAAAGGAGGTGTTAGTGATGTTTATGCCGAGGAGAATCCTTGTACCGACGGATTTTACTGACGATTCCGATCGGGCGCTGAGGGAGGCGATCGACATTGCCGCGGTCTCCCACGCGAAGATCTACATGCTTCACGTGGACCAGAGTGTGCCCTTCGCCGTTGGGGAATCTGTGGTTCGTCCGGAGGTAATCGACGCCGTCGAGAAAAATGACGAGTTGTTCACAAAGCAGAAGATGATGGAGGAGCTCCGGAAGGTGGCATCGCAGACGGAGGTCGAGATCGAGTTCGATGAGCGCCATGGGGTGATCTTTGAGCAGATCCTGGCGTACATGAAGGACAAGCTGATCGACCTCGTCGTCATCGAGCCCCACGCAAGGAAAGGGATGCTGAAAAACCTGCTGGGCGGCGTCACGGACAGGCTGCTCAAAGAGGCCACGTGCCCGTTGCTCGTGCTGCCTGCCATGGCCTGATCTTCGGCCGCGAGGCAAAGAAAAAGGATCGAGGGACAATTCCTCGATCCTTTCTTGTTTTCTGAAGCCTGATGCCTGGAGCCCGCGCGAGGCGCTTCAGGACGATTTGAAGAAGTTGTTGACCACGTGTGGTACTCCGCAGTAAGACCTTGTTCACTACCGGCACTATTTGCTTGCCCATTTCATCGCCTGTGATTATGCTGACTGCCTTTGATGCCATCATGCGGGGGTGATTATGAAGCGATCCGTTCGTAAAATGATCGATGAATTCCGGCTTCACTGGAAGAACTACGTTTTTCAGAGCCTGTTTGCAACCGTTGCCGTTTTTGCTGTCCTTTATTTTCTGACCCTGCAGAACGCGGTCATCATCGCCTCCATCGGGGCTACGGCCTTCATCGTCTTTGCGATGCCCAAGGCTCTCACGGCCAACGCGAGGAATGTCATCGGCGGCCACGTCGTCGGGCTCTTCTGGGGGTTTGTGTTTTCCCTGATTCCCCACGCCACCTTGTTCGGCAGCCTTGTCTGCTATTCAGCGGCCGTCGGTCTCTCCATCTTCACCATGGTCGTCACGGACACGGAACACCCCCCTGCTTCGGGGACCGCTCTTGGAGTTGCCATTACGGGGATGCATCCGGATGTGTTGATCACCGTTGTCCTGAGCATCGTCCTGCTTTCCCTGATCCACCATTTTTTTAAGCCCTACCTGCGGGATCTGACCTGAAAAAATAGTGACCGGTGACCGGTGACCAGTGACCAGTGGAAGAAGGGACCAGGGACGAGGGTGTAGGGACCGGTAAACAAGTGCCTGAGTGAAGAAAAGGCAGCAAGGCAAAGAAAAAGGATCGGGGGACAATCCCTCGATCCTTTCTTGTTTCCAGAAGCCTGATGCCTGAAGCCTGTAGCCTGCGCGAAGCGCGTCACGACGATTTGAAGAAGTCGTTGACCAGCGTCAGGTACTCCGTCAGCAGGACCTTGCTTACCACGAAGATGTGGCCCACGTTCTTCTCGATGAGTCGATTCAGTCCCCCTCGGGAGACGCCGACGTTTTTTCCGATCTCGCCCCAAAGCTCGCAGGATACGCAGGAGCCCGTAGGCGCGATGGGGTCGCGGGTGCCGCGGTAACAGAAGATGAGGACGCCGGCCTGGTCCAGGGCTCCCATCCGCACGGGTTTGCCGTCCAGCTCCGGGACGGAGGAGGGCAGGGTGTAGGTGCCCTTGACGAGGGCATTGCCCATGAAGAACTGGTCGAGCCACTCCCGGTGGGCCCGGGCGGGGAACTTGGTGCCGTGGGTGAGCCAGTACAAAAATGGCGCGGCGTCCTCGATGGCATTGGGCCAGTAAGCACGGCCGTAGAAACCCATCGACACGGTGTGCTGGACGCCGGGCTGGATCTCGTTCATGCCCGCCTCGATCAGGTAGGCCGGGACGTTCACTTCCCCGTAGAGCTCCTTCATCAAGAGGGGGTCGTAGGCCTCGCGGATGATCTTGCGCATGGCGGCATGTCCGCTCTCCCCGTCGTCGAATTTCACCGGCGATGCCATGACGGCGATCTTCCAGATATCCATCGGCTCGCCGCGGGCCATGCGCTCCTCGGCGCGGCGGGCAAGCCATGGAAGCATCAGCGTGCCTGCCATGCAGTAGGCCATGATGTAGATTTCAGCTCTGGGGTGTTGCTTCTGGATGATCTCGAAGTAGGTGTCGGGGACGGTCTTGCCGAAGAAATCCAGTCCCAGGTTCGTCTCCCCGGGACCGGGGTCGCCGTGGTCCACGAGATAGACGTGATAGCCTTCCTTGAGCATGCCCTCGACGACGGACTTCCCCTCGGCGAGATCGAAGATCTCAGGCCTGTTGATCATCGGCGTGGCCAGGTAGACGACCTTACCGTTGGGCTCGATTCCCTTGGGGAGGGGGTAGTAGCGAAGGGTCACCGAGTGCAGGCGGGAGCCCTGGATCACTTCGTAGGGCAGAAAGCCGATTTTGCCCCCCATGAAGCGATCGGCGAAATCGCGGATGTCGAAGGCGTTGTGACGCCACAGGGCGTCGATGCGTGCCCGGCCTTCCTCCAGGTAGGCGCCGAGCGACATGCCGTCGCTGCCGTCGGGATTTTTCTTCATGAAGGGCATGTCTTCGATCGGTTGCTCCGTGATGAGGACCAGGAGCGATTTCAGGAGGTCCTTCATGGCCTTGAGGCGTGTGAGCCCCCGGGAATTGTAGGACATCTCGAGCGACCGGAACTCCTTCATGTAGTTGCGCAGGAGCTGCTTGCCGTCTTCCGACGAGGAGATCTCCAGTGCCGCCTGCCGGTCGAATTTCCCGTTCTTGATGAAGCCGCTGCAGAGATTTTGGAGGAGCCTCGCATAGGTCTGGTAGATCCAGCTGTTCATCTCGGCGAAGACATCGGGGTTGCGGCCCGCCCTCGTGGCGGTCCGCGCCTGCGTCTTGATGGGCCCCGTGACGTAAGACTCCATCAGGGTAGCCTGCCATCCCGCCAGCGTGGCCCAGGGTCCGAAAAGAAGGGGCTCGCCCGCCACCGTTTTCATCAGCTCCTGATAGCGGAAGAGCGACCGGACCTGCCCGCCCGCCAGTTTGCTTTTCCACGGGACGGCGTTGTGATAGCCTTCCGCGTTGTCTGCCGGGGTTATCCCGATCAGGGCAAGAAGTTCGTTGGGGGAGATTCGCTCCGCGCTCTGCTTTTTCATGGGCCTCTCCTTGCAGGTCAAAGCAACATCACGCCATGGGCCACTCCCTCAGCACGGCATCCTCGGTGAGGGGACGAGAGACAGACGACCACTTCCTTTATCATGCAAAAGCCCGACCAACCCGGCCCGACTGCAGTGGTATCGCGTCGGGAGGGGTGGACGGGCAGGGGGTGTTCCTGTGAGCAATTCTACGCAAAGCACAGGTGGACAATCCGGTTTCCCAGCATGGACATTGCCTGGGGGGCGAAGAAGTTGAGCCATCCCCAGCGTTCGCGGTGATGCTCCAAGACGTTGCACTCGCTGAGAATATGAAGGCCGCAAGCCCAGGACTCCAAGTCCCGACAGTCGCCCAGGGTCCACTGGAAGTCGAGGCAACCGCCGGCGATTTTCGACAGGCAGGGGTCGTATTTTCCCATGCCCAGGGCGCAGGGGGCCAGCATCTCCAGGAGCATCTGCGCCCCCGGAAAGCGTCTCGACAGGCACCCGAAGACGGACCGGACGTCCTCTTCGGCAAAATACATGAAAAGGCCCTCGGCAAGGATCAGGACGGGCTGCCTGCCTGCGATCAGGCGCTCCAGGGTGGAAGGCTCCGTCACCGACCCTGCGATCGAGCGGTAACGTTTCGTTTCCCGGAAGAAGAGCTTCCGCAGCCCGATAACCTCCGGCAGATCGACCTCGTACCAGCGGACGGTGCCGTTGTCGAGCCGGGAGAACCGGGTGCTGAGGCCGGCACCCAGATTGATGACGACGGCCCTGGGGTTTGCGCGAATAAAGACCGATGTTGCCTCATCGAGGAGCTTCGTGCGGATGGCGATTCCAGTCTGCGTCATCCAGGCTCCCTCGAATTTGGAGAAGTCGTAATCGAGGTTCTCGAAAATCTCCAGGGCGATCGGGTCCCGGATGATCGCATCGGGACGCCTGGTTTCGACGGCCCTGGCCCATAGGGGGATGAGCAGGGTCTCCGCAACCCCTGATAGCTGAACGGGCTCTTTCCACAGGCGGTGAAGGACTGCCGTCTTCATGGCATGCTGCCCTGGCTTGTTGGGTGATCGGTTAAAAGGGGTGTTGACCGCTGAACGGGTCCGACGGGTCGGACTTGCCTCAACTGCATCCGGGGAAATCTCCCCGGTCAAGTCGCGTCGTGTCCTGCCGCAGTTTGTAAGGCCGTAACGGGAAAAGCCGAAAACAGAACAGTGGATAACTGTAACTAACGTAACACTTTTTCGAACTTCGGGCAAAGGGTTTTATGTCAGGGCTCAAGCAGGCTGCCCCCCGGGGATATCCCCGGGGGGGCGAGAGAGGGAGGCGGTAGAACTACACAGGGAGAAATTACTTTTTGGGTGCCTTGGGCGGCATGATCAGGGCTTCGCCATCCACGAGCAGCGTGCCGTCCTGGTTCACGCAGGTCGTCCGGAGCTTCACCCGGTTTTTCTCCGTCACCTTTTCCTTGACCTCCACGCGGGCCGTGACAGTGTCGCCGATGCGCACGGGAGCCTTGAATTCCATGAACTGGCTCAGGTAGATGGTCCCCGGGCCGGGCAGTTTCATGGCGAGCACCGCCGAGATGAATCCCGCCGAGAGCATCCCGTGAGCGATCCTGCCCTTGAAAAAGGTATTCTTTGCATAGGCCTCGTTGATGTGGGCAGGGTTGAAGTCCCCCGTGATCCCGGCAAAGAGGTAGACGTCCGTTTCGGTGACGGTCTTGGCCATTTCCGCCGCATCACCCACATTCATCTCGTCAATCGTCTTCCCGAGCATGTTATCCCCCTTTTTGTTTTTTTCTGAAGCCTGTAGCCTGAAGCCTGAAGCCTGCGGCGAAGCCGCTAGAACCAGCTTTTGAAGATCCAGACGTTGTCTCTCAAATCCTTCACGTCATCCTTCAGCATCGACAACAGGCTCATGTTCTGGATGGCCACCCCGCCCATGTAGGCGATGGCCGTCACGAACTGGATGTCGTCCTCCGTGAACTCCCGGGCGGTCGCGCTGTAAAGGCGCAGCACGCCGATCACCTCTTCACGGGTTTTGATGGGGACGCTGAGGATCGTGACGATGCCTTCCTCTTTTTTCTCGTCGCGGTACTGGACGCCGGCGTCGGTGGCGGCATCCTTCACCACCACTGGCTTGCCCTGGAGGGCCTGGGCGATGCTCTTTTCCGCCGAGATGGGGCCCTTCTTCAGGTATTTCTCCGAGAGGCCGATACTTGCCGCAAGCCGAAGTGTTACGCGGTTGTCATCGAGCAGGCGCAGTGTTGCCGCCTTGACACCGATGGCCTTCGCCACGTCCTCCGTGAGGGTCTGGAGGATCGTCTTGATGTCCGTGCTGGCCGTGATGTGTGTCGCGATATCGCGAAAGATCCGCGTATTGTTCCGCAGTTTCTCGATCAGATGGGCCTTCTCGATGGCCATTCCGCCCTGCTCGGCGAGCACCGTGAGGAACTCGATCTCTTTCTCCGAAAAATCACGGATATTTTCCGTATAGAGGGCAAGGCTTCCCATCATCTCGTCCCTCACGACGACGGGGACGACGAGGATGGATCCGATCCCCTCCTTGACCTTGGCATCCTTGTTCTGGACGCGCTCGTCCTTCGCGGCGTCCCGGTAGTGGATGAACCCGTCCTTCTTGAGCATCTTCATGACGGGCAGCATCCGGCTCGGCGCGGCGTGGACATAGCTCTTGGAGAGCCCCGTCTGGGCTACGGCAGCGTACTGGTCTTTCGTCTCGTCGGTGGCCAGGAAAAGGCAGGCCGCCTTGCCATCCATCGTGTCGACGGCGGATTTCACAATCATCTGCAGAAGCGTGTCCCGCTCGATCGTCGTGCCCAGGGCCCGGCCGACCGTGCTGATCGCCTTGATGTAGTCATTTCGCTCGCTCATAGTTATCTCTCTCTTTCTTTCAGAATAGGTTCAGTCTGTGTTGAAGGCTTTTCCCCTCTTTTTCAGGATCCCTTCACGGCCGTTTGCCCGGCCTTTCCCTTTTTTGCGGCATTCTTTTTCGGTGCATCGTTTACCGGCTCCGGCGCCTCATCGCGTTCCGTGAGCCACCGGATGATCTTGGGGCCGAACTGTCTCTGCATCTTGGAGCTCACGTAGATGCCGATGTGCCCCGTGTCGAGGCAGAGGTCCTCCTTGTCGGTGCTGCCGATCTTGCTCGTGGTCTGATCGCAGGCTGCTGGCGGCACGAGGTGGTCGTACTTGCCGTAGATGTTGAGCACCGGCATGGTGATGTTCTTCAGGTCCACCTTTTTCCCGCCCAGGACGAGCTCGTTCTTGATGAGCCGGTTCTCCCGGAACATCCATTGAAGGAACTCCCGGAAGGTTTCCCCGGGCAGATCGGGGCTGTCGAAGATCCAGCGCTCCATGCGGACGAAGTTCTCCACGAAGTCCTTGCTGTCGATGTTTTCCAGAAGCCCCACGTACTTGTCGATCATGAGCCGTGCCGGGTTGAGAAGCAAAAACCCCAGGTTCATGATATCGCCGGGGATGTTCCCGTAGGACGCGACCAGCTTGTCCGGATCGAGCGAGCGGGCCCACACGTTGAGCAGTCCCGCGTCGTGGTCGAAGTTTGTCGGCGTCACCGTCAGGATCAGGTTCTTGACCTTTTCCGGGTGCAGCGCCGCGTACATGACGCTCATGGTTCCGCCCTGGCAGATCGCCATCATGTTGAGCTGATCGATGCCGTGTTTTTCCAGGATGAAATCGACGGCACCGTCGATGTAGCCGTTGACGTGATCGTCGAGGGTGAGGTAGCGGTCCTTGCGGGTCGGGTACCACCAGTCAAGCATGTAGATGTCGAGGCCGGCGGCAAGGAAGGTCTCCACGACGCTGCGGCCCGGCTGCAGATCGAGCATCGTCTCCCGGTTCACCTGGGCGTAGACGATGAAAAGCGGCGTCTTGAGCGACGGTTCCGTCGTGGGCCGGTAGTGCTTCAGCTTGACGCGGTCTTCCTCCCAGACGACGTCGTAGGGGGTGACGGCAATGTCCGTCTGCATCGGGCTCAGGAGGACCTCCTTGGCCTTTCGCACCTGATCGTGGAACTTCGCCGTGTCGCCGGCCACGCGAGCCATGATCAGCTCGCCCGCCATGATGTAGGGCGCCATCATTTCGGAGAGTTGGGGCTTCTTATCGCTTTGCATCTCGCTTCACCTTCCTCTCGAGCTCCTTGACCCTCTTTTTCAGGAGGTACAGATCCTTGTACAATTCGTCCATCTCCTTGTTGGTCGGGATGGGCAGATTCTGCAACTGATCCATGAAATACTCCGCCCGGGCCGCCCGGAAATCATGCAGGGAATTGAGCGTTCCCCGGAGCGTGTTCATGTACTCGTCGGATCGCAGCAGCGCCATGTAGTGATCTTCGAGCTTCTGAATCCAGAGCTGGTAGAGGGCCTTGGAATCCTTGATCGCCGCCTTGCCCTCCTTCTCCATCTTGGCGATTTCCTCCTGGACGCCGTAGTGGGCCTTTTCCAGGGGGATCATGAGCATCTGCAGAAACTCCGTCAGGGCCGACTGGAACTCCGACGCCTTCTCGATCGCCTTGTTGGAGCGTTCCTGGTAGTAGCGATTCAGGCCCAGCTGGGGAACGTTCAGGATCTTCCGGAAATCCTCCCCCTGCGAATCGTAAAAGGATTTCGTCATCTGCTTCATGAGCTCCGCCATGTTCTCGGGCTCTCCCGTGGCCGTGGCTCCCGTCATCTCCGCCCACTGCTTCTGGATCTTGATGGAATACCCCCAGAGCGGCTGAAGCATCTTGAGCATCATGTCCGGGACGGATTTCGCGGACTGGAAGTCCCCGGGCTTCGGCGTGCCGGCCATGGAGGAAAGGGCCTGGAAAAATTCGAAAAGTCCCTTCCCGACTTCCTCGGGATTCGGTCCCTTCCCGGGCTCCCCATTGGCCGAGGGGGCCTGCCAGACCTGGGCCGTCTGCTTCATCGCATCCTCCCAGGCGCCGACCTGGCCTTTGACCCAGTCTTCGAACACAACATTCTGCGTGACGTCCGATGTCTTTTCCTTTTCGCTCATCATCTAACCTTTCTTGCTCGGCTGTTCGGGGGGATGGGGTTCGGTTGACTTCTTGGCGGGTTTCTTTTCCTCGTACAGCTTGCCGTAGGATGCCATCAGGGCCTGAAATTGCTCCGCCTGCTCTTTCATGAGCCCCTCGAACCCCTTGACGACCTCGGAGGGATCGATCTCTTTGCCGGCGGATTTTGCCCTGCCGTGGCGAAGTTTTTCCTCGAGGGCGGCGAACTTATTTTTCAGGGCCTCGTGTTCCTTGGAAAGCGCTTCGTAGTCTTCCCGCGGCACCACCCCCATGAACCCGAGAAATTCCTGGTAGGACTTCGTGAAATCCGAGGCGGCCTTTGCCCACATGTCCGCATAGGGGATGGCGGGGTCGGGTTTTTTGGGGTCGGGCTTTTTGTCGAGGTCATAGAGCTTCTGGAAAAGGCTCAACTGCTGCTCGAAGGTCTTGAATCCATCCCGGGCCAGGCGGTTCAGGTTTTCGACCTGCTCCTGTCCCTTGGCGGCATTGAGCAGAGCGTTTCCCCAGAATTCGAGAAATTTCCTGTCCATGGTCCGTTCCTCCTTATTTTTTAGGGAGTTTGGACTGCAGAAATTGTGCCCGGGTCACGCCCGGGGCTTTTTTTTGCCGTCTCAGGTGAAGCCTTCGGTCAAGCCGTCGAGGTCGAGCTGGTAGCGGACGGGTCCGCGGTATCCGTCTTTGAAGCGCCTGTGCAGGGCGCACTCGGAGGTCGGCAGGGACCAGGACGTGGCAATGGCGCCATGCCCCTTGGGGAACACGGTTACCTCGACGTCGATGAAATCCGCAGGCGCCAGCGCCGCTTCCCGGTCGATCAGGTCATCCTCCTCGGCATAGCACAGAAGCCACTTGATGCCCTTCTCCTTGAGTCGCTTGAAGTTCAGGGGCCTTCCGAAGAGGGTCACCGGCAGTGTGCCGTCCTTTGCGATCGGCTTGGTGAAGGAATCGAAGCTCAGCTGGGTAATGCCGATGGGCAGGTCGTTGCGCTCATAGATGAGCCAGTAGTTGAGGGCCGCGGCCGTAGGGGTGATCTTGATGTTTTCCATGTCCGGGCGGTTGAACATCATGAGGTCGCGGTAGTAGGTGAAGATGGGGGCTTCACGCTCCATGCTCTTGAGTTTGTACACCCAGCTCATTACCTTGCCGTCGACGATCCGGTTGCCATTGGGCAGCGTCTTGCCGGCATAGCCGAGGTCGCGGAAGCGGGCCGGTATGTGCTCGAGGTATTCCACGAGGGCCTTGCTGCGGGTGCCGTCCATGGGCGCCACACAGGTGATGAAGGCATCCACGAGGCCGTCGAGCTCGCCGGACATGAGGTTGAGAGCCGCAACGAACCCGCCCTGGCAGAAGCCGTTCAGGGTCACCGGCTTGCCGTGGCGCTCGCGGATGACCTCGCAGAAATGTTTCATGTCGAGGCAGTCATCCTCGCCCGTCATGGTCTGGACGGCCGGGTTTTCGTTGATGTCCTTCATGATGCGGATGTACGTCGGGATGCCCTGGTTGGCGAAGCAGTGGGAGTAGCTCTTGTTCTCGCCGGGCAGAAAGCCGAGGATCGACGCCCCGAGCACATAGGGCGGGATGATGAGAACGGGCTTTCCGTTCTGCCGGACCTCCGTGCACTTCTTCCAGGGAAGGACCTGGTAGAGGGTGAACCGGTCCGTCTCGGCCGCCTTCACGTACCCGCCGTCGTCGAAGTGGAAACCGAAATGAGGCTCGATGTCCTGAATGGCCTTCGGGTACTGGTGCATGATCAGTTTCACGAGGTGGGAGAGGCGCTCCGCATGTTCGGAGATATCCTCTCCCTCACGGTCAAACAGGGTATTGAGCCACGCGGAATGCCGCCTCTGCATCTCGCGGGCGTGAAACTGGTTCATCGAGCGCACGGTGCTGAGAAAACCCTTCCGGGCGATCTCCATGTTGAAATGCAGGAGCTCGAGGTAATCCTGGGCCGTCTCATGCGGCTGGTGCTTTACGAGCTTTGTCTTCTCGGTGCGCTGGAAGGAGTTGAGCGCCACCCAGTACGGAGCCATGAAGTCGAAATAGTAGCTGAAGACCCCGTTTGCGTAAGTCTGCGAGGTCTTCACCATCTCCGCCGAGGACAGGACCATCTTCAGGCCCACCTGGGCGGGCTTGAGCGGCAGGTTGAGAAGGGACCCCACGAGGTCCTTCGAAGGAACGTGCACGAACGGATACATCATCGACCCCATCCTCCTTCAGATCGATCCGGGTCCCCGAACCTGTATTTACTTCTTCTCACTTCTTCTCATTTCTTTTCTTGGAAGAAGGAATCCATCTTCTTGAAGTTGTCGTCGACGAGCTTCTTGAAGTCGTCGAAGCCCTTCTTGTACATCGATGACCACTCTTTTGCGGCCTTTTTGCCTTCGTCGGACATGCCCGCGGTCTGGTCGATGGAGGTGTTGATCACCTTCTCCATCTGCTCCTGGAGCATGTTCATGTTCTTGAAGGCATTCTCGTAAGCGGCCTTGTTGAAATCGATCATCTGCTTGAGCATGTCTTTGGGCTGCATCTTGTCATCCCTCCTTGACGGATCTGGGGGTTACTTCGCGGCCTTCGCCGCCTCGACGAAGAAGTCCTCAACCTTCTTGAAGCTCTCGTCCACGGCGGACTTGAATTCCTGGCCGCCCTTCTTGTAGGCCTTGATCCACTCCTGCACGGCCTTCTTGCCTTCCTCGGGGAAACCCTGCGTCTGGCCCAGGTACATCTCGACCATCTTCTGGCTCTGCTCCTGGAGCATGTTCATGGCGTTGTAGGTGTTCTCGAAGGTTGACTTGTAGAAATCAAAGGTCTGCTGGGTTACTTTCTTCGGGTCCATGGGTAATTCCTCCTTGGGTGAATTAAAATTTGTAAAGCGAATATATTACACCCGTGGCGGCTTGTCAAGTAAAAATGTTGCATTGCAACAAAAAGATTTGCCCGGAGGCTGCATTTCATTAATTACATATTATTTCAATATGTTATTTGAATATATGCCGAATTAATTTCTCTTTTCATGTCGGTTTATGTCGCACTGTGACATGCGACGCGGCCTTGCACTCAATCGGCTCGGAGAACGGGGCAGGCAGGAAGTCTCGTGCAGCAACGGTCGAGAATGAGCGTGAAGGGCGAGAAAAGCGTACACGCAGAAGCGGGCTGGCGCAAGTGCAGTGCAACATCAAGCGATCGCTGCCGTTCCCATAGCAAGCATACATGAAACCGGTGCTGCATGGCAACGAAAAAGGGCGCAACTTACCGGTCGCTGCGCTCCATGAGAAAGCGGGCGATCTGGCTGTAGTAGGTGTCGAGCACCCTGCCGGACCGGAACAGTCCCATGTGGCCGGCATCGCAGCAAAGGACGAGCCTGTCCTCCGGCGCAACTCCCTCGATGAGCTCCACGTGGCCGATGGCCTGGCCGCAGGGGGCGATGTTGTCCTGCGTGCCGCCCAGGGCCCATATGGGGACCGATGCAGGGTAGTCCTTCACCCCGATCCGCCTGCCCTGGATCGTCATCGTGCCGCGGATCAGCTCGTTGCGGACAAAAACCTTTTTGAAGGTGTCCCTCAGGAAGCTCGCAGGGAAATCATGGCTGTAGTTGTACCACTGGTAGAAGGCCATCTGGCGGCCGGCGGTTTCCTCGTTGCCGTCCCGGAGATCCGTGAGGAGCTTTTTCAGATTATCATAGTGCTGGGGCATGCCCAGGATGTAGAAGCCGAGGACCTGCAGGCGGCCGTCGTAGATTGCACGGCCTTCACCGGGCAGACCTTCCGGGACCCGGCTTCCCAGTGCCCGGGTGAGCAGATCGATGTAGGGCTCGCCCATGGCCCGCGCGAAATCGGAGAGGAACCCCTTTTCGGCATCCGTGTTCATGGGCGCCCCCGCGGAGCCGAAGGTTCTTCCCAGGTGAGGGTTCAGGATGAGTGTTGCCATCAGAAGAGGGCCCGGCTGGCAGACGGCCACCAGATGCGCCGGTTGCCCCGTTTTCTCTTTCAGGATCTCGAGGATCGTACGGTACTGCTCCACCTGCCCGTCAAACCCCTCGTGATGCCTCTCTTCACCCACGTAGAGGGGGATCTCCTGGGCGCATTTCTGCTCCACGATCGCCATGCGGGTGAGCCCATGGTCTCGCATATAGAGGGCGACGCGCTCGGCGATGTTGGAGTGGTGCCCGGCCCGCGGGGCAAAGACGACGGTGTAGTTCTGGATACGATGGGCCTCGTCCCTGGAGATGTCGATCAGGCGCATGCCGGGGAGATCTGCGAGAACGGCTCCCTGCTCGTCAAAGCACTGGCAGGGGGGGGCCTCGCAGAAGAGCTTCAGAAATTCAGACTCGCCGTGGCGTTTGCGCTCATAGCGTTTGGCAGGAAAGGAGAGCACGTCCGCCATGGCCTTGGCCATCCCCCGTTCCATGCCTTCGAGGCTGTCCGCCAGGACCTTGACAGGACGCTCGACAGGCGTTCCGGTGAGGAGAAACCGCCACATCTCCATGCCGATACTGCTGGCGGCGTTGAGCGAGTCGAGCCAGGGCAGGGACCAGGCGTTGCCAAGGACGACCGCGTCGGCGGACATCTCGAGCGAGGACCGGACGGACTTCATGGATGCGGCGACTGTCGGGGCTAGCGTGTTGATGGTATTGGGCATGAGGATTCCTCCGCTTTTCGGGTGTCGTGGTGCGTAATCGGTACAGAGTGGTCGTACGAAGACCCTGCGACGGTTACTCCTCGCAAGAGAGATTAAAGGGCCTGAGCCCCTCGTCGATAACGCTTTTCACGGCTTCCGTCTGATGGCGGCAGGCCTCGATCCAATCGTTGATCGCCCGCCTACCCTCTGCGGGGATTCCCGGTGTCTGATCCAGCAGGCTCTCGAGCGCCTTCTGCGACTGGTCCTGGACGGCCAATGTTGCGTCGAGAGTCTGTGTAAGCGCGGCATGATAGAGCTGAAGGGTTTGCTTTGCAATGAGGTTTGTTTCCATGTTATGGGCCTCCACGTGTGTGGGATCCCCGTTTACGGGATCCTTCGTTTTTCGAGCCCTTTATTTATGCTTCCTGTTGCGTTTTGTCAAGGACGATGTTGCAGTGCAATATCTGCAAGATGATCCTGTTTGCAGGCTGATGAATTTTAAGCTATTGAATTTCAATGTTTTATCTGTTATAAGAAAGCAGGTCGAACCATGATGCGCTGCATTTGTTGCGGCGTTACATCAACCTGTAAGCGATCAGTTCAGGAGCACATGAAATATGGCTGACACCGTGGTGATCAAGAAGTACAACAACCGGCGTCTCTACGACACGGAAAAGAACGCCTATGTGACCCTTGCCGCCCTGGCGGAGATGATCAAGGAGGGCAGGCAGATCGAGGTCGTCGATGCCCAGACGAAAGAGGACGTGACGGCCTTCACCCTCACCCAGATCATCCTGGAGGAGGCGAGGAAGAAAAGTTTCCTCCTGCCCGTCCCGCTTCTTCACCTCATGATCCAGTTCGGCGAGACCGTGCTCGCCGAATTCTTCGAGAAGTACCTGCAGCAGGTCGTCAAAAACTATCTGGCCTACAAGAGCTCCGTTGATGCGCAATTCTCCAAGTGGCTCGACCTCGGGGCCCAGTTGTCCCAGCAGACCCAGCAGGCAGTTCCCCCATTCAACCCCTTTGCGAATGTGTTCGACCTTTTCCCCAAGACTCCGGGGGAGAAGCCGAAAGGTGGTAAGAAAAAAGACGACGAATGAGCAATGTGCTGTTGTCAAGGATCGGCTATGAGGAAGTTTGACATCATCGATCCCTGGCGCCTCGGCGAGCGCTGCACGTTCTCCACGGCGGTGAGGCGGGGGCCCTTCCTCTTCATTTCAGGGGTGATCGCCCGGGACCCGGAAACGGGCGAGGTCGCGGGGAAAGGCGATATCGTCGCTCAGGCCGATTTCATCTTTCGCAAGATCGGGGAGATCCTCGAGTCCGCGGGCGGGTCCTTCGACGATGTCGTGAAGACCACGGACTATGTGACGACCCTGGAGCACTACAGGGAAACGGCTGCCGTTCGGAGAAAATATTTTAAGAACGGTTTTCCCGCCGCAACGGGCGTTGTCGTGAAGGCACTGGTCAATGCGGAGGCGCTGATCGAGATTGACGCAATTGCCATCTTGGAAGAGTAAAGTGCCTGAGTGCCTGAGTGTCTAAGTGTCTGAGTGAAGAAAAAGAAGAGGACAAGAAGATAGGATCGGGGGACATTCCCTCGATCCTATCTTTTTTCCTGAAGCCCGATGCCTGAAGCCTGATGCCTGCGGCGTCCAGGGACGCCGCAACGGGTACATTTTTTGCTTGCTTATCGGGGTAGTTCTGTTCACAATGCCCGCAAGGAAACGGACAACGGTTATGCGCAACATCATGTTCTGGCTGCTGATGCTTGTTGTCTTTCTCGCTCTTGCCGGTTGCTGACCGGTTCGTTGAGCGGGACAGGTTTGGTCCCGCGGCGTTGTGAGCGTTCCCGGCATTGCGGATCGCGCGATTCCGGGGGCGAAGGAGTTTGAAAATTGGTTTCAAAAACAGAAAGACGGTTTTCGATGACTTCCCGGAGGGTGTTGCTCCTGATGGGAAGCTTTTTTTTCTTCGCTTCCGCACTGCTCCCGGCCGCTGCCGGGGCGCAGATGATGCCCGTCCCCATCCATGAATTTCCGCAGCCGCTGCAGCTCTGCGGGGAGAAGGTTCCCCTGGAGAGGCAGGATGTCTGGGAGATGATGGACCAGGCCTTCGTTCTGTCCGTTTACAATCAGGAACAGGTCATCCTCTGGCTCAAGCGGGCAAACCGCTACTTCCCCTACATCGAAAAACGACTGCGCGAGCGGAAGATGCCCGACGACATCAAGTATGTGGCCGTCGTGGAAAGCTCGCTCAGGACCTATGCCGTGTCCTCGGCGAAGGCAACGGGGCCCTGGCAGTTCATGGAAAAGACGGCCAAGCGTTTCGGCCTGCGTGTCGACAGCACGATTGACGAACGGCTTAACTTCGAGAAGGCCACCGAGGCGGCGCTCAACTACCTGGAAGAACTCTACCGCCTGTTCGGCAACTGGGGGCTTGCTATTGCGGCCTACAACTGTGGCGAGGACCGGATGGCGAAGAGCATGGAAATGCAGGGGGCAGCCAATTATTACGACGTGGATCTCCCGCAGGAAACGGAGCGATACATCTTCCGCATGCTCTCGGCGAAAGTCATCCTGACCAATCCCGAGCGCTACGGCTACCGGACCTCGGCCATGCGCGTATATCCTGTCGTCGAGACCGACCGCATCGAGATCCATTCGCACCGGGAAGTGCATATCAACGTGATTGCCCGTGCCTGCGGGACAACCTACAAGACCATCCGTGAGATGAACCCGGAGATCAAATGCGAATCCCTCCCTCCGGGCCGTTACAGCCTGAAGGTCCCCACGGGGACGGCAAAAGACTTCCGGGCCAACTTCGAGAAGTACCTCTCGCAGGAGACGCCCCGGAACGGCGCGAAGAAAAAGATGTAAAGCCGCTTCGCGGCAGTGACCAGTGGCTAGTGACCAGTGACCAGTGACCAGTGACCAGTGAAAGAATCAATCGGGTCATTGATCTTCGAATTCCTTTGTTTTTTATTTTCTACACTAGCCACAAGCCACGAATCACTTCTTTACTCGCGCTCCCCCCTCATCTGCAGTTGCAAATCTCTGCAATCCGTCGTAACCATGGCATCACCCATGGACTTCGACATCATCCGCTCACGAAGAAAAACGATCGCCGTGGAGATCACGAAAGAGGGGGGAATCCTCGTCCGTGCGCCCCTGAAGCTCGCCCGCCGCGAGGTACTGGCCTTTGTGCATCAGAACCGCGGCTGGATCGCCCGGAAGCTCGCCCAGGCCAGGGTGCTGCAGGAAGAAAGAACGGCGAGGCGGTTCCAGGAGGGGGAGCCCTTTCCCTTCCTGGGCGAGCAGCACCGCCTGCGCTACGTTGCGGGCGGGGAATACCTGCTGAAGGAGAACGGGGAATTCCTCCTGGGCGCCGATTTGTCTGCCAGGGCAGGGGATCTGTTCCGCACCTGGTATCGGGCCAGGGCCCGGGAGATTCTCGAGGACCGGGTGGCGCAATTCGCCCTGCAGATGGGGCTGACCTGCCGGTCCGTGCGGATCACCGATGCGAAAGAGCGATGGGGCTCCTGCAACGCCGCGGGGAGCTTGAATTTTGCCTGGCGCCTCGTCATGGCCCCCCCGCCCGTCATCGATTACGTCATCGTCCATGAGCTGGCCCACCTCGTCGAGATGAACCACTCCCGGAGGTTCTGGGGGCGGGTGGGGCGCATCCTTCCCGATTACGCCCAGCGGCGGAAGTGGCTCAGGGACAATGAACACTTGCTGACCCTCTAAAGAGGCTGCGGCGCGGATCGCAGAGCCACTGCGGACCCGCCCCGCCGCCGCCCGCCGGGGCGCATTTTATTTGCTTGACATGAGTCGCCGATGTGATAGAGAGGATTGCATACAAAATACAATATTTTGCACCGCGCAAAAGGGGCCTGCCCGGAGGGGGAAAATCAACGGGCGCCGGTTCTTGCCGGTTTCGGGTCGAAGGAAAAATCAGCCAGCAACCAGACAGGAGGGTGACATGAACGGCAGGTCGGTTCTCAGGATGTTTGTGGTTCTCATGGTCGCAGCTGCTGCGTTCGGGGCATGGAACGCCGAGGCCGCGACGATACTGAAATTCAGCCACACGGACCAGATGCAGGGGGCCCGCCAGGCGGCCGCCGAACTGTTCGCCAAGAAGGTCAATGAGTACACCCAGGGCCGCTATGAAGTCCGGGTGTTTTGCTGCGGCCAGCTGGGCAACGATCCGAAGAACATCGAGCAGCTCACCCTGGGCGGAATCGATTTCACCGTGTCGAGTACCGGATCCTACGCGCCCCACGTCGATACGCTCAACCTCACCATGCTGCCCTTCCTTGTCGACAACTACGAACAGGGTTGGAAGCTTTACGACACGTCGAAGTGGCTCCAGAAGCAGTTCGACAAGGCCCCGGCCAAGGGGTTCCGCTTCCTGTCCACCTTCGAGGCCGGTTTCCGCTGCATGACCACGAAGGACCCGCTGCGCACGCCCGAGGATGCCAAGGGCAAGAAGCTTCGCACCTTCCCCAACGAGATGATGCGCTGGACCCTGGAGGCCGTCGGGTTCACCGTCCAGATCATGCCGCTGCCCGAAGTCTACCTGGCCATCCAGCAGGGTACCGTGAGCGGACAGGAAAACCCCATCGACACGATCTACTCCAACAAGTTCTATGAAGTGGCGCCCTACGTGACATTGACCAAGCACGTATACAGCCCGATCCCGCTGGCCATCTCGGAGAAGACCTGGCAGAAACTTTCGCCGGCCGACCGCGCTGCCGTGACCAAGGCGGCAAAGGAAGCCGCGGACTGGAGCCGCAAGGAGATCGTCGCCACCGAGGACAAGCAGCTCAAGGCAATGGCGGAAAGGAAAGCCACGGTGACCTCTCCCTCCCTCGAGCCATTCCGTGTGGCGGTAAAGCCCGTGTATGCCAAGGCGAGCGAGAAATACGGCAAGGCCGAGGTGGACGAATTCCTGGCCGATGCCGAGACCGTCCGGAAAGCGCCCGCAAAGGCCCCGGCAAAGGCAGCGCCGAAGAAGAAGTAACGATCACCCGGATTTGAAGCACAGCGCCGGCCCTCGCAAGGGGGCCGGCGTCTTTCAGGAGTACCCCGATGCCTCTTCTGCCCCCCGGACCGCCGGGGCCTGCGCCGATCCGCTTTCTTTCGGCGCTCGTTGATCACGCCGTCGTGCTGATCGGCGCCGCCATGGTGGTGCTGGTCTTCATCAACGTGGTCCTGCACGTCTTTCACCACGATATCGCCTGGACGATCGAATTTTGCGAATTCATGATGGTCTGGGCGTCTTTCCTGGGAGGGGCCGCGGCCTGCCGGCGTGGCGCGCACATGACGATCACCGAATTCATCGACATGCTCCACGGCCTGCCGAGAAAATGGGCTGATGCGGCCATCCAGTTCGTCGCGCTTGCCGTCCTGGCGCTGCTGGTCTGGTACGGCGTGGGCATCGTCATGGCAAGCTGGGGCAACGTCCTCACGGTCCTCGACTGGCCCATGGCCCTGCAGTACATGGCCCTCCCCATCGGCGCCGGGGCTTCCCTTGTCTTCGTGACCTACGATCTCGTCCAGATCCTGCAAGGCAAAACACCCGAAGAGCGCTACGGAGCCTGAATCATGTTCGCACTGACCATCTTCGTCGTCTTTTTTATCATCGCACTGGCGGGTGTACCTCTCATGTACGCCCTGCTTGCGACGACGGTCGGGATGATCTGGGCGAACGGTCTCGGCCACCCGCTGGAGACGATTTTCCTGAGCTTCATCTCCGGCGTGGAGCCTTTCATTCTTATCGCCGTGCCGCTGTTCATCTTCGGCGGCGAGCTATTGTCCCGGGGCGGCGTGGGCAAGCGGATCGTGGAATTCGCGCGCACCCTATTCGGTTTTCTGCCCGGAGGGCTCGGCGTCGTCACCGTCGTCTCCTGTCTCATGTTCGGCGGCATATCGGGATCGGCTATCGCGGATACGGCAGCCATCGGCTCACTGGTCATCCCCATGATGGTCCAGCGCGGCTATCCCCCGGCATTCACCGCGGCACTGCTGTCCGTGGCGGGTACGCTTGCACTGCTCATGCCCCTGTCCATTCCGTTTCTCGTCTATGCCTACATCTCCGGCGTTTCGATGCGTCAGCTTTCCATGTCCGGCGTCATCCCGGCCTTCATCATGGCACTGGCCCTGATCGGTGTCTGCATATGGTATGGGAAGAAGACCGGTTGTGACAACGGCGACAAACGGGCCTCGGCCGCTGAGATCTGGGCGGCTTTCAAGGCAGCGGGCCCTGCGCTCCTCATGCCCGTCATCATTGTCGGCGGCATCTGGTCCGGGCAGTTCACCCCCACCGAGGCGGCCTCGGTCGCCGTGGTCTACGGGCTGCTGATTTCCCTGTTTTTGTACAAGGACATCACATGGCGGGACCTGCCGCCGATCATCCTGAAGGCCTTCCAGACCAGCGCGGTCGTGCTTCTCGTCATCGGTGCAACCGGCTGCCTGGCCTGGCTGATCACGGTGGAGCAGGTGGCGATGCAGCTCTCGCAATGGGTCCAAAGCGTGGCGCACGAGCCCTGGGTATTTCTGCTTCTTCTCAATATCTCGCTCCTGCTTATTGGTATTTTCATCGAGCCGCTGCCGGCCATGCTCCTGACCACCCCGCTGTTTCTCCCCATGGCGATGGCCTTCAATATCGACCTCGTCCACCTCGGGGTCGTGATCACGGCCAATCTCGCCATTGCCCTCTACACGCCGCCTGTCGGAGGCACCCTCTTTGTCGCGGCGAGCCTCGCGAAGGCGGGCATCGGGGCCGTCACGCGCCACCTGATCCCGATGATGGCGGCGGCTGTCGTGGTCCTGTTCATCATCACCTATGTGCCGCAGCTGACGCAGGTTATTTTCCGGCTGCTCATGGGGTAAGGCGACTGACGTCGCCGGGTATTGGGTATCGGGTATAGGGTATCAGGGAAAAGAAATACAAGAGAAGGAAGGGGAGGGAGCAATTCCCTCTTTCAATGAAAAGGGCTTCCCGGTTCGGGAAGCCCTTTTCGCTTTATCGATGCAAGGCTCTCAGCCGTAGATCTCCGGGTTGAGGCAGTCGGGGGGGCGCTCGCCCTTCAGCATGGCCAGCAGGTTGGTTGCTGCCTTCACGGACATTCCCGTGCGCGAGGATATGGTTGCCGAGGCCGTGTGGGGTGTGACGACGACATTCACCAGGTTGGCAAGCTCGGGAACCATCTTCGGCTCGAACTCGAAGACGTCAAGGGCCGCGCCGGCGATGACGTTCTTTTTCAGCGCATCGACCAGTTCTGCCTCGTTGATCACGGGTCCCCGGGATGTGTTGATGAGATAGGCCGTCGGCTTCATCATGGCGAAGACCTTCGCGTTGAACAGGTGCCGCGTGGATGGCATGAGAGGGACATGGATGCTCAGGAAGTCCGATTCCCTGAGCAGCTCCTCGAAAGAAACCTTTTTCGCCCCCAGCTCCTTCTCGAGGACCGGGTTGGCCATCTCGTCGGTGTAGAGAACCTTCATGGCAAACCCCTTGGACATGAGGGCCATGGCAGTGCCTATGCGTCCGGCACCCGCGATGCCCAGCGTCTTTCCCTTCACATCGCCGCCGATGAACTGCATAGGGCCCCAGCCTGGCCAGGTACCGGTGCGCATGATTTTGTCCGTTTCCACCACGCGACGGGCGATGGCGAAGAGCAGGGCCCAGGCCATCTCGGCTGTGGCATCCGTGAGAACGCCCGGTGTGTTGGACATGGGGATCTTGCGCTTCGTCGCCTCCTTGACATCAAAGTTGTCGAAACCCACGGCGTAGTTCGCAAAGCCCTTGATTCCCTTTGCCGCCTCCATGGCCTCGCCGTCGATCCGGTCGCTGAGAAGGGAGATCACGCCGTCGCGGCCTTTCACGTTCTTCAGCAGCTCTTCCCGGGTGAGGGGACGGTCCTCGGGGTTGATCTCCACGGTGCAGGTTTCCCTCAGCAGGGTCAGGCCCTCCACGGGGATGAGGCGGGTGACATAGACATTGAACTTGGACATGAGTCTCTCCTCCTTTTCATTCCTTCTCTAGCGCAGACCCAGGATCTCCTTCTCGATGAACTTCCACGTCTTCAGGTAGTCGCCTCCCGACACGAGCTTCGAGAAGGTCCTGTCGTCGATGCGCTCGAGCAGGGCCCAGATGCGGTTTGTGATCCGGCTGTTGGCCTCGAAGGTCCCCCGAACGTCCCAGCGCGTCGGCGAGGTGTCGGAGGTCAGGTAGTCCTCGTAGCCGATTTTTTTCAGGTAGTACAAGAACTCGACGTACTCCAGGAAATGCTTCGTGCCGCAGAAGTAGTCCCAGTCCCACCTCCCGTCGTTGTCGTTGATGTGGATGTAGAGACGCCAGGGACTGCCTGCCACGAGGGCCACCGCCTCGGCGGGCTGCTCCCCGCCGTAGATGGAGTGGCCGAAATCGATGGTGACGCCCATGGTCGCGAGCCCGATCTCGTGGAGAAGGCAGAGCGTCTTGGCCGCCGAATCGACGAAGCACTTTCCCCGCGTCTCGCTGGGCTTGTACTCGATGAACAGGGGGATCTCCTCGCGGTAGGAGCCGCACTCGCCGAAGGCGTCGACGAGGTACGTCCACATCCTCCGGTAGTCGCACTGGAAGGCAAACTCGAACCCGTCGCCCAGGGGGCAGCAGGTGACCTTGTCGGCGCCGATGGCCGCGGCAAAATCCTTCGACTCCTTGATGAAGCGCACGGCCTTTTCGCGCACCGCCTTCTTCGTCGAGGTGAGGCCGCCGTTGAGGAACTCCGGCTCCGCCTTGACATTCACGTTCACCGCCGCGACCTTCAGCCTGTACTTTTTCAGCAGTCCTCGCGTGAAGGCCGCGTCGTTTACCTCATAGGGGTAGACGATCTCGACGCCGTCGTAGCCCCGGATCTTTGCCATGAGGGCGAATTTTTCCTCGACGCTCTTCGGTTCGTTGTAGAGGTGGAACCGGTCTTTGGTCTGTCCGAGAAAGCCGGTGATGATCCCCATTTTGACCATTCTATGTCCTCCTGAGGAGGCGCCTGGCCGCCCCGGCGATATGGGTCTTCGACAGACCGTATTTCTCGAGAAGCTTCCCGTAGCTTCCGCTCTCGGCGAAGGTGTCCTCGAGGCCCAGGTTGTCGAAAGGAACCACCTTGTTTTTGATGCAGAAGTTGGAAAGTTCGTAGCCCAGGCCGTTTCGCTTCTGGTGGTTTTCGGCGACAACGAGGGCGCCCGTCTTGTCCAGGGACCGCACGAGGGTCTCCCGGTCGAAGGGTTTCACGGAGTACATGTCGATGACCTCGGCCCGGATGCCCTCCGTTGCGAGAAGCCTTGCGGCTTCGATGGCCTCGAAAACGATGTCGCCGTAGGTGGCGATTGTCACGTCGGTCCCCTCGATGACGACGTGGCTTCCGCCCATGCGGAAGCTGTCGTCCGGCTCGTAGAGCTCGAGGATGGGGTCGCGCATGAGGCGGACGAATACGGGCCCCGGTGTCTGCAGGGCCACGTCGAAGAGCTTCTTTGCGGCCCACGTGTCGGCCGGTACGAGGACCTTCATGTTGGGCAGCGTCGTCATGTTGGCGATGTCCTCAGTGGCCTGGTGGGACACGCCGTCGATGGCCGGCGTGAACCCGCCGTGCGACGAGAGAAACTTCACGTTCAGATCCGGGTAACAGACGAAGGTCCGGACCGATTCCAGGGCCCGCATGGTGATGAATACGCCGTAGCTCGACGCCACAGCGGTGCGGCCATCGGCGGCCATGCCCGCGGCGGCGCTTACCATGTTGCCCTCGGCGATGCCCATGTTGAAGTATCGTGCGGGGTATTGGTCGCCGAACAGATGCGAGAAGGTGGAATAGCCGATGTCGGCCTCGAAGACGACGAAGTCGCCGTCGATGGCTCCGTATTCGGCCATTCGCTCGGAGAAGGCCCGCCGGGTGGGAACGATGGCTGGTGTCATGGCATGCGGTCTCATGAGTCCTCCCCCCAGATCTCCTGCATGGCGCAGGCGAGCTGATCCGCGTCGGGGCACTTGCCGTGCCATTCGAATCGATCCTCCATGTAGCTCACCCCTTTGCCCTTCACCGTGTTGGCGATGATGCAGGCGGGCTTGCTGCGCACCCTGCGCGCCTTCCCGATCGTCCGGAGGATCTGTGTCATGTCATGACCGTCGATCTCGAAGGTCTTCCAGCCGAAGGCCTTGAACTTCGACGCAATGTCGCCCATGGGCATGATGTCGTCGCAGCAGCCGTCCATTTGCAGGCGGTTGCGGTCGACAATCGCGATGAGGTTGTCAGCTTTGTATTTCGCCGCCGCCATGGCGGCCTCCCAGACGTGACCCTCGTTGATCTCGCCGTCGCCCAGCATCACGTAGACGGTGTAGTCTTTTCCGCGAAGTTTCCCGTCGAGGGCCATTCCGAGGCCGATGCTCAACCCGTGGCCCAGCGAGCCCGTCGACATGTCGATCCCGGGTGTTTTCCGGATGGGGTGGCCCTGGAGGATGCTCTCGAACTGCCTCAGAGTGTCCAGGTGCTCCAGCCCGAAGTAGCCCCGCATGGCAAGGCAGGTGTAAAGGACGGGACAGGCGTGGCCCTTCGAGAGAAGGAAACGGTCCCGGTCGGGCCAGCGAGGGTTGGCCGGGTCTACTCGCAGGATGTCGAAGTAGAGGGCCGTCACGATGTCGGCCGCCGAGAGGGCCCCTCCCGGGTGCCCCGACTTGGCCTTAAAGATCATGGAGAGGATACGGGAGCGGACCTCCTTTGCCTTCTCGGCGAGAAAGACCGCCCGTTCCCCCAGGGTGAGTGCCCGATGGGCTCGTACTGCCGCTGTCAAAATTCCCCTCCGTTTCTTTCCTTTATTGGCCGGGTTCCATCTGGTGCACCTTGAAAGCCCGCAGTTTGCCGGCAGCCGGCTTTCCGGTCTGTCTTGTTTTTTCATGCTCCATCTCGTGCAGAAGCTGCTGCCGCGACCGGGCGAAGTGCTGCCGGGCCAGTTTTTCCGCCAGGTCAGGCTTGCCGGATGCGATCGCCTCGATGAGCGAACGGTGCTCCGGCAGGGTTTCCTTCGGGTGTCTCACGAGGCCCTCCATGACGTCAATGCGGTAGCTCACGGCGATGATGTTGTAGTTTTCCAGGATGTCGTTGAGCAGGTCGAAGCCGCCCAACTCAATGAGAAAGTTGTGGAAGCGCCGGTCCTCATCGGAATAGCGTTTGATGCTTTGGCCGCTGTCGGAGATGTCGACCTCCCGGAAGAAGGCCCGGAGTCTTTCGGCCTGGACTGCTGTGATGATCATCGCCGCGCGCCGGGCCGCAAGGCCCTCCAGGATCTCACGCAGCTCGAAGGCCTCGAGGATCTCTTCCTTCGTGAAGCGCCTGACGTAGAACCCCCGGCGCGGGATGGCCTGAACGAGCTTTTCCTGCTCGAGCTTCTTCAGGGCGCACATGAGGGGCGTGCGGCTCACGCCGAATTCCTGGGAGATTTTTTCCTGCAGGATCTTGTCGCCCGGCTTGAGCTTGCGGTCGACGATCATCGACTTGAGCTCACGGTACACCTTCCGGTCCAGATTCTCGTGGCGTGTACCCAGCTTTCTCATGGCTTCTTCTCCGCGGGGCAGGGGTTCGAAGATTGAATATTGTATGCAAAAATCACTAAATCGTTTCCTCGTCTTTTTGTCAAGGAAAAACTGGCCGGCGAGAAAGAAGTGACCAGTGATCAGTGGCCAGTGACCGGTGAAGGAGAAAGAAGGGACCGGGGACGAGGGTGTAGGGACAAGAGAAGACGGATAAGACAAACCCCCCTTTAACAAAGGGGGAAAGAGGGGGATTTTCTTTCTTGAGGCTTGTGGCTTGTGGTTACTCAATAAGGATGATCTGCAGGTCCATCACGTTTGTCCCCGTAGGCCCTGTTTTGAAGAGGCCGCCCGTCTTCTCGAAGAAGTGATAGGAGTCGTTGTCGTCGAGAAAGGACTGCGGGTCGAGACCGAGGGCCCTGGCTTTCGGGATCGTCTCACCGTCGGCGACGGCACCGGCGGCATCCGTGGGGCCGTCGGTCCCGTCGGTGCCCGCCGAGAGAAACGTGATCCCCGAGGTTCCCTCGATGGCCATGGCGAAGGCGAGGGCCATTTCCGTGTTCCTCCCGCCGAGACCCTTCCCCCGGACAGTCACCGTTGTTTCGCCCCCGGCGATGAGGCAGATCTTTTTCCTGCCCGAGGCGAGGCAGGACTGCGACTCCAGGACCTGGCGGTAGAGTCTCAGGGCGGCCTCGCGGGCCTCGCCCTGCAACCCCGATGTGAGGACGACCGGCTCGAATCCCATCCCCAGTGCCTTTTGCCTGGCGGCCTCCGTGGCGATGCGGTTGCTGCCGATGATGATATTCTCCACGCCCTCGAAGACCGGATTGCCCTGCTTCGGGGTGTCGGGGATGCGTCCGACCGCGCCGTCCCGGATCAGTTGCATGATCGTTGGCGGGATTTTCCCGTCCGGGTCATAGCGGGTCACCACGTCGAGGGCGTCGGCCCAGGTCGTCTTGTCCGGCGAGGTGGGCCCCGAGGCGATGGAGTCGAGCCTGTCGCCGATAACATCCGAGAGGATGAGGGAGAGCACCCTGGCCGGGCGGGCCGCCTCGGCGAGCCTGCCCGCCTTGACGCGCGAGAGGTGCTTTCGCACCGTGTTGAGCTCCACGATATCGGCGCCCGCCTGTAGAAGCGTCCGGGTCAATTGCTGCTTTTCGTCAAGCGAGACTCCTTCGGAAGGGGCGACGAGGAGCGCCGATCCGCCCCCCGAGATGAGACAGACGACGAGCGACTCGCCGTCAGCCTGCTTGAGGAGGTCAATCATCCTTTCGGTTCCGGCGACGCCCTGTTCGTCGGGCACGGGATGCCCCGCCTCGTGAATCTCGAATGTTCCGGGAAGAGGTTCTGCGGAGACGTGGCCGTATTTGGTGACGACGACACCCCGGACGATCCGATCCGGCAGCGCGTCGGCCAGCGCGCGGCTCATCGCGTAGGCCGCCTTGCCGAAGCTCGCGACATAGATCTTCTTGAGCCCCGCCTCACGGCAGATCTCGCGGATCAGGCCGACGTAATTCTTCACGGCGGCGTAAGGGTCGACGGCGCCAAGCGCCGCAGTGAAGATGGTGAAAACATCGTGGTTCACGGCTATCCCCCTGTCGCAGTCGGGTTGGAGTCTTCGAGAAACGTTTTGATTGTGTCGCGGAACTCATTCGGCGCCCGGAAAAGGGCATAGTGCCCCAGGGGGTGTTCAAAGGAGCAGAGCCTCGCGCCGGCAATGCGCTCCTGGGCTTGTTGAGCCATGCACAGCCGGACCCAGTGATCGTTGGCCACGTGCAGGATGAGGGTTCTTGCCCGGATGCGGTGCAACTCTTGTGTCACGTTGAGCGTCTCTCCCGCCCGATTGCGGTACAGCAGGTCGATGGCGTCGTAATTGCGGCCGTAGGGAACGAGAAGAATCCCTTCCTTCCCGTGGGGCTCCCAGGCAAAGGCCTCCTTCTGGACCTCGTCCCACCCCATCTGGATTCGATGGTCGAAACTCATGGCCGAGTGGAACAGGATGGACCAGCCGAACATGACGCCCCGGGACGGGTGCTGCTCTTTTGGCAGGTGGTAGTAATCGCCCCCCGTCTCTCTCCATGCGGGGTCGCTCTCGATGGCCGCCGACATGAGCCGGAAGAGCCAGCGCAGATTGGCGTCCGTCTCCGTGACGCCTCCCATGGGCATGATGGCCTCGACAAACCCCGGGTGCATCAGGGCCCAGAGATAGCTCTGGATGGCCCCCATGGAGCATCCCATGGCAAGCTTCACGCGGCTCACCTTCAGGTGGTCCCGAAGCAGCCGGTAGTTGGCCTGGACACAATCCTCGATGCTGTATTGCGGGAACTTCAGGCCAAGCCCGTCACTCGGCTTGCTGGCGCCCCAGAGGCCGAGGGCATCCAGGAAGATGACGTAGTGGCGCTCCGTGTCGATCAGCTCTCCGGGGCCCACAACGGGGCCGCCGCAGAAGTCGTTTGCTCCCTGGCCGCGGTACCAGTAGAAGTACATCAGAGCCGCATCGCCGGAGTAAAAGGGGCTGAAGAGGACGGCGTTGTCGATGAAGCCGTCTGCGTCCCGGTGAGGGGTCCCGACGGCGATGCAGGCTGTGCGAAGGGGGGCCTTTCCGAGAGACTCCAAGGTCACGCCTCCCATACCGCCCGATTCCCACGACGAGGGGTCGTCGAGGTTGTAGGTCCCTCCGATATGGAAGTTGGGGATGGAGTAAAAGGTTTTGAGGTGGCTCAAGCCCTCCACCCCGCAACTCGCCGTTACCGCCTGCCTGTTTTTGTTTTCTGCATTCATATTCTTTGAACCCATCGAATCGCCGTTGACTTAAAACCTAATCACGTAAAACCTAAAACGGTATCCTGTGACGCCTTGATGACTTCGAACACCTCGGCGTCCCCGCCCGAAAGGCTCATGACGCCGCGCCAGCGGGCAAGCCCCCGGACGGCCTCGTCGTAGCGGAGGGCCGCCGTCTGCGAGCGGTGGCACGCCAGGGCCTTGATCTTTGTCTCCAGGGTCGGCGAGATGTCGACGGCAAGCTCGCAGCGCCCGAGCGGGTGCCATACCTCGTAGCCCAGGATGACATCGGGGGACCAGGGCCCGCCGCCGGCCTCCTGGAACCAGGGGCCGGAGCCGGCCTGCACGGCCTCGAGAACCAGTTCGCTCGCCACCCGGTGCCCCAGGGACGACTCGTTTCTCTCGTGGATGAACAGGATGTGCGGGCGCAGCCTCCGGACGATTCGGATGATGTCGACCTTCATGTCACGGGTGAAGCCCGTCAGCCCGTCGGGGTATCGGAGGAATTCCACGTTGCCCGCGCCGATCACCTTCGCCGCCTCGATGGCCTCCTTTTCCCGAATGGGCCCCAGCTCCCAGGGAGGGGTCTTGTCGCTGCCCGCCTCGCCGGAGGTCAGAATCACGTGGGTAATTTCGCAGCCCTTCCGTGCAAGGAGCGCCTCTGTCCCTCCGCAGCCGATCTCGATGTCATCGGGATGCGTTCCGAACGACAATACCCTCTTTAGTTCTTTCTTCATTTTCCCCCTATACCCTGTACCCTATGCCCTGTACCCTGTTTTGCCAGGTCGCATGATATCACCCACGCCGCCGCCCCGGCAACGGCAAGAAAGATCAGCCCTTCTCCTGTCTGCAGCAGAAGGATCTTCCCCGTTCCGAAGAGCACGGAATAGACAAGGATCACCCCGCAGAGCCAGTCCCGAAGGAGCCTCCCGTAGCCGCTGTCCCCTTTCACATCGGGGATCCTCTTTGCCACGGAGGCCCAGCCTGGGCCGCCCGGGTGCACGCGCCGGTAGAAACGCTCGAGCGTTTGTGCATCGGTCGGTTCTGTCAGGAAGGTGACCAGGACCCAGGCGACGGTGGTGGCCGCCACGATGGCATACAGGGTCTCCGGGAAACGGATATCCGTGGCGATACGCAGCCAGCCGCAGGCGGCAAGGGGTGTCACCATCGCGGCAATCTCGCTCCAGGCGTTGATCCGCCACCAGAACCAGCGCAGGATCAGGACAAGCCCCAGCCCGGCGCCGGCCTCGATGATGAAGGCCCAGGCGCCGGAGATCGTTTCCAGGATCGAGGTGACGTAGAGCGAAAAAGCCATCATGGCCAGCGTGCCGACCCGCGAGACGGCAACGAGGTGCCTCTCGCCCGCGTCGGGCCGGACGAAGCGCCGGTAGAAATCGTTGATGATGTACGAGGTGCCCCAGTTGAGCTGGGTCGAGATCGTCGACATGTAGGCGGCAAAGAAGGCGGCGACAAGCATGCCCTTGACGCCCGGCGGCAGGAAGTCGCGCATCGCGTAGACATAGCCCAGCCGCTTTTCCGCGGGTCCCAGGTCGGGATAGAGCACAAGGGTTGCAAGCCCCACGAGAATCCACGGCCAGGGCCTCACGCAGTAGTGGGCCACGGTGAACCAGAGGGTTGCAAAAAGAGAGTGTCGCTCGTCTTTGGCCGACATCATCCGCTGGGCCACGTAACCGCCCCCGCCGGGTTCCGACCCGGGGTACCAGCAGGCCCACCACTGGATGCCGATGAAGGCGAAAAAGGCTGCTGCGCCCAGGGTGAGCGTGCCCGTCGAGTCGGCGGCTGTGCCGCCCGAGATTGCAGGGACGAAAGAGAGCGACCAGGACGGCACTTTCTCCACGAGCCCCGCCAAACCCCCGATCTGGGGAAGATCCAGGACCAAAACGGCCAGGACGATCGTCCCGGCCATGGCCAGGACAAACTGGAAGGCGTCGGTGACGGCTACTCCCCAGAGACCGGAGAGGGCCGAGTAAAGGGCCGTGAAACCCAGGGACAGGGCCACGTAGATCATGACCTGTCCCGGCGGTATGCCGAACATCCCCTCGAGGACGGAGGCCATGGCCAGGTTCACCCAGCCGATGATGACGGTGTTGATGAAAAGGCCGAGATAGAGGGCACGGAACCCGCGCAGAAACGCGGCGGGTTTGCCGGAGTAGCGCAGCTCGATGAGCTCCACGTCGGTGAGGATGCCTGCGCGCCGCCACAACCGGGCAAAGAAGAAGACGGTCAGCACGGCACCGAGAACGAAATTCCACCAGAACCAGTTGCCGGCGATACCGTGTTTCGCCACGAGCTCCGTTACGGCCAGCGGCGTGTCGGCCGCAAAGGTCGTGGCGACCATGGAGGTGCCGGCAAGCCACCAGGGGAGATTGCGCCCCGAGAGGAAGAACTCCTGGATGCTGGAACCGGCGCGGCGGGTGTAGTAGAGGCCGATTGAGGCGCTCAGCAGGAAGTAGAGCCCGATGATGACCCAGTCTATCGTCTGCAACATGAGGACCACGCTCCCGGGGAGCTGTCAATCACCCGAAGGCATTCAGCCTTGATTTCGCGAAGATCGGAAGCGAGGAAGATCGGAAGATCGGCAAGAGAATAAAAACAACCATAACGGTCCGTTTTTTCCTATCCGCTCTTCTGCTCTTCCTAAGTTCCTTGCTTCCCGGTCCTTCAGCGTGCCCGACCGGATTTTTCGATTTTTTTCAGGATATCTTTTTCGAAGGTGAGGGCGTAGACGAAATCTCCGTAGCCCCGATCGTAATACAACTTCTGAACTTTCCCCGAATAGGATTTTGAAGTCGATCCCTGCAGTTGCTTTTGCTTTTTTTCCTTGCTTGTTTGGCCGACCGATTCGCTGCGTGAGGGCTTCCCGCAGATCTTCTGCACGGTGTATCGGGAGTCCCCGATGGAGACGCTCTCCGCCCCACAGCGGAAAATCGTATCCTCGGCAAAGGCCGGGCTGACGCCTCCAGAGAAGAGAGAGTGTGCGGAAAGGAAAAGCACGGCGGCGGCCAGAGCGAAACGAAGCATAAATCCCCTCCTTTGAAGGATCATGTCCAGCATGGCCTCAACGGCCCCTTCCTTACTATAAAACGGTTCGGTTGGAAAGGAGGAACTTGACAGGGGCGCCTCTCTTTACTTAAAGTGAATGGGCAAAGCTTCCGAGATGTTATCGCATGGGATGATCGGTTTATTCCGGGGGTCCCGTCGATACGCCCGGAGCGAGCCAGGCTGTCTGTCAGCAATCACAGGTTCATGAGGTGAGCACGATGAAGATCGGTTGGATTGGTACAGGGATCATGGGAGCGTCGATGGCAGGTCATCTGCAGTTCGCGGGGCACGAACTGTCCCTTTTCAACAGGGCCCGCGACAAGGCCAAACCGCTCATCGACCGGGGAGGACACTGGTGTCCCACGCCTGCGGCCGTAGCGGCCGAGACGGAGGTTGTCTTCTCCATGGTTGGGATGCCGTCCGATGTGGAGGAAGTTTATCTGGGACCGCAGGGAATCCTGTCCGGGGAGCCCAAGTGCCGGGTCGTCGTCGACATGACGACCAGTGAACCGGCACTGGCAAAACGCATCGCGCAGGCCGCCTCGAAAAAGGGCATCGCCAGCCTCGATGCTCCCGTTTCGGGCGGCGACGTGGGGGCGAGAAACGCCACCCTGGCCATCATGGTCGGCGGGGACCGGAAGGTCTACGAGGATATCCTGCCCCTGTTCCAGCACCTGGGGAAAACGATTGCCTTCATGGGCGCCGCGGGTGCAGGACAGCACACGAAGATGTGCAACCAGATCCTGATCGCGGGGTCGATGATCGGTGTGTGCGAAGCGCTGGTCTATGCATCGAAAGCCGGCCTCGACGAACAGGCCGTGATCGACATCGTCGGCAAAGGGGCCGCCACATCCTGGTGCCTCAACACACTGGGACCGCGGATCGTTCAGGGGGATTACAAACCCGGTTTCTACGTCGAGCACTTCATCAAGGACATGGGCATCGCCCTGAGAGAGGCTGCGGCCATGGGCCTCGCCCTGCCGGGGCTTGCCCTGGTGCACCAGCTCTACGTGGCCGTGAAGGCTCAGGGGCACGGGAAATCGGGCACGCAGGCCCTGATGCTCGCCCTCAAGCAGCTAAACAGCTCGAAGGAGAAAAAGGAGCCGGCAACATGAAAGACTTTCAGGCCCTTCTTGGCACGAGGCGCTCCATCCGCGAATTCCAGGACAGGGCGGTGCCGTTGGATCTTGTCCGGGAGATCATCCGGGAGACCTGCCTGGCGCCGAGCGCCATGAACGGACAGCCTTGGCGGTTTTCGATTGTGACGAACCGGGAGAAGGTCAGGCAGCTCTCCGACGAGAGCAAGAAAAATCTCCTCTCGGACCTGGAAGCCGACCCGTCCTCCCCGATCAAGCGCTACGAGGACATTCTCCGCAATCCCGGGTTCAACGTCTTCTACAATGCCCCCTGCGTCGTTTACATCTGCGGCCCGTCGGGGCTGGGAAGCCTGGATGTGGACTGCTCACTGGCGGCCTGTTATTTCATGTTTGCCGCTGCTGCAAGAAACCTGGGCACCTGTTGGATCGGTTTGGGGGCTCACCTCCGGGACTCCTCCATCCTGAAGGATCTGGGGATCACGGGAGATCTGCAGATCGTGGCCCCGATCATCCTGGGATACCCGAAGGCGATCCCGGAGGCGTCCGAACGCAGCGAGCCGGTCATCCTGGGCATCCTGAAATAGGAACGAGGTCCGAGGAACGAAGAACCGATCCTCGAACCTTGGCACCAGCCATTCATGAACCACTTTCCGCTTGCCGCCGCGCTGCCGTTACCTGTAATTTGCCCGGTTGCGGGCAGATAAATTGCTTGACGGGACCTTTCGTTTTCCCTTATCGTTCCCGTGATCGGGCGGCGGGCTTCCGTGCCGGAGGCACTGGTCCGTCCGAGAACCGATTGGAGAAAATCACTTATACGCATGGTGCATCTCAAAAGAAGTCTTCTGCTGCTTGCGGCAGTCCTGGCCATTCAGTTTCTCCAGCCCGATGGTCTGTTGGCCGCTTCCCGAAAGGCTAAGCCAAAGCCGAAGGCCAAGGCAGGGCTCACGGCGAAATCCGCCCTGGTCATGAATATGACCACCGGAGAGATCCTCTTTTCGAAAAATCCCGACGAACCCATCGCGCCGGCATCGCTCACCAAGATCCTGAGCCTTTACCTGATTTACGAGGCCCTTGGCGAAGGAAGGGTCCGTACGTCTGATATCGTTCACGTCAGCTCAACCGTCAGCCAGGTGAACGGTTCCCGGATGCGGATCCGACCCGGGTCGCAAATCGCGCTGGAGGATCTGATGAAGGGGATGGCCATCATGTCGGCCAACGATGCCTCTGTCGCGGCGGCCGAATACATCGGCGGCGACGTGGACGAATTCGTCAGGAGAATGAACGTGAAAGCACTGGAGCTTGGCATGACCGGCAGCCATTTCGGCAATCCGAGCGGGCTGCGGGAAGAAGGCCAGGTGACGACGGCCAGGGACATCCTGACTCTCTCCTGCGCCTACATCAACCGCTTTCCCCAGTCGCTTCAGATGCATTCCCTGCCCGTCTTTGAATATGGCCGCAGAGTCCGCAGCAACACGAATCACCTGCTCGAAACGAATCATTACGTAGACGGCCTGAAGACGGGTCATGTGGCGGGATCGGGGTATCACCTCGTCGTGACGGCGAGAAAGAACAACACGCGCGTCGTGGCGATCGTGCTGGGGTCGCGCAGTTCCGGGGCCCGCTTCCGCGAAGCCCGAAACCTGCTCGAGCAGGGGTTCAAGGCGGTGCAGGCACACGTCTCGGCGAAACGCATGGCCGGAATTGAGGGGACGCGAGCGGGATCGGCAGTGGAGTCGGGCCGGAAATCGACGGGAGGATCCGGGGATTCATGAAGAAAGCAGCGGTGTGGCTTGTTACCATGGTTTTTGTGCTGCTGGGGTTTCTGTCTGTGCTGACGGCCGAGGCCCAGATGGGAAGCTCGTCCAAGGACCGGGTGAGACCCATCGGTCCCACGGGCACGAAAGGGCCGCCGGAACAGCAGGAGGAGAGGCAGATCCAGCGCAATGCGTGGCTTCAGGGTGATGAGCAGCAGCAGGAACAGCTCGTGGGATGTTATCGTCTCTCGGCACTGCTCGCCTTTCATTCACGGGAAATCCGGAAGATGCTGATCGCAACCGATACCCAATGGAAAGAAATTGCTGCCCAGTCCGAGGACCTGAATCGGGGGTTTGCGCAACTCACGGAAAAACACGAGATGTTTGCCCTCGGCCTCAACAACGGGCAGCGATCATGGTGGGAGAGGCCGCTGCAGGAGATCATGGCGCTTCAACTTCAGCTCAACGAACAGCTGGTGTCGATCGGTCGCGGGCTTAACGGGGAGAAGCCGGAGAAGCTTCCGATGGTGAAAGCATTCAGCGATCTGGATAACCAGTTCCGGAAATGGAACCGGGTTTACGGGCAGATCGGCGCCGACATGAAGATACAGGACCTGGAGCAACGAGCGGATCCAGGCAAGATCAGGGGGCTTCCGGGTGCTCAAAATCCTGGACGATGAATCGACGATCCGCCGTTGCCAGCGTCAGCTCATCCGGGCGCTGCGGCCCTTTGTGACCTGCCGGATTGCCGTGAAGATCGGCCACCCCGGCGAGAGTTTGCGGGCGAAGGTATCCTGGGCCGGCGAGCACGGCATCTGGTTTCACGCGCGAACCATCGCCGGCGACCGTTACCTGAATGCCTTCGGGCTCGGCAGGCCCTCCGACGGCGGCGCAGTTTCCAGCACGATCGAAATCAATATACCGACGGGCAGCCTCGACCGCAAGATCGGCGGGGCCTTTGCCCAGGATGATGCGGGGAGGGTGTTCCTCATCCACCGCGGCAAGATCGGGGGCAGACGAGGTGTCGGGAAATTCCTCTTCGAGGCCCATTACCGGGGTGTCTGGAGCGAAGTCGAGGACGGCAACACCCGCAGCGCCGTCGTGGTGATCGGCGCTCTGCAGTCCCATCTCTTCGTCAGGCAGCTTGCACAATTCGTCCGGAAGGTCGATGCCATCAAGGACCTGGGGGACGATGACGATCCGCAGGCGCGGATATTTTTCGATGATGAGCGTTTTCGAGGGGAATTCATCGGCGGCCGGTATGTCCATGAGAGGCGGGATTATGTCGCGGAATGTGATCGTGACCTCGCCGCCCTCGACCTGGCCCACCGGCTGAAGGACATGGGGGCCCGGGTGGGGATCGGCCCCGGCGGAGAAATCTTCACCCGCGATCCGGCCGGCCAGATCTCCGCTATCTTTGAGGTTGTCCCGGGGGCAGTCCCGGCGGACCTGGAGCGGGGCGTGGCAAGGCTTCTGCTCAGGGGCGTCAGGCTTGAGCAGGTGCCCCGGCGGATTCTAGTCGTTCCGGGAGAGCTCGGACGCGAACAGAATGAGATGTTTCAGAAACTTGGAATCCGTGTCATTCCCTGCGCCTGGGAAGAGGGGACTGCGGTGTTTGACTGTCTGGCTGAGCAGCTGGGCGAGCAGAACCGGTGAAGAAGTGGCTAGTGGCTTGTGATTTGTGAAGGACAAGAATTCAGGTTTGGGGAAAAGTCTTTCTGAAGCCTGCAGCCTTCGAAGAGTACCGCGGGAACCGGATACCGCAAACGAATCATCAAAGACATGAAAGATATCGAGGAGAGTTGATATGGACTGGGGAATGAAGAACCGGATGTCTCAGCTTTTCCGCAACGGGCGCTGCCTGTTCCTGCCGATTGACCACGGTTATTTCCAGGGGCCTACGTCATGCCTGGAGAGGCCGGGGGAGACCATCGCGCCGCTTCTGCCCTGGTGCGAGGCCCTTTTCGTCACGCGCGGCGTGTTGAGAAATTGCGTCGTCCCCGCGGGAAGCAAGCCCATCATCCTCCGGGTCTCCGGAGGCACGAGCATCATCGGTCAGGACCTTGCCAACGAGGCGCTGACCACTTCCATCGAGGAGATCCTGCGGCTCAATGCGGCAGCCGTCGGGGTCTCGATCTTCGTGGGCAGCGACTACGAGCACGAATCGCTGATGAACCTGGCCGATCTGGTGAACGACTGCGAGGACTTCGGGATCCCCGTGATGGCCGTCACCGCCGTCGGCAAGGAG
Organism: uncultured Syntrophaceae bacterium; assembly: GCA_964619035.1. GTDB lineage: Bacteria > Desulfobacterota > Syntrophia > Syntrophales > UBA2192 > UBA2192. The sequence continues at coordinate 25,201 of CAZUBX010000005.1, read as the reverse complement.
CTCGAGCAGAGAGAGGCCCGCTACTTGGCCTTGAGCAGCCGTATTGCCGCCGAGCTGGGGGCCCGAGTCGTCAAGACCTACTGGTGCAAAAACTTTGACAAGGTCGTGGAAGGCTGCCCCGTTCCCGTCGTCATGGCAGGCGGGCCCAAGTGCGAGACCGAGATGGAGGTGCTCTCCTTCGTTCACGACGGCATGAAGCGGGGCGCCGTCGGCGTCAACCTGGGGCGCAACATCTGGCAGAGCCCGAATCCCGTGCCCATGATCCGGGCCCTCGGTGCGATCATCCACGAGAAGGCGTCGGTGAAGCAGGCGCTTGATCTTTTCCAGTCGGTGAAAGCCGATGCGGGAAAGGCACGGAAGAAAAAATAGGCTACAGGCCGCAGGCCACAGGCCACAGGCAACAGAATCGTGCTTTCAAAGTTTTCTGAGGCCTGTAGCCTGCAGCCTGTCGCCCGTTACTCCGGCTGTGGCACGACAAAGACAATACAATTAATGAGGTGATGCGAGAAGGGATGAAGGTCGCCGTCTACTACAACAACCATGACATCCGCGTCGAAGAACGGCCCGTTCCCCGGATCGCAGCGGGGGAGCTGCTCGTCAGGGTGATGGCCAGCGGCATATGCGGCAGCGACGTCATGGAGTGGTACCGGATCAAGAAGGCCCCCATCGTCCTCGGACATGAGATCAGCGGGGTCATCGTCGAAAAGGGCGCCGGTGTGGAGCGCTATCGGATCGGCGAGCGTGTTTTCGTTTCCCATCACATCCCCTGCAATACCTGCCATTACTGCCTCAGGGGGAGCCACACGGCCTGTGAGACGCTGCACTCGACCAATTACGACCCGGGGGGGTTCAGCGAGTACCTGCGCGTCCCCGCCCTGAATGTAGACCGCGGAGTCTTCATCCTCCCCGACGATGTCTCGTTCGATCAGGGCGTATTTGTCGAGCCCCTTGCCTGCGTTGTGCGCGGCCAGAGGCTCGCGGGGCTGCAGCCGGCTCAGAGCGTGCTCATTCTCGGCAGCGGCATTTCGGGGCTTCTGCATCTCATGCTGGCGAAGGCCCTCGGCGCCGGGCGGATCGTGACGACCGATATCAGCGAGCATCGTCTCCGCGCGGCAATGAGTCTCGGAGCCGATGCGGCGATTCACGCCTCCGAGGACGTCCCCGCCCGATTCAGGGCCCTGAACGGAGGCAGACCCGCCGACCTGGTCATAGTCTGCGCAGGCGCCCTTTCCGTATACCGGCAGGCCCTGCTCTCGGTTGACCGGGGCGGCACCATCCTGTGCTTTGCCCCTACGGATCCCGACATCGAGCTGCCCGTGCCGGTCAACGATTTCTGGCGCAACGAGATCCGGGTGCTTCCCTCTTACGGCAATGCCCCCCATGACGCCGTTGTGGCGATTGAGCTGATCCGCTCGGGCCGCGTGCCCGTCGAAAAAATGATCACCCACCGCCTGCCCCTTGCCGAGGCAGGCCTCGGATTCAGGCTCGTGGCCGAAGCCGGCGAAGCCATCAAAGTCATCCTCTACCCCTTCGCCCTGAGGGGCGAGTGCACGCCCTTCAATACCTTGATTTAAAACTCCGCCAGAGGTAAGACTGCCAAAGGACATGCCGAAAGAGATCACCCACTGGCTTGTTGCCGAAGCCGTATGCAAGCGACTCGAGGGGAGCTTTTTCGAGGAGCCCCTGCGCCGCAACCCAAACCTTCTGCACATCGGGGCCATTATCCACGATGCCCCCTATTACTATCTGAAAGGCGACTTCGATTCCAGATTCGGTTCCCTTCCGACCAAGCTTCATGGAACCGTTGAAGATGCCGTCGAACTGATCGAGTCGCTTCTGCGATACCTGTTGGGGCTTCCGGAAGAGTTGAAGGAGCAGCTGACTGCCTTCCTGGTCGGACTCATCACCCACCTCTATGCCGACGCGCTGATGCACCCCCTGATCTTTTATCTCACCGGGCCCTATGATGCGCGGGACCTCAAGCGCAGGAGCGCCGCGCGGCAGGATCACCGGAGGCTGGAGACGCTCATCGACATGTGCCTGGCAGGCGGCTATCACAGGGTGCGGGGTCATTCACTTGCCGCCTACATCCGGGATGCGGAGATGCCCCTGCTTGAGCTGCACGATCACCTGGAAAAAACCTGGCTTCGCGACGAGGACACGGAGCGCTTTGCAGAGGGCCTGTTGTCATCCTTCCGGCTGTTTTCCTTCATGCAGTCCCTCTACCGGAGCCGCCTGGCCGGGCGCCTCGCCCCGTCTCTTCTGGCCGTCTCTCCGCCGCAGCTCCGGGAAGTCCTCGCCCTCGTCTATTCGCCGCGGCTGATGGGCCATTGCTGGAGGATCGAGGGGGCGATCCCCTGCCGGCACCCCTCGACGGGGGAGGTTCGCAGCCAAAGCATCGGCGTGCTCTTTCAGGATGCTGTTGACCGCAGTGTCGAGTTCTGCCTGGGGCTCGAGCCCGCGCTCGGGGCGGGGAGCTCTGCCCAGGGAGACTGGAGCCTTCCCCCGGTGGACCCGTCCCTCGGTTTCGGCCCCGGCGGGTCCCTGCGGTTTTTTGCACCGGGAAGGTTTTTCGACTGACGGCACCCCTTCCGGAATATCTATTTGCAAAAGCGGGAGTACGTTATTAGTTTATAGAAAGATTGCAATTGCCGCCGATGCCTCTCGCGAAGCGTCGCCATCCCCGGGGATAGAACGGAATTCCATGACGCTGTTTTTGCTCAGCTTCTTCTTGATATACGGCCTGATGCAGGGATATGTCATTCTCAAGGCAAGGGCCGCCTTCCCCTTCGGCCCCGCCGTGGGCATCCCGCTTGCGCTTTTCGCGCTTTTCATGATGTTGGCCCCGGTCGGGACCCGCATTCTGGAAAGACAGGGAGCCGATGCGGTTGCAAGGGCCCTTTCCTGGGGAGGATATCTCTGGCTGGCGTTTTTGTTTCTTTTGGTCATGGCGCTGCTGTCCTTCGATCTGTACCGTGGCCTGATTGCCCTTGCCGGGCTTGTCGCCCGGAAGGACCTCTCGGGTTTCGTGCCGGGGGCGAGGGTTGCATTCCTCGTCCCGCTCATTTTTTCCTTTGCGGCGACGGCCTACGGATATTACGAGGCCCTTCATGTCCGGGCGGAGCGGGTCGTGATCGAGACGGACCGGCTCCCGGACGGCGTCGATCGCCTCAAGATCTGCCAGATCACCGATGTCCACCTCGGCCTCCTCATCCGCGAGGAAAGGCTCGCGCGGATGCTCGACGTTGTGAAAAAAGAGAACCCTGACATGCTCGTCTCCACGGGGGATCTCGTCGACGGGTCGCTGGATCAACTGCCGGGGCTTCTGGATCAGTTTCGGGAAATCAAACCCGCCCGAGGCAAGTACGCCGTGACGGGCAATCATGAGTTCTATGTGGGTCTCGATAAGGCGCTTGCCTTCACGAAGGATGCCGGCTTCGAAATCCTGCGGGGGGAGAGCCGCGATGTCGGCGGCGTGCTGACGATTGCCGGCGTCGACGACCCGGCGGGCAGGGGTTTCGAGTTGAGAGGCCGCAGCAACGGGGAAAAGGATGTCCTCGAGGGACTGCCCCGTGACCGGTTCGTCCTCTTTCTCAAGCACCGGCCGGTCGTTGAGGAGGAATCCCTGGGGCTCTTCGATCTGCAGCTCTCCGGCCACACCCACCGGGGGCAGATCTTTCCGTTCAACCATATCGTCAGACTGTATTTTCCCACAGAAAGCGGTCTCCACGACCTGGGCCACTCGCATGTTTACGTGAGCCGCGGCTCGGGAACGTGGGGACCCCCCATCCGATTCCTCGCGCCGCCTGAGGTCACGGTGATCGAACTGGTCAGGAAGAAGCCAGGCGGAAACAAGGGAGGTGCCACAGGTGGCCGATAAGATACTGAGTGCATCCGACATCGAACACATCCGGGCACGGGGTACCACGCAGGAGAAGGTCCTGCGTCAGATCGATCTCTGCCGGCTTGGGGCGGTGACCGTGACCCTCGACAGGCCGGCGACGGTCGGTGACGGGATCATCCGGGTCGCTGACGTTGAGCGGGAGAGCCTTGTGGCCCTCCATGACGAGGCGGCGAGGGCCGGGCGATGCCTGAAGTTTGTCCCTGCTTCGGGTGCCGCCACGCGCATGTTCAAGGAGTGGCACAGTGTTTTCAATCGGGGCGGATTCGAAAGCCGCGAGGATCTCGAGGCCTTTGCGGCAAGCCTGTCCCGTTATGCCTTTTACGGGGACCTGGTTGCAGCGCTTTACGGGGCCGGCCATGATCCGGGGGATCTTGTCGGCCGGGGCCGGGGACTGGAGACCCTCGATTTCATCCTCAACGAAAAGGGACTTCATTACGCCTGGAAGCCCAAGGCGCTCCTGCAATTCCACCAATACGATGACAGGTCACGGACGGCCCTCGAGGAGCACCTCGTGGAGGCGGCCCTCTACGCGAAAGACGGCAACGGCCTTTGCCGAATCCACTTCACCGTTTCGGAAGAGCACCTGGAACCGGTGAAAGAACTCCTGGGCCGGGTCACCGGTATCTATGAGAAGCGCCTCGGCGTGCACTTCGAGATCGGGCTTTCCATTCAGAGCGAATCGACGGACACGATCGCCGTGGATCTCGAAAACCGTCCCTTCCGCAACCGCGATGGCCGGCTTCTCTTCCGGCCGGGAGGGCACGGCGCCCTGCTCTACAATCTGGACGGCATCGACGGGGACATTGTATTCATCAAGAACATCGACAATATCGTCCCCGACCGGCTCAAGGACACGACGGTCCTGTACAAGAAAATTCTCGGCGGTTACCTGGTAGGGCTGCAGCGCGAGCTCTTCGGTCACCTGCGGGCGCTGTCGGAGCGCTCAGCGGGGGAAAGCGTAATCGGCGCGGCTGCCCGCTTTTCCACGGATCGGCTGAGCTGCGCTCTGCCGCCCGGCTTCGAGGGGCGGCCGCTCGAAGAGCGCAGGCAGGTCCTGATCGGGCAGCTCAACAGGCCCCTTCGCGTCTGCGGGATGGTGAAAAACGAGGGGGAACCGGGGGGCGGGCCTTTCTGGGTGACGGGCATTGACGGCAGCTGCTCCCTGCAGATCGTTGAGGAAGTCCAGGTGGACAAAAGCCGGGGCAACCAGGCGGCCCTCTGGGCGTCGTCGACTCACTTCAACCCCGTCGATCTCGTCTGCGGCATCCGCGATTTCAGGGGGCGCAAATTCGATCTCGAGCGGTTCGTCGACGCAGAGCAGGTCTTCATCTCGACGAAATCCCACGAGGGCTGCGACATCAAGGCGCTCGAGCTCCCCGGGCTCTGGAACGGATCGATGGCCCACTGGCACACTGTCTTTGTCGAGGTCCCCGTCGAGACCTTCAACCCCGTAAAAACCATCGAGGATCTCCTGCGCCCGACACACCTTCCCTGAAGACGAGGTTCAAGGTTAAAGGGTAAAGGTCAAAGGATAAAAGAAAAGGATCGAGATTTTTTATCTCGATCCTTTTCTTTTTTCACTGGTCACTGGTCACTTCTTTAAATCATCCTCTCCTGCAGCTCCTCCCGATTCACCGGTTTGACGACGATAAGACTCGTCTCGCTTCCCTGCCGGCACTTCACGGTCACTTGCTCCGCGTCCTTCGGGGTGTCTCCATAAGCGGCACAGATGGCGGCCGCCTCCCGGCGCATCTCCTCCGGACCGTCTGCGGGGAGCGCGCAGAGTGGACCCGGGAAATCTCTCATCTGGAAAACGGCGTCACGATCCTCGATCAGGGTTTCCAGCGTCTGGTTGTCCCGCTTGTTTCTCCCGACGATGACCTTGTGCCGCTCATCGAGCCGGATGTGCCGCCCCACCTTCAGGAGCTCCAGGTCCCGCGGTGTGAAATCGGGGTGGTGGGCGAAGAGGTCCTTGAGGCGCCTCGAGAACATGGGGTCTGTCAGCAGGCATCCCCCTGCGGGGTTGGAATATTCCGTGATCCCGTAGCGCTCGGCCATCTCCATCTGCCGCTTCCGGCCCCGGCCCGAGATGTCGAGGAGTTTCTCCCGGTCCACCTTGCCTTCCTGCTCCGGAAGGGTTTCGGGCAGGAGCCTCGCGGAGAGCGGCCGGAGGATATAGTCGGCCCAGCCCGAGTTCTTCGCCACGACGCGCAGCATCTGGCGGCTTTGCGACATGGGCCGCTGCCCCAGGACTTCGCCGGTGAAGATGAAATCGTATCCCCTCTCCTGCATGATTTCCCCCGCGATCTTGAGCATGAGGGTGTGACAGTCGATGCAGGGATTCATGTTCTTCCCGTAGCCATAGCGCGGGGCCCTGACGACGGCGAGGTGCACCTCGGTGATGTCGAGGACCTCGAGCGGCAACTCGATCATGCGGGCAGCCGCTCTCGGTTTTTCAGCCTCGAAGAAGGGGGTGCGGAAGCTGAGCCCCAGCACCTCGATTCCCAGTTCGCGGATCAGTTTGACCGAGACGATGCTGTCGAGGCCGCCCGAAAAAAGGGATAGGGCTCTAACGGTTTTTTTTGTTTCTGTGATAGACAAGAAAAATCTGATCCTCTCATTATTTTTGTTGGATTACTTACGATTCATGGATAGTTCCTTTCGGCTATCCAACCTTCTCACCTTCTCACGTTCTTACCTTCTTGTGGGAATGTCTCAGTAGCGGACGAGCTGGCGGTTCCAGCGCTCGCGGATGAATGCGCAGAGATCCCGGTCCGCATCGGAGGGGACGAGATAGAGCGTGCCCTTTTCCGATGTGACCCGGATCACGCCAAGCGTCAGGATCCATCGGGACGGGCTGCCGTCTTCGGGCGGCCTGAATTCGGCGGTCTCCGGCACGTAGGGGATGTCGAGCCCTTTGAGGACCTTCTCCAGAACCGCCCTTCGTTCGTCGTCGCCGGCGATCTGCACAAGGCCCATGCCTCTTTCCTTCAGCTTGGCCTGGAAAGGCGCCGGCAGGTCCCCGAAGTGGATGACAACTGTCCGGGCACCGATTCTCACGGAATAGTCCGTTCGGATCGCAAGCGGGGAGCCGTCTTGCGCGGCATCAGAAACAGGGATCCGCTGGTCTTTCGTGTACGTGTACCCCAGTGTATCCAGCAGCGAACCGACAAAGGCCCGGTTGCCGCCGGCATCAAGGGCGGGAATGTCGGGGGCGGCCTGTGACGTCTGCCTGACGCGAAGGTTGCCGGTTTCCTCGTCGATCTCGAAGACGGCATATCCTTTTTTCTCGGCAAACCGGGTGACGGGCTCCGGGATCGGCGCGGATCGGCCGGATGTTCTGCAGATGCCGTAGAGGGTGTTTTCCTGCCCGTCGGGTCCCTTGCGGGAAAGGATCCAGTCCACACGCAGTTTCAGCGCCGGTGCCCCCCCGATGTCCAGAACCCCTTCGTGTCTGCGGAAGGTGTAGTCCCGCGAGGCCCCGAAGATGCCCGCAAGCGCGGAAAAGACGCCGTCGTTTCCTCCATCGGCTAGTACTGTATAGTTCCCCCAGCGCGACCGCAGCAGGCTTGCCGTATCGGCGGGAATCCGGCGTCCGAAGTCCAGGAAAATCCGGCTGCCGTCCTTGAGCTCGACCATGGGGATGTCGGCACAGTCGACGGCCAGGTGCTCCTCTTCGGTGAGCGGGATGAAGACCTTCCCTTCGCGGACGAGCGCCCCACCGGACTGCCTGACGAGAGCCGCGATAATGTCGAGATCACGCTCGGTGGGCCGGAACATACGTGCGTCCATCTGCGGCGCATCGGTCTGCGCCGGGCCGGCGGCCTGCTCGACGGGCCCGGAAGCCGGTTGGCCCCTGTCCGGCAGGATCAGCGCCTGGCCCGGATAAATCTGGTTTGCGTTGACGAGGCCCGGGTTTAGCTTCTTCGTGAGCCCGATCCACCTGGCCATTTCTGCCGCGGGGACTCCCAGCCTTTCGTGGAGGATGGCCGAAAGAGAGTCGCCCTTCCTGACGACATAGCCGGTTTTCCCGGGCTCGGCGGCAAGCCGGGGCAGGGCGATCTTCTGGCCCGGGTAGATCCGGTTGACATCACGGATCTGCGGGTTGAGCTTCCTCACGAGGCGGGAGACCGAGGAGGACTCGGAGGCCGGCTTTCCCAGCTTGCGGCGGATGATCGTCGAGAGGTTGTCCCCTTTCTGCACGATGTAGACGGAGGGCCTGTCTTTCGCCGTAACCTTTTTTCGCAAGACGAGGTGAGCCGTATCCTCCTGGGCCTGTGCCGCTGCAATCAGGCAAAGAGAGGCGAGTCCGACAAGGAAGAAGGCGATAAAAACGACACTCAACGTCCGTGACTGCATGGTACGGGTTCCTCCCTGAGCGTGCTCAAGCGTGCCGTATACTACTTGAGGGAGGCATGATTGTCAAACCGGGGAAGGAAAAAAAGAGCCGTGGCTCTTTACGAGCCACGGCTCCTGTGGATTGCGCTAGGCGCTGAAGGATTACAGACCGCTCTTGAAGTTGTCCCTCATGAGCTCGCGGGCGATGATCATCCGGCGGATTTCGGAAGTGCCGGCGCCGATTTCCCACAGCTTCTGATCCAGGAAGTGACGGGTCACACCGTACTCGGTGCAGTAGCCGTAGCCGCCGTGGATCTGGACGGCATCCAGACCGATCTTGGTGCCCATCTCGCCGCAGTACAGCAGGGAGGCCGCGGCCATACGGTCGAGGTCCGTTCCCTTGCCGCCGGACTTGTTCTTCAGCGTGTCGCAATAGGCGGCGGCGCTGTAAGCCATCCAGCGGGAGGCCTTGTAGCCGCAGTACATATTCGCCAGCTTCTCCTGGATCGACTGGAAGGAGGCGATGGGCTTGCCGAACTGGACTCTCTCCTGGGAGTACTTCAGGGAGAGCTCGAGGCAGCTTCTCATTGATCCGAGGGTGCAGCCGGACAACGTGATGCGCTCGGTGCAGAGGCCGGAGGTCAGAACGGCGACGCCCTTGTTCAGGCCGCCGATGAGGTACTCTTCGGGAACCTCCATGTCTTCAAAGGTCACGAGACCCGTGGGAGAGGTTCTCATGCCCCACTTCTTGATCTTCTCGCAGGACCAGCCCTTCTGTTTCTTGGGGTAGCACATGAAGGTGGAGATGCCGTGGGGGCCCTTCTCGGGGTCCGTCTTGGCGTAGAACACCATGAAGTCGGCGAGCGGACCGTTGGTGATGAAGATCTTGCTGCCGTTGATGATCCACTTGTCGCCCTTCTTCACGGCCTTCGTCGCCATGCTCATGGCGTCGGAGCCGGCGTTGGGCTCGGTGATGCCCAGGCAGCCAATGAACTCGCCGGTGCAGGACTTGGGAAGGATTTCCAGTTTCTGCGCTTCCGTCGCATTGCGGCGGAAGTTGTCGAAGCACAGCGTCTGGCTGGCGCCGACGGTCATGGAGAGCGCGTTGCTCACGCGGGCGATCGTCTCATAGGCCAGCAGGGTTTCAATGTAGCCCATGGCGGCTCCGCCGTACTTCTCCTCGAACACGATACCGTTGATACCCAGGTCGCCTGTCTGCTTGAAGAGACCCTCGGGCATCACGTCCAGTTCGTACGCATGCTCCATCTGGGGCTCGAGCCACGCAAGCGCCCACTTGTAAACGCTGTCCTCGAGCATCTTCTGTTCATCGGTGAAATTGAAACTTAACGCCATAACCAACTACCTCCCTTTCTAAAATTTGGCCCCAAAGCGCGAATGACGGACTTTCCTGTGCAAGCGCATAGCGTGAGTCTCATGAATCAACTCGCCCGGGGTGAACCTCTCTATCTCTCTGTCTCAGGCGTGGCAAAAGAACGGCGGGGAAGGGTGCTCGCGGGCTGATTTTCAGGTCCCAAGCGCCTTTAATAAAACGCGTGAGATATACATAAATGCCGTCGTTCTGTCAAGGTTAAAAACGTATTTTCGGGCAAAGGCTGGGGTTTTCTGCCGCTGCATCCGATGCCGCGGCTCAATGCCGCACGCCCAGGGGCGCTTCTGCCCCGCAGAGGATCCTTGCTCTCGGTCAGCGCCCCGGCCTGCACCGGTCAGCCACCGGAGCAGGCGAATGTCGCCCGACAGGACAGAGTGTTCGTTAATAGCACTAGCAGTTCATTAGTCGCACGCCTAGTGAGCGGCTTCCAACAGCGTGTTTGCAATAAATATACGTAATTCGTTCAGTAATCGCACGTTTTGTGCGGTTCCGCGTCCGGCCGGGGCAAGGAGATTCTTTGCCACTGCCGGGCAGCACTGTTTTAATATACTGAAATTATTTAGTTATTTGCGAATTTGTCACCGCTCACATTTTTATCGAAATGAAGCATCACCCGGCATCGTTATTGCTAATCATATCTAACAACTGAGACGTCCCGGGAAATACCCAAGACCCTGACAGACCCCAATATTTCCCGGCGCTCATTTGAAAGAGGTTGATCGGTGGATGGTTTTGGTCCCTCCTTTCCATCCACCGATACCTTTTTCAAACAGGAAGTTCGATCATGTCAATGCTGCAACGATACATGGACAAACGGATCAAGCGCTGCCTCACAAACCCGGCAATCCTCGTCCTTGCGTTGGTCTACCTCTCTTCCTCGTCCTCAAAACCGTCGAAGGACATCTTGCCCTCCTGGGCGACAAAGGCCCTCTGATTTATTTCGATCCGAACCCCTTTTGAAGTCATTTTACGATCCTGTTACGATCCCAGGCCGCCTTGCATTCTTTGTGCTTCGTAACCGGTCTGATGGGATGGAAAATAATTATCCCAATCCTATTGTATAAAAAGGATCGATCTGTTATAGCCATGCTGGAATGAGGAAGAGATCAAAATAACAATCAGACGTGGTGTTGCAGCCATGAGACGGACAAAAGAAAAAACCCCGTTTACGGACATGTGAGCGGGGTTTTTTCTGTAATGCAATCCTTTTCGGAAAGGGGGTGATGCCTCAGGGGGGGCCGGATCGGATCCGCTTTTATTATTGTGTTTCCTGCCGGGCGAAGAACTTTTACTCTTTGTCCTTATATCCTGATATCCCGCGGACAGTCCTGGGTCTCCCGGAAGATTCAACATGCAATCAGAATAGGCAGTGCCGTGCGCCGAGGGGTCGCGTTGATCGGCGTTGCGGCCATTCATGTAAACATGCAATTTATCTGAATGCTCTATGGAATCTACGAAAGGAGGGAGAAATCGGCATGGCAGAGAACAAAAATACTGAGCAGAACGAAACCGCCCTCGAGCGTTTCGGTCTCTGGCTGGCAGCCTGGAGTGAGAAGTGGTTTCCCGATGCGTGGGTCTTCGCTCTCGTCGGCATCGTCTTCGTCTTTGTGTTCGGTCTTCTCATCGGGGAGAGTCCCCAGAAACTGGTCTGGGAGGGAGGAAAGTCTTTCTGGATCCTGATTCCCTTCACGATGCAGATGGCCCTGATCATCATCGGCGGCTACGTCGTGGCGACCACGCCGGCCGTTTACTGGGTCATCAGGAAGGTGGCCGGTATCACGACGAACCCCCGGGCGGCGATCGCCTGGATCGCGTTTTTCTCGATGATCACGTCGCTTATTTCATGGGGCCTGAGCCTCATCTTCAGCGGGCTGCTCGTCCGCGAGATGTCGCGCACGATCAAGGGCATGGACTTCCGTGCCGCCGGTGCCGCCGCTTACCTGGGGCTGGGCGCCGTCTGGGCGCTGGGGCTATCCTCCTCGGCGGCCCTCATGATGGCCACCAAGGGCTCCATCCCTCCCAAGCTCTACGAGATCAGCGGCCTCATCCCCTTGACGCAGACCCTCTTCATCTGGCCGACATTCTGGACGGCGGTTTCCCTCATCGTCGTTTCCGTCCTCATTGCGTACTTCTCCGCGCCCAAGCCCGAACGGGCCAAGACGGTCGAGGACTACGGCCTGAAGTTCGACCCCATCGACACGAGCCTGGAGCCCCGGCAGAAGCCCGGCGAGTGGCTCGAGTACAGCCCGGCCCTGATCGTCCTCGTGGGAGGTCTCCTGGTATGGTATCTCTTTGATTTCTTCCAGAAGGAGCCCCGCGGGCCCATCGCGGCGCTGGATCTCAACAACTACAACCTGATCTTCATCACCGTGGGCATGCTGCTGCACTGGCGGCCCAAGCGCTTCCTCAAGGCCGTGGCCCAGGCAGTGCCCGCCACCGGTGGCGTGCTGATCCAGTTCCCCTTCTACGCCGTGATCTTCGGCATGATCGCCGGCACGGGGATCAACAAGTGGCTGACGGATCTCTTTGTCGCCATTTCGACGAAAGAGACTTACTCGCTGCTGGTGGCCCTCTACTCGGCCGTTCTCGGGATCTTCATCCCTTCCGGCGGCAGCAAGTGGGTCATCGAGGCGCCCTACGTTCTGTCGGCAGCCGTGCAGCACGGCGTGAACCTGGGCTGGGTCGTACAGATCTACAATGCCGCCGAGGCGCTCCCGAACCTGCTCAACCCCTTCTGGATGCTGCCGCTGCTGGGGATCCTGCACATGAAGGCGAGGGATCTCGTCGGTTACTCCGTCCTGCAGATGCTCATCCACATCCCGCTCGTCTTCTTCCTGTGCTGGTACTTCGCACTGACCATTCCGTATTTAGCGCCCATGAAGTAACACGGGCAATCCGAACAAAAAAGGCGCCGCAATTGCGGCGCCTTTTTTTGTCCTATGTATTTCCTCGAACCTCGAGCCTTATCTCCCGTAGCGCAGTTCGTTGCGTACCGGTGTTCCCTGGGCCGAGACCGTCACGATCTCGCCGATCGCCTGCAGGTCTGCCATCCGGCGCACGACCCCCTGGAGGATGATGGTGTTGCCTTCGAAGAATACCTTGAGCGTCGGGGCCTTGATGCTGGGGCTGGTTGCGATGTGGGCCTTGATTCGGGCTGCGAGCATTCGCCCGCGCAGCAGCTCCCATGCCTCCAGGGTACGTTTTGCGTTTTTTTCCTGAAGCGCATTGCAAACGATGTCCGTGATCTCCTCGAATGACTGTACGGTCGTGTTGAAAATCATGTCGTATGCGGTGAGGTCGTACCAGTCCCGATGGAAATTTGCCCGGATGAAGGCCGCCCTGTCGTTGTCCATTTTCTCGATGAGCAGCACGGCATTTTTCCGGTTCACATTGTCCTTGCGCATGACGCGATCGACCCTTTGCTCGATGGTCGCCGTGAGCCGCACATGCAGGGCATGGGGAATACCCTGGAGAAGGAAATTCGCACCACGGCCGACGAGGACGACGCGGCCGTCCATGGCACGATCGTAGATGTAGGAATCCATGAGCGCCATCAGCCCCTGGTACTCCCAATCGAACTTGTCCCAGATCGTCGGCCTGTCCTCGTCCACCTGGTTCAGAAGCTCGCTCCAGCGCTCGCCCTGACCCTTGAGGTCGGAAAGGATCCGCTCCTTGCCCACGTACTCGTATCTCAGGCGCTCGGCGACGGCGGTCCCGATTTCCTGTCCGCCGCTGCGGAATTCCCTGGATATGGTCAGTATTGCCATGGCTGCGAGTCCCTGCAGGTTGGGGGTGGATGTGCATGATACGGATGGCGCCGAAATGCGTGGGGCGGTCATTTCCTCGACGAGATCTTCCAGTGAACCCAGAGCTTTCCGATGCCGATGACCCCGACTGCGAAGAGGGCCTCCATCGCGTACTGGAAAAACACCGAGGGGTTGAAATGCTCCACGATGACGGGGTCCGTGAAGATCATTTCCGCCCCGACCTTGCCGAGGATGGCAGCCCCAATATAGATGATGTAAGGGTACTTGTCCATCAGCATGGACAGCAGGCTGCTCGTGAAGACGACGAAGGGGATGCTCAGCCCGAGTCCGAAAATGAGCAGGAAGAGATTGCCCTTCGATGCTCCCGCCACGGCCAGCACATTGTCGACGGACATGGTGATGTCGGCCACGACGATGACCCACAGGGCCTGCCAGACCGTGCTGGCCTCCCGGTGGACTTCCTCTCCCGGCGATCCCTCGACAAAGAGCTTCACGGCGATCCATAGGATGAAAAGACCCCCGATGAACTTCACGTAGGGGGTCTGCAGGAGCTGGGCCGCGAAGAAGGTGAGAACGACCCGCAGGAGAACCGCGGCGCCGGCGCCGAGCATGATTCCCTTCTGGCGCTGCTTGCGGGGAAGGGTGCGCACCGCCATGGCAATGACCACGGCATTGTCCCCTGCGAGGATGAGGTCGATCAAGACGATACTCAGGAGGGCGACGACGAACTCCCAACTGAAGCTGATATGTCCCAGCAGATCCGGATTCACGGTGTGGGTTGATCTCCTGTCTCTGCGATCTCCGTGGCACGCCCCGGGAAAGTCCGAAGGGCGGTTCGCTAAGTGGCGACACTTGCATAAAAGACCTCTCTTTGTCAATGAAATTATGAGCGGGGATTTCATGCAGAGGCCGCTCTGTGAGCGGCGCTCGGTCGTGTACGGGCGCAACTGAAGCTGCAGGATCGGCGGGGTGCTCCGCGGCGTTCGGCCTTCGTGCACATTCGGTCCGCTGCGGCGGTCCTCTGTCCGTGAAAGCACCTGTCCGTACCTCCCCCGTTGCCAGATTCCAGCTTGCAAGATGGGGTGTTGCTGGTATAGTATCTAGGATTAGCACCCGGCTTGCACCGTGGGCGGCGGATTCGCCCGGAGACGGAGAAAGGGGTTCCATGTCCAGAGACGCCGAGTTCGTGAAGGAAGTGCAGAAGAAGTTCGAACAGAAGCTCAGGGAACACGAGATCTCCGTGATCGAGCACTGGAGGGAACGCCTGGACCGGATCTATGCCATGAGGCCCGAGGGGATCGCCCCGCTGCAGCTCGAGATCCGCAAGCTCTCCGAGAACATGGCAAACCGGGTCAGTACCTTGAAGAAGGGATGAGATGGAGGAAATCGCAAACTTTCTATTCGAAGTAGGCATGCTGAACAAGACCCCGCGCACGGGGTTTCGGTTTCTCGGTTCAGGAAAAGAGTCCGTCGCAGAGCACATCCTGAGAACTCTCTTCATCGGCTATTCGCTCTGCAAGCTCGATCCCGCCGCGGACGAGCTGAAGGTGCTCCGGATGTGCCTTGTTCACGACCTTCCCGAGGCAAGGACGGGCGACCAGAATTACATGTACAAGAAGTACGTCACCGTCGACGAGGAGAAGGCCGTCCGGGAGCTGACGGAACACCTGCCCTTCGGCGGCGAGATCCGGGCCGTCCTCGAGGAGTTCAACGAGAAAAAGACGAGGGAAGCCCTGCTGGCTCACGATGCCGATCAGCTCGGCCTCATCCTGCAGCTCAAGGAGTACGGGGATCTGGGCAACCAGTACAGCCAGGAATGGCTGAACATCGCCGTCCGCCGGCTCTGCACGGATCAGGGGAGAAAGCTGGCCGACACGATCCTCCAGACGGACTGGACACAGTGGTGGTTCAGGGACAAGAGTGACTGGTGGGTCAACGGCAACCGGAAATAAGATGAGGAAAAAGAAATGAAAAGAACCCTTTCATGGAAGACGGGACTCGCCGGGCTTGCGCTCCTGGCAACTGTTTTTGCCGGCTGCACCACGGATGCGGAACTCAAGGAAAAGGCCGGTGGGTTCCTCCGCATCGGGGAGGCGAACATCCAGGCCGGCCAGTACACGCAGGCGTTGAAGGAGCTCATGGAGGCCGAAAAGCTGACCCCCAATGACCCCAAGGTGCACTACTACATGGGGATCGCCTACGAGCGAAAGGGGTTTGTCGATGATGCCTTCAGGGAGTTCCAGAAGGCCATTGCCCTGAAGCCCGATTATTCAGAGGCGAACAACTTCCTGGGGACGATTTACCTGTCGCGGGGAGAATACGATGAGGCCATCGTGTCCTTCAACCGGGCGCTGGTCAACCCTCTATACGAGACTCCGTCCGTGCCTCTCTATAATAGGGGCAGGGCCTACAAGGCAAAGGGGGACCTGAAGGGGGCCTACGCCAGCTTCAGCGAGGCCATCCGGAAAGAGCCCAACGGCCATCTGATATTTGCGCTGGAGCTCAACCTGGGGGTCATCGATTACCAGGAGGGTTCATACCAGGAAGCGGAAAAGCATCTGACCCGGTCCATTCAACGGGCGTCCAATATCGCCGAGACGCATTACTGGCTCGGAATGACCCAGATGCAGTTGAGCAAGCGAAAGGAGGCCGCCGAGTCGTTCAAGAAGGTCATCCAGCTGGCCCCCGAGTCGGACTGGGCGGTGAAATCCAGGGAGAATCTCAAAAGGCTGTAGCCCCGATGAGAGCGGGCCGGCGGAACTGAGCGGATATGGCGAGCAAGAGACAGCGACGAACCGACGAATTCAAGACGCGGAAAAAAAAGAAGACCTTCAGGGTGTTCTTCATTCTCGGCGCCGTCCTCATCGGCGGCGGATTCCTGGCATTTATGTTCTGGGCGCTCTCGGATACCATCTTTCCGCCTGACGCCGAAGAAGCGGCGGCAAAACGGGAGAGGAAGGAAGTGGTGCTCTACTTTTCCGATGCCAACGAGCGGTTCCTCGTCGCGGAAAAGCGGCTTGTCCCCAAGGGGAAGAACACGGCCGCCCAGGCCGAGGAAATCGTGAGGGCCCTCATCGAGGGGCCGAAGATGGGGCAGGTCCGGACGATTCCGGCAGGGACCAGGCTGCAGGGCATTCGCATCACCGATGGCACGGCAACCCTGAATTTCGACAACCCCTTCATCGAGCAACACCCCGGCGGGACGGCCAGCGAAGTGGCCACGGTCTACTCGCTGGCAAACACGCTCACCCAGAATCTCACGGAGATCAAGAGGGTCCGGTTCCAGGTCGGCGGCAAGGACGTCACGACCCTCAAGGGGCATGTCGATCTCCGGGAACCCATTTCCCCGAACAAGGATCTCGTGAAGCAGACGGCAGCCGGCGGTTAGGGGGCCTTCCACGACGGGTTGCGAAGGAATGCCCGCCCTGCAGAAGCCGAAACGATGGTTACAACCGGACAGGACTGGTTTTGCCCATGGCAAGAGTGAAGCTGTCAAGAATCCGTAACATCGGCGTTGTCGCCCACATCGATGCGGGAAAGACAACCGTGACGGAGCGGATTCTATTCTACACGGGCAAGTCCTACAAGATGGGCGAGGTGCACGACGGCGAGGCCGTCATGGACTGGATGCCCCAGGAGCAGGAACGCGGCATCACGATCACCTCCGCCGTGACCACCTGCGACTGGAAAAACCACGAGATCCACATCATCGACACGCCGGGGCACGTTGACTTCACCATCGAGGTGGAGCGTAGCCTCAGGGTTCTCGATGGAGCCGTGGTCGTCTTTTCGGCCGTGGACGGAGTCGAGCCCCAGTCCGAGACCGTATGGCACCAGGCCGACAAATACGGGGTCCCCAAGATCGCCTTCATCAACAAGATGGACCGCATCGGCGCCGACTACTTCGGGGCCATCGCGATGATGCAGGAGCGCTTTGCGTCCAGGCCGCTGCCCGTCCAGGTTCCCCTCGGCGAGGCGGAGAATTTTCGGGGCATCGTCGATCTGATCCGCATGCGGCTCATTACCTGGCAGGAAGGCACCCTGGGGGCTGCCTTCGATGTGTCCGAGGTTCCGGGGGATGTCCGTGACGAAGCGCAGGCCAGGCGGGAACAGCTGCTGGAGACGCTTGCCGAGGTCGACGACGAAATCGCCGATAAATACCTGGGAGAGATTCCCATCCCCGATGCCGAGTTGCTCCGGGCCATCCGCAAGGCCACCGTGTCGCTCAAGCTCGTGCCCGTCCTGTGCGGGGCGGCGCTGCGAAACAAGGGGGTCCAGCCCATCCTGGATGCCGTCATCGATTTCCTCCCGTCGCCGGAGGACGTACCGCCCGTGAAGGGGCTCAACCCCGTCACCAAGACCGAGGAGAGCCGAGCGGCAAACGACAGGGAGCCCTTTTCGGCGCTGGCCTTCAAGGTGTCCATGATGGAGGGTCGCAAGATCATCTATGCCCGCATCTACTCGGGGCTCCTGAAAGCAGGCGACGAAGTCTTCAACGCCACGAAAGGGAAAAAGGAAAAGGTGGCCCGGCTGCTGAAGATGCACGCCAATAAGCGCGAGCGCATCGACGTGGCCGGCGCGGGGGACATCATCGCCATCGCGGGGCTCAAGGACAGCACCACCGGGGACACGCTCTGCCAGGAGTCCAAGCCCATCATCCTGGAGTCCATCGAGTTCTATAACCCCGTCATCGGCCAGGCCATCGAGGCGAAGACCCCTGCCGATCAGGACAAGCTGCCCGAGGCGCTCGCCAAGATCTCCGAGGAAGACCCCACCCTCAAGGTGAAGTATGACGAGGAGACGGCCCAGACGATCATTTCGGGGATGGGTGAGCTTCATCTCGAGATTGTCGTGGACAGGCTCCTGCGCGAGTACAACATCCATGTCAACGTGGGAAAGCCGCGTGTCGTTTACCGCGAGACGATTCAGAAAACGGTCGAGATCGACGGGCGCTTCGAACGCGAGCTGGGCGAGAAGAAGCATTTCGGTCATGTGAAGCTCATCCTGGAGCCCCTGCCGCGGGGCACCGGGATCGAGATCCGAAACGAGCTTGCGCCCGAGACCATTCCAGTGGAATTCCATCCCGTCATCGAGGAGTCTCTCGGGGAGGCCGTTTTCAGCGGTGTCCTTGCGGGTTATCCCGTGCTGGACGTGAGAATACGCATTACCGGAGGGTCCTTCAAGGAAGGGGAAGCCTCACCCGTGGGGTACAAGATCGCTGCGGCAACGGCTTTCAAGGATGGCTGCGCCAAGGCAGACCCGGTTCTCCTGGAGCCGATCATGCGCGTCGACATCCTCACCCCCAGGGACTTCATGGGCGAGGTCATCGGCGACATCAATGCCCGGAAGGGGGAAGTGGATTCCGTTGCGCCCAAGGGGCCCGTCACCGAGATCCGGGCGCATGTGCCTCTGAGGTCACTCTTCGGGTATTCGACGGAGCTGCGCTCCGCCACCCAGGGGAGGGCGATTTTCACCATGCAGTTCCTCCGATACGACACGGCCTGAAACGGGCATAGGGTCCAGGGTATCGGGTACAGGGAAGAAATAGAAATAGAATCAGCAAAGCCCCGGCCGTTTCGGTTCAGGGGCTTTTTCTTTCACCCGAAACCCGAATCCTCAATCCCTCTTTTTTACTAGACACAGACCACTAGCCACTTCTTTTCTCCGGCACTCAGGCACTTCTTCCTCGTCCCTCATTCCCTGGACCCTGAACCCTGTCCCCTGAACCCTCTTCCGTGTGTGCACGTTTCGCACGGAAAAGGTTGAAAAAGAGCAAGCACCCTGCTATAAACCGCGATACTCCCCGTCTCTGACAGATAAGCCCGGGGAATGTGGGTGAGCCTCTCGGCGGGTTCTCTGTGTTTATCCCGATATTCTGAACCCTGTACCCTAAACCCTGTCCCCTGAAGAGGTGGATTCATGGCGCGAATCATAGAACAGGGTGGAACGATACCCCCCCCTCCCGTCAGGACATCTTCGGCCTTCAGCATCGACAAGGACAAGCTGATCAAGGGAATCTTCCAGATCAGCACATTCCTCACGGCCCCCTCGAGCGTTGCGGACATCCTTGGAAAGATTCTCGATGAAGTCGTGGACTCCATGGGATTCGACCGGGGCATCATTCTCCTCCTCGATGAAAGCCGGGAGAACCTGATCACTCGGGTCGTGAAGAATTACAGCGACGAAGAGGCCGAGAAGGCCTACTCGTCACACCTGAGCCTGAAAAAACATGACAGCTTCGAGACCCGGGTGGCCAAGACCGGCCATTACATCGCTCTCGAGGACTCGGAGAAGGACCCCCGCACGACGGAGACGGATCGAAAGATCTCCGCCTTCTACAAGCGCGGTTCCACCTTCTATGCGCCCCTGAAAATCGAAGACGACGTCATCGGCATCATCGCCGTCTGGACCAAGGAAAAAACCAGATTTTCCCCCGACGAGATCGACATTCTGCTCACCTTTGCAAACCAGGTGAGTATCATCATCCACATTACGCGCCTCTTCGAGATCAACCGGGAGAAGATCGAACAGCTGCTCATCCTTCAGGAGGCCGTTTCCGACCTGAATTCGACTTACTCGATCGAGCGGATCCACGAGATCCTGATCCGAAGCGCCCTTCGGATCGGGAAGGCCGAAAAGGCCCTCATCTATTTCCTCGACATCGTGAAGAACCGCGTCTTCATCAATGACGGGGAGCGGGGGTTCATCGACGACAAGAGCGAGTATGGTGTCCGGATTGACCGGACAATAATCCGCAGGGCCCTCGACAGCGAAACCATCACGGTGCAGAAGCCCGATGAGGAGCCCGATGAGGACTCCGTGGAGGACTCAGATGCCGTCGTGCCCCTCTACGAAGGCTATCCCTCGGAGGTCGCGATTCCCCTGAAAGTGAAAGACCGCTTCAAGGGGGTTCTTCTGCTGGGAATGCGGACGGGCATCTATTCGCAGGACCAGATCAACGTTCTCGACATTCTCGTCAATAATGCCGCCACGTCCTATGACAGCGCCATCATGCACTCCATCCTCTCCATCGAGGCGAAGTCGCTCAAGACGGAGGTGGAGAAGCTCAAGGAGCGGGAAGACATCCTTCTCGGGTTTCACAACATCCTGGGCAAGTCAAAGAAAATGGTCGGTATCTTCCACGTCATCGAAGAGGTGGCCAAGCACGACACCAATATCCTCATCCAGGGGGAGAGTGGCACTGGAAAAGAGCTCGTTTCCCGCGCCATTCACCGTCAGAGTCACCGGAGCCAGAAACGCTTTGTCGACGTGAACTGCGCAGCCATCCCGGGGACCCTCCTGGAAAGCGAACTCTTCGGCTACGAGGCGGGGGCCTTCACCGATGCCCGGAAGCGCAAACTCGGTCTTCTCGAGTATGCCAGCGGGGGGACGCTCTTTCTCGACGAGATCGGCGACATGAGCCCTCCGCTGCAGGCGAAGTTTCTTCGGATGCTCGAGGACGGATACATCCGCCGCCTCGGGGGAAACGAGTCCATCCCTGTAGACGTGCGGTTCATCTTTGCGACGAACCGGGATCTCTCGAAGATGGTGGCCGAAGGTTCATTCCGCGAGGACCTCTTCTACCGCATCAGTGTCGTGCCGATCATTCTGCCGCCGCTTCGCGAACGCGGCGATGATCTCCTGCTGCTGGCACGCAACTACGTGGAGGAGTTCAACCGGAAGTTCAACAAGAAGGTCAAGGGAGTTACCAAGGAAGCCGAGGAAATCCTCCGCCGGTACACCTGGCCCGGGAATGTCCGCGAACTGAAGAACATCATCGAGCGGATCATGATCCTTCGCGATGTGGGCCGTCACATCACACCGGAGAACATCCCTGCAGAAATGAAAGTGTCGGCCGCCCAGGATCCCGTCGCTCCCGCCGATGAGCTGCTCCCTCTCATATCGGCAACGGACAGGATGGATTACAAACGTGCCGTCGAAAAACTCACCGGAAAGATCAAAGGGCGGATTCTTGAGCGGGCCCTGGAGTTGAGCGGAGGCAATAAGACAAAAGCTGCGGCTCTGCTCAATATCTCCCGGTACGCACTGATTCGTGAATTGAAAAAGGTTGGAAAAGGCGGAGATACGGGTACTTAATATAATAGTGCCTTATTCGCACATGACGTGCGAATAAGGCACATCCGGCGAAGCATCGATTTTCCGCACTTGTCACGGCAATACCCCCTCAATTTGTGCGATAAGCGAACGTCTGGCTGGCGCAAGATCAGCCGATAAATTCATAAATATCTGCAATAATTAACTTTTATTTTTTGGCATCGTTATTGCTCTATAACAATGTCGAGACCTTTAGACGACGGAACCTTTAACATAAAAGAGAGATAAAGATTTTATCTAACCGGAAAGGTAGATCCTCTCCAAAGGTCTCATAAAATAAATATCTAGCAGCAAGGATCGTGCTTTAGGTTTGTAAATCGGCGGATGGTTTTTGGTTCCCTCCTTTCCATCCGCCGACCCCCTGTTAGAAAAGGGAGGGGGTTGGGGAACAACCTCTCTTTTAACATAGAATTGGTGGATGAGCCGTCCGTCATCCACCAATTTTTTTTGCCTAAAGCAAACTTTTCCTTAATCTTCCTCTCCCTTGAGGGGAGAGCACCGAGGTGAGGGTGAAACTCCCCTTCCTTTTTCATTACCCAATTCCCATTTTCCCAGTACCCTCTTTTTTACAGCCTTCCTTCTGCCCTCAGCCTGTCCAACGCCGTCTTAATCGCCGGCATCGCTTCCAGCGCCGCCTTCTCCCCCTCCAAGACGGCCTCGTGACGCTTGGAGAAGTCCGTCGCGCCGATGTGGCTCACCTTCGGCCGGATGACGACATCGGCACGGCCAAGCTGGTTCTGGGAGATCTTGGAGTACATGATGCTGACGGATTGCATGATCGTTTCCATCGTCGTCTGGGGCGGCGCGTTGTCGGCTCCCGTGGAGATGTCTACGGCGATGACGAGGTCGGCCCCCATCTTCCTGGCATAATCGACGGCCACGGGGCTCACGAGGCCCCCGTCGACGTAAGTATTTGCGCCGATCTTCACAGGCCGGAAGATCCCCGGGATGGAGCAGCTCGCCCGGACCGCCATGCCCGTGTTGCCCGAGGCGAAAACGACTTCCTCTCCCGACTGGATGTCCGTGGCCACCACGTAGAGCGGGGTTCGCATCTTTTCGATCGTGGTGTTGTTCACCATGTGGTTGACGTAGGATTCCAGTTTCTCGCCCTTGATGAAACCGTTGTCCGGAACGGTCAGGTCCACAATATCTCCCTTCTCAATGGAAAAGGAGAGGCTCTGGATCTGGAAGGCTGTGAAGCCGTATGCAGACAGGCTCCCGACAAAGCTTCCTGCGCTGGTTCCGACGATCAGGTGGATCGGGACCCGGTTTGCCTCCAGTATTTTGAGAGCACCGATATGCGTGAATCCCCGCGAGGCTCCTGCTCCCAGAACAAGGGCGACCTTGGCCGGCGGTTTGATCTGCGGCGGGGGAACCTCTTTGTGCCCGCATCCGGAAAACAACAAAAGGAAGCAGGCAGCGGCTACGAGGGAGAGGATTGGTTTTGCTCTGGAAGCCGGCATGAAACACCTTCAAAGTCACAGAGAGGATTTTTATTTTTCAGGATTTTCAACCATGTTCAGAAGCAAGGCCTATGAAGTCCATTGCTCTGTTCTCCTACCTTGGTGGAAGGAGGGGGAGCATTCCCCCTCACCCCAACCCTCTCCCTCGGAGGGGCGAGGGAGATCAGGGAAGTGATTTTTCATAGGCCTGTAGATAAAAAACCGGGCATCCATATGGATGCCCGGTTTTTCTAACAGCCTGTTCCTGTATGTGACTACTTCTTCACAGGGGCCGGAGCCGGAGCCGGAGCCGGAGCTGCGGGTGCCGGAGCCGGAGCCGGAGCTGCTGCCTTCTCAGGAGCCTTCTCAGGAGCCGGAGCAGGTGCTGCTGCGGGTGCGGGCGCGGGCTTCTTCTCCTCCTGCTTCGCGCAACCTACGAAAGAGAAAGAAACGGCGAGCAAAAGGGCGAGTACCAGTACGAGTGCCTTCTTCATCAGATGTTTCACCTCCTTTTGACTTTTTACCCTTGCGGGCAGTTGTTCTCAAGAATGGCTTTTTACTCTATCGCAGGGGGCTTGTCAATAAAAAATATTTCAATTTAAAGGCCTGAAATCACACGTTGAACCGGAAATAGACGATGTCGCCATCGACGATCTCGTAGTCTTTTCCCTGAAAGTGCAGGAGCCCTTTCTCTTTTGCCGGCACAATACCCGCCGAACGGGTGAAGTCTTCGTAGTGCAGCACCTCGGCCCGGATGAAACCCCGCTCCATATCGGTGTGGATCTTCCCGGCAGCCTGGGGCGCCTTCGTTCCCTTGCGGATCGTCCAGGCCCTGAGTTCCGGGCCCACGGTGGTGTAGAAGGTAATGAGATCGAGTAGCGCATAGCCCTCGCGGATAAGCTGCTGCAGCCCGGACTCCTTCAGCCCGAGATCCTGCAGGAAATCCTTGCGCTCCTCCTTGTCGAGCTTGGCGATCTCCATCTCCAGGTCGCCGCAGATGACCGCCACGCGCGAGCCCTCCTTTGCCGCCAGCTCGCGGACCTTCGCGATGTAGGGGCCGTTCTCCTTGAGGACCTTCTCGTCAACGTTTGCCACGTAGACGACCTTCTTGGACGTCAGCAGGTGGGCCTCGTCGAGGATCTCCTTCTCGTCACTCTGCAGGGGCACGTTTCTCGCCGGCATTCCCTTGTAGAGGGCCTCCGTGAAACGCTGATAGACTTCCAGGGCCTTCCGGGCGGTCTTGTCCCCGGTCTTAACAATCTTGTCTGTCTTGGATATGCGTTTTCCCAGTGTGTCGAGGTCCGCCAGGATGAGCTCCATGTTGATGATCTCGATGTCCCGGGCAGGGTCGATGGGGCCGTATATGTGTGCAATGTCCGGGTTATCGAAGCAGCGGACGATGTGGACGATGGCGTCCACCTCTCGGATGTGGCCGAGGAACTGGTTGCCGAGGCCCTCGCCTTTGCTTGCCCCCCTCACGAGCCCGGCAATGTCGATGAATTCCATGGTCGTATAGGTTACCTTGGGGGGCTTGATGACTGAAGCGAGTTTCTCGAGCCGCTCGTCGGGCACGTGGACGATTCCCGCGTTGGGGTCGATGGTGCAGAAGGGGTAGTTGGCTACTTCGGCCCCGGCGCAGGTCAGCGCGTTGAAGATGGTCGATTTCCCGACGTTGGGAAGGCCGATAACGCCGCAGTTAAAGCCCATGAAAGACGTCCTGGAGTGTGTTTCGGGGGGTTCCTCCAATAGGTTGGGGCACCCTGAAGGTATGGAGTTTCGCAAGGACTGTCAAGGGATATTTCTAAGATGTGTCTAAGTGTCTGAGTGTCTCAGTGCCTGAGTGAAGATGCAAAGAAATACAGTCATTGCGAGCCGAGCCTCGCGAGGTGTGGCAAACTCTATGAAATGAGATTGCTTCGTCACTTCGTTTCTCGCAATGACGAAATGGCCGAAAGAGAAGCAATAGCCCAAAGAACTTAGCGGTCCTGACTCTTCCAGGGAGAAGGATAAAAAAAGGGGCCGGCATCGCTGCCGGCCCCTTAGTCAGGCAATTTGTATCCTTACTTCTCCAGGGGGATTCTCATGGAGTAGAAGGAGCGATAGACGAACACCAGGGCGATGAGCAGGAAGATCGCCCCGACGACAATGGCGGACTCCCTCATATCCGGCGCGATGGCGATTTCCATGGCCAGGATGCCGAACAGGGTGGTGAACTTGATGATCGGGTTCAGGGCCACCGAGGAGG
>CAZUBX010000004.1:0-78657 GCA_964619035.1 uncultured Syntrophaceae bacterium | reverse complement strand
CTCCCGGTCCTCAATGTGCGACCTCACGACGCAGATGACCGACGAGTTCCCCGAGTTCCAGGCGAAGATGGGACGCGAGTAGTGCGTGATCCAGGGCGAAACCCCCGTCCTCGCCAGGGCCGTCTATGAGCACTACCTGCCTACCTCGGGCAGCGGCGATCTGCCCCAGACCGAAGAAGGCTCCATCGTGAGCAGCGCCGACAAGACGGACACGATCGTGGGATTTTTCGGGATCAACGTCATCCCCACGGGGACGGCCGATCCCTACGCCCTGCGCAGGCAGGCCCTGGGCATCATCAACATCATCCTCAACAAGCACTACCCCATCGAGCTTCCGGAACTCGTCGATCGCAGCATCGCCATCCTGTCGAAAAAGTTCAAGCGCACGCCCGAGGAAACGAAGAAAGACGTCTTGGAGTTCTTCCGGAGCCGATTCTCGAACCAGCTCGTCTCGCAGGGGCGACCCTATGACGTGGTGGAGTCCGTGCTGGCCACGGGCATCACGGATCTCGTGCAGGCGATCAAAAAGATCGAGGCCGTCGAGGCCACCAAGGGCGACCCCGACTTCGAGCCCCTGGCCGTGGCCTTCAAGCGGGTGAGCAACATCCTGAAGGACTTCAAGGACGGCTGCGTCGACCCCGTGCTCTTCGAAAACGAGGCCGAGCAGGCCCTCTACAGCGCCTACATCGAGATCCGCAAGAAGGCCGAGACCCTCATCGAGATGGGCAACTACACGGAGGCCCTCCTCGAGATGGTCCGTCTGAGAAAGCCTGTAGACTCCTTCTTCGAGGCCGTCATGGTCATGGCCAAGGACGAGAAGGTGAAGTTCAACCGCCTCTCGCTCCTCGAGGCCGTGGCGAAACTCTTCCACAAGGTGGCGGATTTTTCGAAGATCGTCACGGAAAAGTAAAGGTCCAAGGTTAAAGGTTAAAGGAAAAAGAAAAGGATCGGGTAATCTGCTTCCCCGATCCTTTTTTGTGATCCTCTGTCCTTTAGCCTTTATCCTTTAGCCTGTCTTTAGAGATCCCGTACGTCATGGATCGTCAGGCGCACGAAGGAGTTCACCCTCTCCGTCTCGATCAGGAAGCGCAACCGCTTGTCGCCACTGACGAGGCCGATGTCCGCAAAGGCCGTCTTGCGGCAGGGCTCTGCCGTGGCCATGGTATGCGTCACGCATTGCCGGATCGCGCAGCTCTTGCAGTGAACCGTCTGCCCGCACCCGCCCGGCTCCCTGGAGTGGCTGCACCCGAGGACCTCACCGGCCAGCTCCCCGCAGATCTCGAGCTGCTCTTTGGTCAGCATCTTCCGGGCGGCCGCATTGGCGGCGATCACCCGGGCGTTGTCCTGCACGACGAGAACGGGCGCCCTCAACTCGTCGAGATACTCCTGCATGGGCTGCCCGAGCTCCCGGACCATCAGGGGAAGGCATTGGTCGCAGACGCCGTGGGAGATTGCATCGAACTCCGAGGGCTTGATCTTTACCTGTTTTTTGCAGTAGCAGCAGACAACGCGAAGCATGATTCCGGCATCCTTTCAGGTCGCGGGCACGTCCCGCAGGCTGTTTTTCCTGTTGGCACTTGATTCGGCGAAACGGCAGGAGCCGGTGCTTATTAAGCACAGGAAGGCGAAAGATTCAACCGCGAATTGGCGGGGATGTAAAGATGGTTATTCCGTCAACCGAAACGGAATGGGACATCGTTTTTTCTTGCGCTTGTCTTTTTGGAAATTCATCCTTCATCAACATCTCTATGGTGTCGACCTTCGAGTAGGGTTCCCGGCGCCTCCCTTCACGATTCGTTTTACTTTTTTCTTCACCGGCTGGATGGCCTCTTTGACATACTCACGAAGAAAAATGCATTTTCCCCTCATTCTGCTCCCCGACCAGTCACAATATCTGCACAAGATGTCACCCATGTTTTCGTTGTTCTGACGGGCGAGGATATTTTTATACTGTGGGCCGGCAAAGAGATCTTCATAGTTGCATGTATTCAAATTCCCGAGGGGGTTGTCCAACCCGTAGTCATGGCAGCACAGGACGACATCGCCATTCGGAAGCAGAACATTCCGGTGCAGCTTCGGGGAGACGATACACCGGATGTGACCCGCCTTTCGAATCGGCTTGCAGCCCCCGACATTACCCGCCCTGCTGGCATAGAGAAAACCGGAGACATTTTCGTGAAACAAATCCTGCAGGTCAGGATGGAGAGAGCCCATCGTCATGAAGTTCATGTTCGTTATAGGTGACGAGCACACAGATCTCAGAATCTCTTTGTAGCCACTCATCTTCGGGAAGGGCATATTTGACTTGTCATCGGGAAGGTGAACCACAAAGGTGACAAACGGGATGTGTTTGATCTTTTCCACGTCCGATTTCATCATGCCAACGCACGTCGTGAATGCGGTTACCTCGAAGCCGGCCTGATGAGCATGCAAAATCATTTCCGTGCATGCCGAATTTGACCAAGGCTCTGTAAATCCCGAAAAATCAATTCGTACATGCGTTGGAATCTCATCAAGGTATTTCTTGAAAGCTTCAACACTCAGGCTGTTCTTTCCCCTGGTACTCCTGTATCTTCCAACGAAGAGTTCCTGAGGACATATTTTACAGCCATTGGGACAGCCCACCGACGTGGTGATTTCCATAACATCGCGCATCGTCGCCGGAGTTTTCATGGAAGATAACCGATAACCTGTTTTTCTCTTTTGAGCGGGCCGTATTGCGAAGACATTCCTCCCGTCCTTCGAATCTGCCGGATGCCGCGTTATGGCCTCGGCACAACGGGCATTCCGAATGCGTTTCACAGATAAATCAGGAGTGCAAAGGTGGCAAGCCACCCCAGGATGGCAAGCTGCAGAAAGCCGTCCCGAAGCAGGACCTCTGTCGGAGAGCCGCTCCGGTTCTCCACAAGGGTGATCTGCATGTAGCGCAGGATTCCCAGGATCACGAACAGTGTCGTTGTATACAGTTTATCTGTCCCGAACTTCATCATGACGTCGGGCGACACGGTGTACAGGATATAGGCCACAATGGTGACGGCTGCCATGATCATCATGGCCGAATCGATAAAGGCAAGATTGTAGCCGTCGATCGTCTTCCTGGATTTTCTGTCAGCGGCGACGAAGAGAATGACATCATCCCGTCGCTTGGCCAGGGCTAGAAAGAGGGCAAGCAGAAAGGTCATGATGAGGATCCACATGTAGATTGCCGTGCCCGTTACGACGGCCCCCACGACGACCCGGATCACGAATCCCGAAGCGATGACGGCAATGTCGACGATTGGAATGTGCTTGAGTTTCCAGCCGTAGGCGGCGTTCATGACCATGTAGAGCAGGACCAGGCCGAACAGAGACGGGTTCAGCAGCCAGGAAGCGGCGAGAGACGGCAGCGCGAACAGCGGGATGAGAACGGCAGCGAACCTCCGGCTCAGGGTCCCGGCAGCCAGAGGGCGGTTTTTCTTGAGCGGATGGTTCCGGTCCTCTTCGATGTCGAGAGAATCGTTAAAGACATAAACGGCGCTTGCCGCCATGGAAAACACCACAAAGGCCGCCGCGGCAAGCCCGAGCAACTCCACGTTTCCGATCTGCATCGAGAAGAACAGCGGCAGGAAAATGAAGAGGTTCTTCGCGTATTGCTCCACCCTCAGAAGCCGGAGGGACTCACAGAGAACGACGGCAGCACCCGCTTTGGGAACTGATACTGTATCCATGCCGCTATGCCTTTAGAAGAAACATTTTGCCCATCGCAGGACCCCCTGGCTCCAGGGCGTCCGATGGGAAATCCCCGTCCGGCACTCGAAGCGATCCAGATTTTCGAGGTACCAGGTAAAATTGCGAATCAGGGCATCCCGATTCGAATATCTCGGCGAAAAGCCCAGGACCCGCTGAGCCTTTTCAATCGAAACGAAGCTGTCCCGGGACGCCGTCTCGTAGACCCACCGGTAGAGTGGGGAGAGTTTCAGGGACTCCAGAATCTTCAACGCCACGATGGCCGGACCCGCCGGGAGGCCAACGACCTTCCCGCCGAAACCCGCATGATCGAGGACAGCCTGGTAATCCTCCCGCATCGTCCCGAACTGCGCGGCCCCGACATTGAACGTATCGTTGACGATAGCCGGCTCCTTCGTCATGCAGAGATAGATGGCCTCGCAGAGATCCTCGACGTCAAGCAGCTGGTAGCGGTTCCCACCGCTTCCGATGAGAGGAAAGCCTCTGCCGTCTTTTGCCCAGTCGTACAGGAGGGTGAATACGCCGAGACGCTCAGGGCCCACAAAGGATTTGGGCCGCAGGATCGGCAGACACATCCCCTTTTGTCGGTACTCGCGGCCCAGCTCCTCGGCGAGGATCTTGGCCTTCCCATAGGGCCCGACGCCGTTCAGCCTGTCGTGTTCGTAAATCGGGTGATGATCGGGGATGCCGTACACGGCCGTCGAGGAGATATGAATGAAGCGCCCGATTCCTCTCCGGGACGCCTCTTCCAGCAGGACACGGGTCCCGTCGACTTCTGTCGAATAGATTTCCTCAGGGCTGTAGAGCGGCAGAGCCGCCGCCGTGTGCACGACCACGTCAATGCCCTCCATGGAAAGGGAGACGGTTTTGCGGCTGCGGATATCTCCCCGTACGAAGCGGACCCTCTCCCTGGCGTCAGGGTAATCGAACCCGGCGGTGTCCAGGACGGTCAAGGCCCCGACGGCCTTCCCCAGGAGGTGCCGGACAAGGTTGATTCCGAGGAATCCGGACCCGCCCGTTATCAACACATTCATCCCCATACCCTATCCTCTTACTCTGTACCCCGGCCTCATCACCCGGTACGTCGCGCTAGTGATGCCTTCTGCCCGAGTACTCGATGATCGAGATGATCACGGTGATGAGGAAGGCCTGGCCCACGAGCAGGATGCTGTCGATCGTGCGGGCGTTGCGCAGCGCGATGGCGCTGATCCCCAGGGTCACGCAGAGGGAGTAGATGAAAAAGACGACTTTCCGCTTGTCGCCGAGCAGTTCGTAGAGCCTGTGGTGCAGGTGGTCCTTCCCGACGTAGTCGATCCACTCGCGGAAAGAGCGGACCTTCCCCGTCATGATGCGTTCCACGGTGATGTAGGTCATGTCGAAGATGAGAATCCAGAAAATGAGCACGGGCGCCGAGAAGGAGACGATCTCGTTGTTTGTCACGGCCCACTCGCCCTTGACGGCAATGGCCGCCAGGACAAAGCCGATGAAGGTGCTCCCCGTGTCGCCCAGGAAGATGCCGGCCTCGCGCTTCATGCCGAAGTTGTAGGGCAGAAACCCCAGGCAGCTGCCCAGCATGGCGATGGCAATCCAGCCCATGGTGGGCTGCCCCGTCTGATGGGCGACGATCCCGAGGAAGAGCGAGATGATGGCCGCCACGCCTGCCGCCAGCCCGTCCATCCCGTCGATGAAATTCATGGAGTTGGTGATCCCCACGATCCACATCACCGTGAGAAAAGCGTCCAGGCCGAAACCCCAGATCGTGTCATTGGGGAAAAGATCGAGGATGATGCCCTCCCGGATCATGACCGCCACGACGAGGAGCTGCACGAGGAGCTTCCAGCGAGCCGGGATATTGCGCCAGTCGTCGATGACGCTGAAGATGGCCACGACGATCCCCCCCGCCAGCACGACGAGCATCTGGTGATCGAGGATCATGTTGGCAAAAAGCGACGCGTTAAAGGCAAAGATGATTGCAAGACCGCCCAGCAGTGGCGTGTTGCGCTCGTGGATCTTGCGCCCGCCAGGGACGTCCACGATGTCGAGCCGCATCGCCGCCCACATGATAAACGGGGTGAGTGCCCCCGAGAGGCAACACGACAGCAGCAGGATGTAGAGCCAGCGCTTGCCGATCTCGAAGAAGAACTGACTGAAATGGGGGATGACGAGCAGGCACGACGCGGCCGTCGCAACGTACCAGAAGATCCGTCGCGGGAGTACCTGTCTGAAAGGTGCCGTAAACAGTGTCATTCCATCCAGCCTCGAATCGGTTTTCAGGCTCCCTTGCCCCTGCAGTGCTTCGGCAGCACCGACCTGAGCGCCTTCGCGACGGCGTCCACCTCGGCGCCGGTGAGCGCCGGGTAGAGCGGCACCGACACGGCCCGCCTCCAGACGTCCTCCGTCGCCTCATAGCCCGACAGCCCGAGGTAGCGGTGAAGGGGCCTGAATACGGGCCTGCGACATTCGACGCCGCGGCGCTTCATCTCCTCGATGAAGGGCTCCGCGTCGCCTTCGAGCAGCAGCACGTAGCGGTACCAGACCGGCTCGCACTCGCCCGGGGCGCAGGGCACCGGGAGGCCCAGCCTGCAGAGCACGTCGTTGTACAGATCGGCAATCTCGCGCCTCCGGGCGATAAACGTCGTCAGCTTCCGCAGCTGGCTCAGGCCGAGGGCCGCCTGCATGTCCGTCATCTTGTAGTTGAAGCGGACCCGGAAATCTTCCTTTTCGTCCATGGCGCGCAGGTCGCGAACATCCGCCAGGAGGGCCCCGTCGCTGCCGAGGACCATGCCGCCCTCGCCTGTGGCCATCATCTTTGTGGCGTAGAAGGAACAGACGGCCAGCGTGCCGAAGCTTCCGGTGCGCCTGCCGTGCCGGCGGCTCCCCAGGGCCAGGGCCAGGTCTTCCACCACCGGGACGCCCAGTGCCCCCAGGGCATCCAGGTCGGCCGGCAGCCCGAACATGTGGGCAGCGATGACGGCCCGGGTCTTCGGGGTAATCCGCCGCTTCGCATCGTCGGCCGAGAGGTTGAAGGTCGACGGGTCAATGTCGGCCACCACGGGAGTGGCCCCGGTGTAGAGAACGGCGTTCAGCACGGCCGGGCAGACGTAGCTCGGAACGATGACCTCGTCGCCGGAGCCGACCTTGAGGGCCAGCAATGCCAGGTGCAGCGCCGCAGCGCCGGAACTGACAGCCACGGCGCCCTTCACGCCGACAAAGGAGGCCATGCGGCTCTCGAAGCGGGCCACCTCCCCGTCCTGGGCAAGCTGCCCCGAGAGCAGGACACGCTGGACCTCGCGGGCATCTTCCTCGTCAATGAAGGGTCGGGAATGGGGGATCATTCTTATTTCATCCAATATCGAAGTTAAGAGGTTGAGAACGTGAGAAGGTGGGACAAGTTGGAACGATAACATGCTTCTCCAACCTTCTTACCTTCTTACCTTCTTACCTTCTTACCCTCAAACCCTCTTACCCTCTTCTTTCTACGGCCTCACATATTGACAAACAAGCGCAGGGGGACAAACCCCTCGGCATACTGGACGCGGCCCTGGATGCCCCGGAAGACGGCCGTCGACTTCACCACATCGGCAATGGAGAGGCCTTCGATGTTGGTCTTCATGACCTGCGAGTGGTGGGCCAGCAGCGAATCGATCTTCTGCCCCAGCGTGTCCTTGATGTCGACGAAGACCAGCGGGCTGAAGTTCACCGTCGTGGGGACCTCGTAGAACAGGACGTTCCTCACATAGCGCGTGGCCGAGACGGTGGCCTTGCTGAGCGAACGATGGTCCTGGTGGGTGTCGTTGCCGCAGTTGACGAAGATGAAATCGGGGCAGATCTTCCGGATCATAACCTCGATCTCGCTCACCATCCGGTTCATGTGCGGCGAGAGCTCCGTGTCGTCGTAGCCGCCCCAGATCAGGTCTTTTGCCCTCAGGATGGCCGCCGAGCGCTCCTGCTCCTCTTTGCGCACCGCCTCCTCCCCGCCCCGGGCGCCGTTTGTCATGACGAGCAGGTAGATGTCGTGGTGGCAGCCCGCCGTCGCGTACTTCAGGAGATTGCCGGCGCAGCCGACCTCGATATCGTCGGGATGGGCCCCGATGGCCAGTATCTTCACGACAGACCTCTCAGGATGGAAAGACTTTTTTCAGCATGGTTGTAGATCAGGTCGATGACGCTCATGTTGGGCTCGAACTCCCCGAAGAGCTGGCTGTACCGGGGGTGCCGGTAGTCCTGGAAGAGGACCTCGACCCCGGCCCGCTCGTATTTCGCCAGGTCCATGTAATCACGGCCGCCGCCGCCCGCGAGATACGTGCCGGCCCCGAAATGCTTCGTCAGCGCGATGAGGCGCTCGTCGGGGTCCTCGGGGAACGACCCCAGCTCGGAGGCGACGTGGATGGGTGTCGCGATGCCCAGAAGTGCGGCCAGGCGCTTCACCACGTGGATGTTGAGCTCCGAGACGGTCTCCCAGCTCCGGCAGAAGATCTCCTCAAAATGACCCTCCAGGCAACGCCAGTGGGGCGCCTTGCGGTAATTGGTGGCAAGGGCCTGCTGATGCCGGTGCTGCCAGCGCTCGCGGCCGTTTACCCCCACCTCGCAGATGAGCTGCGGGTAGCGGTACGTGACGGGCACCGTGAGCCACTGAGGGCCCTGTGCGGTCTTGATCCGGTTGCGGTTCTGCCACTCGTTTTTCTTGTACTGCACCGTGTCGAGCAGCACGAAGGCGTCGGCCCGGTCGATCTTGTCAAAGTAGCCCAGCCACGGCAGATACTGCGGCTGGTGAACGGAAACGATCATCGTGCCTCTCCGGCCCCCTTGACCCCTCAGCCGCCCGTTGCCTGTCTGGTCTCGAGATTCATGCGGTAATCGACGAAGATGGGGTTCGAGACCAGAATCCCGTATTCCTGCATGTCCATACGGTAGAATGCGCGCTCGCCCGGTTTGAAATACTCGTCCTCGTAGGTGATCTCCAGGGGCAGCGCCCCCTCGAAAACCTTCACGAGCTCGCCCGAGCGGATCAGCCGGACCCGTACGTTCGCCTCGGTTGGAGCGTCCCCCGAAATGCGAATCCGGATCACGGGGTTTCCCTTCAGGACGACCTGCTCGCCCGATACGGCCCGCTTGTCGCCATCCGTCGAGGAGACGGAGAACTCGTCCAGGCGGGCGTATTTCGGGTACGAACCCCGGTAGGCGTAGGTCTTGCCGGTCCGGAGGGCCTCCAGGACGTCTTTCCGGGAGAGCTTCTCCACGAAGAAGCCCGTCTGGAAGTTGCCGAGCCGCTCGCCTGCTTCGCCTTCCTTGTGGTAGTGGGCCGTGGCGATCCCCCAGGCGGGGTATTCGCGGTATCCCCTGCAGTAGTCCGACAGCACGCGGTCCCACAGACCGCCCGGCTCCGTGATCGTGATGGTATCCCCGTACAGCACGGCAAAGCCTGTATAGCCTGTCGACTCGTCCAGGACTTCCGGGTGAGGGGACGTGTGGACCTTGATGGGCCCCATGTCCCGCACGCCGGATTGCGTTTCCACGTGATTCCAGAAGGTGAGGCCGCCCTTGCCGCGCACGTCGTCGATGAGCATCTGCCACGGGGCAATCCCCTGATCGCCGCTGTAGGGGTTGAAGGGCGAACTGCGGAAGGGATCGCTGTTGGCAATAAAGGCCAGACTCAGGATGACGATGGCAATGCCTGCGATGCGGTAGAACCCTTTCCAGCGGATCATGAAGCCGGCTACGACGAGGGCCGCCAGAAAGGCGAGGATGCCCGGCACGGCCAGGTTCATCCAGCGCGTCGTAAACCCGTTATGGAGAACCGGGAGCGTCTGGTAATCCTCGGGGCTCTCCAGCCCGACCGTCAGGACACGGCGTTCGTGGTTCCAGGCGGTGAGATCGCCCGTGACGGGGTGTCCGGTCCAGTGATAAAAAGGCGCCGTCTCCGTGCCCGGGATGACGATCATCTCGGGGTATTTCTTTTCCACTTCGCGGATCGCGTGCAGGTACGACGATGCGCCCCAGCGGTTGATGGAGCCCCTCTCCTCGCGCTGCTTGATCACGTTGCGAAGCGGCGGCAGGCCGTACTCCATGGCCACGCGGTCGTGGTCGTTGATCACGACGACGG
The DNA here is from genome assembly GCA_964619035.1 of uncultured Syntrophaceae bacterium. Taxonomy (GTDB): domain Bacteria; phylum Desulfobacterota; class Syntrophia; order Syntrophales; family UBA2192; genus UBA2192. The sequence continues at coordinate 68,828 of CAZUBX010000004.1, read as the reverse complement.
TGAATCCCCGCTCTTTGGCCATCCGGACCAGGGTCTCCACGTCGTAGGCCCCGTCGCTGAAATTGGAGCGAACATCGATGAGGCCGAGTACCGGCCTGGTGTCCGGCCGCGCATCGGCCGCCTGGGCGGGCCATGCCGCAAGGATCGCCGTGAGGACGATCGCGAAGATCAGCAGGATGCTCTGTTTCTTGAGGCCCATTTGGCGTACCCCGAAGAGAATTTTTCTCCTTCGCTCCTGAATGAGCAAAACCCTTGCCAGATTCACGCTTTAAGGCAAAAAAAATGAGGGGATCTTCGAAGGGGATGATGGTCCTTCCGGAGACTCACCGATCGGCAAGACAGCGCTCCGGAGCCCCCCGTCGTGCCCTGCGGCAATTGAGGTCGGCGTAAAGGGCCTCGATCTTCCGGACCATTGCGGTGGAGCCATATGCGGCGGCCGTCTCGGCGGCTTTTATCGCCATGCGGCGGCCCGTTTCCGGGTTTTCCATGAGAAAGAGGATCCGGTCGGCCAGTGCCGGCGGGTCGGCCGGCGGGACGAGAAAGCCGCTGGCCCCGTCGTTGACGAGGTCGATGATGCCGCCGATCCGGCTGGCAACGACGGGCTTTTCCAATGCCATGGCCTCGACGAGGGCCTTGCCCATCCCCTCGTTGATCGACGGGAAGGCAAAGCAGTCAAAGGCGCTCATGATGCCCGCCGCGTCGGGCTGCCACCCGGCAAAGCGCACGTTCGCCTCGATCCCCAGCGCCGCCGCCTGTTCCTGCAGCTCCTCCAGCAGCTCACCCGCACCCAGGAAAACGAAAACGGTTTCGGGGTAGCGGTCAATCACCCGCTTGGCCGCATCGAGCAGATGCCGGTGGCCCTTGACGGCCGTGAGGCGCCCCACGGCACCGACGACGAAGGCCCCGTCCGGGATTGCGAGGTTTGCCCGCGCCCGGTCCCTCTGGCCCTGTGCCATCGCAAACCGCCCCAGGTCGACGCCGCTGTGGATCGTGATAAACATCTCCTCCGGCGCAACGCCTGCGCGCAGGTGATCGAGCCGCTCCTGGTCCGTCAGCATGACGAGCCGGTCCGTGACGAGGGCCGAAAGCCTCTCGAGGAGGACGAAAAAACGGGTTTTCGCGGGGCCGAAGTATCCCCAGAAGACGTGGCCGTGCGGCGTGTGGACGATGACCGGGACCCCCGCGAGCCGGGCCGCCCAGCGGCCGACGATCCCCGCCTTGGAGGTGTGGGTGTGGACGATCGCGGGGCGCTCTTTGCGAAAAAGCCGCCACAGGGCGAAAAGGGCCTTCAGATCGTTGACGGGGCTTACCCGCCTCACCAGTTTCGCTAGAGTCAAGATTTTGACCCCCCGAGCCCGCAGCCGCGCGAGATTTTCCTCGACGCATGCCCTCTCCCGGGGCCCCATCCCGGATTCGTCCGACGGCCCGATGACCAGCTGAATCTCGTAGACCGACCGGTCAAGAGCCGCCGCGGTGAGGTAGGTGTTCTCGGCGGATCCCCCCTTGTCGAAGCGCGTGATGACGTGGATGACGCGGGTCTTGCTCATGGGTTGCCTGTCATGTATTTCTGGTGCCAGACTTGGAAGACGATGAGGTTCCAGAGCTGCCACGAGGGATCGGAGCGGCGCTCCCGGAAAGACCGCACGAGCCGCGAGACCGCCCCCGCATCGAAGATCCCCTGGCGGCCAATCCGCTCCGGATCGAGGTGCTCGTCGATCAGGCCGCCCAGATCGCCGTGCAGCCAGGCGGAGAGCGGCATCTCGAAGCCCCACTTGGGGCGGTTGTGCAGCGAGGGCGGCAGCAGGTCCTTGAAGGTCTCCACGAGGATGAATTTGCCCTTTCCGTTGCGCAGCTTCCGGCCCCCGCTGATGGAGAAGGCCAGCTCGCAGACCCGGTGGTCCAGGAAGGGCACGCGGACCTCCAGGGAGCTCAACATGCTCATGTGATCGACCTTTTTGAGCATGTCGCCGGGCAGCGACTCCTTCACGTCGGCGTAGAGCATCCGGTTGACGGGGTCGTCCTCGCGCTCCCGGAGCCGCTCGCGGAGGATCTCCTCGCCCAGGGAGAAGTTCACATCCGGCCGCATCCGCAGCAACTCTTCCCGCGCGGCGCGGCCGAAGATCTCGTTCCAGGCAAGAAAGCGTCTCTCGAAGGGCTGCCCCGCCCCCCTGACGAATTTCTTCACCCGGCGGGCGTAATCGGTGAGCAGGGTCTCCCGGGAATCGGGAAGCATTCCGGCCAGGGGCTCGATGACACATCGGCGAACGGCACCCGGGATGAGGTTGTAGAGCGTTGCCCAGCGTTCGCCGGCGTACATGCGGTATCCGGCGAAGAGCTCGTCGCCGCCGTCGCCGGAAAGGGCGACCTTGACGCTTTTCGCCGTCTCCCGGGAGACGATGCAGGTGGGCAGTGCCGAGGAGTCGGCGAAGGGCTCGTCAAAGGAGTCCAGTACCCCGGGGATGGCTTCGAGCACGTCGCGGGCGCTGAGGGCAAACTCCCGGTGCTCGGTGCCGTGAAAGCGGGCCACCTCGCGGGCCCAGGATCGCTCGTCGAAGAGCGGCATGTCCGCAAAGCCGATGGTGTAGGTCTGCACGGGTCTCGAGGAATGCCTCGCCATGAGGCCCACGATGATGCTCGAGTCGATGCCGCCGCTGAGAAAGGCCCCCACGGGAACATCGGCGATCATGTGGCTTTGGACGGCTTCATCCATCGACTCGAAAAGTCGCGTCTTCTGTTCGTTGAACCCAAGCTCCGCGCGGTCCGCAAGCCCCGCGTGATCGATGTTCCAGTATTCGCCGGTGCTGACCGTTCCGCCGCAAAAGCAGAGGGTCTGCCCCGGCAGGAGCTTCCGGAGGTTCTCGAAGATGCTGAAGGGGGCCGGGATGTAGTTGAAGGTGAGGTATAGCCCGAGTGCCTGCCAGTCGATCCGCCTCTCCACGGCGGGGTGCTGCAGGATCGACTTGATTTCCGAGGCAAAAAGGAAGGTGCTGCCGTCATGCCACCAGACGAGGGGCTTGATGCCGATGCGGTCGCGGCACAGGATGAGCGCGCCCATCCGCTCGTCCCAGACGGCGAAGGCAAACATGCCCGCGAGCCTTCGAGCGCACTGGATCCCCTCCTCCTCGTAGAGGTGGACGATGACCTCGCTGTCCGTGTTCGAGCGGAAGCGGTGGCCGCGGCTTTCCAGCTCCCGGCGAAGTTCCGGGTAGTTGTAGATCTCGCCGTTGAAAACGAGCCAGATCGTCCCGTCCTCGTTCGACATGGGTTGGCGGCCCGCCTCGGTGAGATCGATGATGGAGAGTCGGCGATGTCCGAGCCCGACGGAGAGGTCCGCCCCATGCTGGAGGTGGATACCGGCCCCGTCGGGCCCCCGGTGGGTCATGACGTCGGTCATGCGCCGCAGGGCCGGCTCATCGAGCCGCCTGCCGTTTGTCATCACCGCTCCGCAGATTCCGCACATGATCTTCTTCCGTCCTCGCGATCTCCCTGCTTCCAGCAACGGGCCTCGGCCCGCAGGGACCGCAAACGATTTCACGGCCAAGACCGTCAGGGTTGGGGCCAGCGATGACTGCCGGACGGAAACCGCGCTTTATCCGTCATGAAATCAGCAAGAAACATACCACGGCACGGAGGTTCGGCACCTTCGAGGATGAGGGCAGAGACACGGAAAGGGCCGACTCACTGCACACCGATGTGCGCCCGAATCGCCCGGTCGATTTCCTGCAGCCGTAGTTGCCGGTCGGGAACTCCGACAAGATTCCGGTCCACGAGATGGCGCGCGACGAGCAGGCCGGCCAGCCGGCTCCCCCGTGCGTTCCAGTGACTGTCCATGGCCCAATAGAGATCCCGATGGGGGTCGAGGAAGCGTCTGGGTTTGCGGTCGGCGACCGGAACGAAAGCGGCAAGCAGATCAATGTAATCCACCTTCTCCCGATCGAGAAAGTCCGTCATCAACCGCGTTGGAAGTGTCACATCGAGATCTTTCTGCCCGGACAGGAAAGGATACACTTGTTCGCGCGCAGGGATGAGAACGACAAGGAGCCTTGCTCCCCGTTGGTCGGCCCAGGTCTTGAGCTTGCGGAGGTTTGAGTGATTCTCTTTCCGGGCCCCGTCCAGCCAGAGGTAGCGGCCGGGCTCCGTGTACGGCAGGTTGCCCATGGCCAGTCTGGGAGACGGCTCATCGACCAGGGCGGTACCCATCCCTCTCAGGGATGTCGAGCGCTCCAGAAGGGCAAGGATTGGCGGCTGCATCATCCTGTACAGGACTGAATTCTCGGAGAGCCACTTTTTCACAATCTTCAGGGCTGGGTGGCGGGGAGGCGTGGGAACGCCGAACTGCTGCCAGGATCGGAGTTCCTGTTGGAGGGTTTCCATGTTCTTCACGATGACCGAACCCGAGGACAGATCGGCTATGGCCTTCGATTCCAGCGGGTACCCCTCGACAATCGAATTGCGCGGATGGAGGTAATCGTCTATGGGATCATTGAGAAAGTATCCTAGAAGGATCACGGAGGGTTTCTTTCCCAGGCGGTTCACGACCTTTTCGGCTTTCCGCATCGCGTCCGCCGTGCCGTAACCCTGCACCGCGCACTTCAGGACCCTCAGGCCGGTCTTCTCCTCGACCACGCGGCCCCAGAGATGCTCGAAAGGAGCATAGCCCCAACTGAAGCTGTCGCCGACGAGAAGCATGAAGGGCTCCTCACCCCCGTATGGCTCATCGAAGCATCCCAGTTCGTTGCTCCAGATCTCCAGCTCACCGCCCTTGATCCGGAAGGGTCTCTTCCCGCATTGATCCGCGATATCATAGCCATTGACCGGGTCCTGAACATAATAGTCGCGGGGCGGGAACGGGTCCGCCCCGACAAGGCCAGCATAGGGAGTGAAACGAAGCACCACCTCGGTGATGAGAACCGCCGCCGCAATCGAGGCAAGGACGAGGATTCCGTTGACCAAACCGTTTCTTACACTGCGTGTTTTTCCTGTCCGCATTCTCAATCCACACCCGTTTCGCGGTTCAACGAATAGATCCGCAGCCCCGGAAACTCCCCCCGGCTGATTTCACGATACCCGCGAAGCGCCGGCAGCTCGTCATCCGCGTAGCGCCACAACAGGATGTGGTCGATCCCGTACCCTCTGAGAATCTCTCCCGCGTTGGACTTCTTGAGCTCGTCTCCCGCAGCCCCGTAATACTGACAGCCCAGGTGAAAGGCGATCCTCTGGGTCTTCGCCCACTCCCCGTCTGACAGCAGTCGTCCAGACAGGGCAACGCGTGCGCTGATCCGGTTGCTCAACTCATATCGATCCCTGCCTTCGTACAATGCGGCCTCCTTGACGAGGGTCTTGACCGGCACGATCGTGAAGGTGAGCACGAAGATCAGCAGGGCCACTCGACGCACGATGGGCTTCGCTAGCGGCTCGCTTCGCAGGACGAGCGACAGCAGGTGCGCCCCCATCAGGATCAAGAGGATGAAGAGGATCCAGAGATAACGCTCGTTGACGACAAAAAGGGTGTAACCTGCGGGAAACGTGAGAAGGGTCAAGAGCGGAAAGAGGACCGGCTGCCGCCCCCGGCGTGGGTTATGCCTGGAAGCGACAAGGAGGATATAGCCCATGACGACCGCTGCCGTCAGCGGGAAAACCCGGTTGCAGTGGAGGAAGATGTCATGAATGTTTTTCACGATGACCGTGACCTGGTAGGCCAGGGCCTCGGGAGATTCGAAGGGATTCCATGTCGGTACGGGAAGGTCTGTGGGGTCTTCCATGATGCTCACGGCGGTTTTATTGGGCGGAGCTGCGATGACACCCTCCAGGTAGAAGGATCCCCAGGATGCCGGATTCGTCCGGACATGGTTATACGCACCGGCCGTACCCACGGTCGGGCGGCCGTACTTCTGGCTGATCACGGTGATCCAGAGGCCCGAAAGCAGGGAAAAAGCAAGAAGCCCGATCAGAAGGTGCTTCAGAATCTTCCCTTTCGCCCCGTGATCGGCGGCATAGTGCATGTGTAAAATGCTGAGAAGAATGAAATGGGGCAGGATAAAGAAGAAGGCATAGGACTTTGCCAGGTAGGCAAGCGCACCGAGGGCCCCGCACAGGATGCCGTCCCCGCGTCGCCCGCCGTATTCCGGATCGAAGATCAGGTAGAAGTAGAAACAGAGAAGTCCTGCGACCAATAGATCCGGCGAGCGAATGGACAGTGCAAAACAGAGAAATACGGGAACGAGCGCCAACATGACCCCGCGGCGGATAGCCTCGCTCGATTCAAAGCGGCCCAAAAGCAGGACAGCCCCTGCCAGCGCAAAGAGCCCGATCAGGATTGACAACAGCGCAGCCGACGCCATGGGCTCCATCCCGCAGGCCAGAAAGGGGATCAGGAGCCATGAGTACAGAGGTCCCCAGAACCCATTGACGGCATCGGTCCACTCCCCCCTGAGGTACTTCTGGGCGATGGAAATGTACGAGATGGCATCCGGATCGATCCGGTAGCGGAAAAAGGGAGAGAGAAGGCCCGCGCCAATACCGTAAAGGAGGACCATGACCATGCTCTCTTTCGGCATGGCGCGGCCGATGATCCTTTCGGTCGTGGCGGATGAACGTGCCATCAGCAATGCTCCGGCGTGACGTCTCTCGATAGCCCGCAACCGTCGGAAAAGGCGTAGAGTGTCATTTTCTGATGTCCGCTCCGCAGATCCCGCACGTCGATTCTAAAATCCGGCCTTTTTTTCGATTGCAGATTCACGCACATCTGTCGGTGCGCCGAATCGCACTCCTTTACCGCATGAAAACTCCCCCATAAGGCTCTCGCACTGCTCCAGAATGTCATTGGGAGAAACCGCATCGAGGCAAAGCATGCTGTCGCAGGTGGACTTCTTACAGGGACTGCAAGGAACGAACCCCGAAACGATTCGATAGAAACGGGGGTCGGTGCAGGGACCCAGACGCGCGGGATCCTCGGGACCAAAGACGGCCACGAGAGGAACCCCCAGTGCCGCAGCCATATGCATGGGACCGCTGTCGTTTGTGATCAGCAGGTCGAGCTTGCTGAGAACATAAGCGAGATCATCCAGATTCAGCCGCCCCGACAGATTGATCGGCTTATTTTGCATCATGCTTTCGATAGACCGGGCAACCCCTGTTTCCGAGGGCCCGCCGAGAAGGACAATCCGGGCTCCCACGCCCTCCGCAAGCCGGTCCGCAACCTCTGCATACCGGTTTGGGTTCCAGCGCCTGTTACTTCGATCGCCCCCCGGGTTTATTCCCACGACGAGGCTGCCCGCCGTTTCCGGACGGCCGAAGAGGTCTGTCCATTTCGTTTCCGTGCCACCGCCCCAGAAAACCTCGATCCCCTTTTCATCAGGGATCCCTCCGGCCTTCACAGCGATCTCCATCATGGCCTCCGTGACATGGCGACCGCGAAAGACACTCCCGTCCACCTTCTCCGTCAGGAATCGCCCGAAACCATGGCTGTCGTGGCCGATCTTCCGCTCGGCCCCCAGTACCTGAAACAGGAGTCCCATCTTCAGGGCCCCCGCGATGGACTCGACAGCGTAAAGATTCAGCATCACCCGAAACCTGATCTTTCTGAGGACTCTGGCCAGTCTCAGGATATCGGCGGCATAACGCCTGTCTTTCCTGAATTCCCGTATCGGAAAAGCCCACACACGGTCGACGTAGCCAAAGTTTACCGCCAGCGGCGCAGCGTCGGTGCTGGTCAGCAGATGAATCTCGGCGCCGGGATGTCCGTTGCGGATAGCACGGATGCCCCTCGAAGCCAGGACGAGATCACCGATACCGGCAATCAGGACAATCAGTATCTTTTGGAGCGGCTGATTCACGAAGGTCAGATCCCGTTTGATAGCCGGCCAAGGGGCAGACGTATTCCTGAAAGAAATCAGCAAGAAACATACCAGCAGGTTAGCGGTCAACGGATGCGGTATACGCGGAGGGTTTCGACTCCGTCAGGCTGGATCACGCGATTCCCCGGGAGCAGAATGCAGAAATGGTCCGCCGAGCAGTGATAATAATCGATTCCGTACCGCCAGAAGTTGCTGTCCAACTCAGCTCTTGAGGTCCCCAGCTTTGAGACAAGGAAACGGAACGGGCCATTCTGAAGGAAGTCACGGATGGACTGGGTGGCCGCCTCGGCAAGAATTCCCGTCACGACCCGGAGAGAGAACAGGAAGTGCCGGGCCCGAAAATCGCTTGATCTCCCATTCATGTCCGGTGCCCACGGCACTGGCTCCCCTACCGATCCGACGGGACCGCATAAAGGGTAATCTCTCTGGGATGGCCGAGGTGCTTTGTCATGGCGTGGAGCATTTTCCTGAGCTTCGACAGGGCGCGCCAGTGGCGGACCACGACACCCCGGGGGTCACGGATGCCTGCCTTTTTCAACTTTGCCATCACGCCCGAGCTGCTCTGTCCTTCAATCCGCAGAACACGAAAACCGGCCTTCCGGGCAAGGGCTGTCAACGTGGCCTTGTCGAAATAGAAGAGATGAAGGGGAATGGCATCTGACGAATAATCGGCTGCGCTCCAGGGGGTCGGTACGCTGACAACCAGCAGGCCGTCATTCCGGAGGATCCTCCGGATTTCTGCGAGCTCCGCCAGGGGGTCGGGAATGTGTTCCAGCACATGCCAGAGGGTCACCGCGTCAAAATGGCTCGCCGGAAGCCGGGCTTCCGCAAGCTTACCTGTAAAGACATCCAGACCGAATCGGCTTCGGGCATAAACGGACTCTTCGCGGGAAAGCTCCACACCCCAGGTTTTCCAGCCCCGTTCTCTTGCCTCGGCAAGGAAGAACCCCCAGGCGGACCCGATGTCGAGGATACGCCCCGGCGATCTCAGTTTCTCGATCCGGCCCAGTTCGCAGGCAAACCGGCTCCTGTGAATGATCTCTTCCCCCGTTGGGTCAATGCCCGTATCGACCGTGCATTGCGCATTACCGGCATAGAGGTCCCGCAGGCGGCTTAAATCGGGCTGCGGGTGCAGGTAGACAAGCCCGCAGCGCAGGCAGCGCAGATAGGAAAAATCCCCCTGGGAGTGCAATTCCCTGGCGGTTGTTTCTCTGCAGATCAGACATCTCTCAGCGGTCATTGTTGCACCGGATTTTTTCATGGAAACCCTGGACACCTGTTTTCCGGATCACCCCGAGCACCCCCTCCGGTTTGCTCTGAAGCATGCCTTCGTGAGTCTGCATCGCGCAAAATGCAACGGCCCTGATTGCAGCCGCTGACGGTCAGAACCTCGGACTGTTCTTTTCAGATGACCCTCCAGCAAGTAGCCCTCTCTTTCGATCACTTTACCCGGTATACACTCAGAGGCTTCAAGCCGGGTCCTGCTATTTCCGGATATCCCGAATCAAGATGACAGGGGTGATCCTTCCAGCAAAGATAATAATCGATCCCGTAATTCTTGAAATCGATGGCCAGCTGATTCTTTGTAACTCCCGGTGGCGATACGCCTAAATACTTTGCCTCCCTGTTGGTTGAGATAAAATAGGTGGCGAACAGAGATTGATCATAGTTGCCGTTGGATCCGACATGGCCGCCGACACCCATTTCTTTCAAGGCAACGGAGAGGTCGTAAGCCTCCTGGTTCATAAACAGACAGGCACGAAGATCACGCACCGGTGTCAATGCGAAAGACAGGGAAAGAATGGTGATCGCGGCAATTTTTCTTTGATGCGTGCTGAAAGGATACCGGTTTAACCAGTAAGCCCCCAAAACAAGAATCAGCAGGATGTCGAGATACAAATACCGCCTGTCCACTAAAAGTGGCAGGTATCCTGACGGATGAATGATGATCGTCAGCACGGCAAGAAAAACCTTATGTCCGAGAAGCTCTCTTCTGGCAAGCCCGAGCAGACCGCCCATGGAAAAAAGAATGATGGTTGCCGAGAACAGGGAGCCTGCCTGGTAGACCTCTAAGGTCTTCAAGACATTTGCGCAAGTGGCGGATAACGTATTTTGAATGGTTCGTGGCAGGTCAAGGGGTTTCCAGCGCCCTTCGGCCATTCGCATGGGGTCTTCCCACGCACTGATCGCTGTCGGGTTGGTCGGAGCCGAAAAACCGGAAAGTAACAAAGAACTCCCGGGCTCACTATTGGCAAGCTGGAAGTTGTAAGACCCGATGGTACTGAACGTCAGCTGATCATATTTTTCATACAGGGCGTATATCCAGGGAGATGCAACGAGCATAAAGGTTAACATCCCCGACCCGAAAGAACGCCATATCCTCTTCCTCAACGCAGGCTCCGCGGCGCCGTAGTATCGGCAAAGGTTCATGAGGGTAAAATGCAGAATGAAAAAGGGGAAGGCATAGGCCTTTGCAAAATAAGCCAATGCGCCAAGTAAGCCGCAGCACAGGCCCTCTTGATCGCTTTTCCCATAATCTTCGGCCAGGACCCGCCTGACATAAAACAGGAGAATAACGGCAACCAGAAAATCCGGATTGGGATTGGTCAGGGTGAACGCATAGAACATCGGGATCAGCGCAAAGAATAGTATGGTTTGGATCTGATCCGGAATGTCGAATTCCTGAGATATCTGCCTGCAGGCAAGGAATCCCGCCATGCCCGTCATCAGTCCGATTATTTTTATCGCATAGAGAGGGGCAATGCCCATGAGGACGAACGGCGCCAGCAGCCATGAGATCAGGGGGGACCACACCCAGTTTATGGCATCGTGGAAATGACCCCGGGCGTATTTTTGCGCGATCGAAATATAAGAGAGACTATCGGTCGTCATCTGATGCGGATATACATTCATCAGAATGAATCCGACGACCATATAGCCCGTCATGACGATGAGAGCCATCTGTCTAGGCGTCGACCCCGTCATCATCTTCATTGAAATCCCCGGCTCTTATTTCCATTACGCCCAATCCCTGATCCGTTCCATGACCTTTTCCGGTGTGATCAGCCGCATGCAGTCATGGGTTTGCATCGAGCACGAACCTCTGTTACAGCCGATGCAGGGCAGATCATTCATTCGTAGAACCCGATGCATGTCCCCCCGGGGTGACCAGCGTTCTTTCACCGAGGGCCCCATGAAGGAGACCGTGGGGATTCCAAGGGCACATGCCACATGAAGAGGCCCGGAGTTGTTGCAGATGAGAAGCTGACAGCACGCCGCCAGGGCGGAAAATCGCTGGATGTCTCCGGTGATGAAGGTCAACACCGTGTCACCGATTCGCCTGGCCATCGCGTCTACAAGCTGCCTGTCAGCAGGCCCTCCAAACAGGATGAGGCCCCTTCGCCCTTCGCGAAGCAGGAGGGTTCCCAACTCCGAGAAATATTCCACGGGCCAGCGCTGCGTTTCGCAGGATGCACCCGGGTGGAATCCAATGAAAGGCAGGCTGCCGTTTCGTCTTTCATGGAGCCACTTCCGTGCCGACTCAAGCTCCCCTTTCGCGAGAAAAACCTTCGGGCGCACATCATCCGGAGAAATCCCCAGCGGTTTGAGGCTGTCCATGACCACGTCCGTCATGTGCCTCTCCGGTCCCGGCTTCCGGAGCCTCACGGTAAAGAAGGCCTCCCGTCCGGCCACGGCGTAGCCGATTCGAACCCCCGCACCGCTCAGTCCCGTGACGAGGGCCGACTCGAGAGGCCAGTCGTCGTAAGGATCGACAACCAGATCGAACCGGCAGGCCCGCAGTTCCCGGATCACCCCGATGAGATCCCCGGCGCTGTCAACGGTGATGATCCGGTCGACAAAGGGGTTGTGTTCCACGAGCCCCCGCGTCGACGAGCGCAGAATAACGGTAAGCTCAGCGCCCTGGAAATGCTGTTTCAGCGCCCTGAGGGCCGGCGTTGAAAGAACGACATCGCCGATCCTGTCGAGGCGGATAAAAAGGATCCTCTTGATGGAGCCGGGCTGCGCGGGTGCCTCCCTCTGCTGCCGGACGCAATGCCCGGCTGCACGGAGGATGCTTCCCCGCAGGTTGAGATAAACGGATTTCAGGATTTCATTCATGTTCGCCTATCACGAACCGGCTGGCCGGGCATGGATTTCCAGCGAATTGTAACCCCTCGGGCCCCCCAGGTATCTGCAGGCTGCGGCAGCCGCGTTGATCAGCCGCTTTCCCGGCTCAACAATCCCGAAATCGGGTCCGACGCGACTGACGGAAAACCCACCTTTTTCCAGGTACATGCCGATGGTCCTGGCGGAAAAATGGTAGAGGTGGATTTCCCTGTCCTCTTTCGAAAAAAGTCTCAGCGGGCGACCCCGAACGATGCGATAGGCCGCCTGCATAAAGACGTCATCCACATTGGGAACGGCGATCAGCAGGAGTCCTCCCGGCCGGATGACGCGCCGGATCTCTGCCAGGTACCGCGCCGGTTCCCTCACATGCTCCAGGACGTGCCACAGGGTGACCACGTCGAAGAATTCTCGCGGGAAGGAGGCATCGTAGAGCTCACCGCAGAAGATTTCTCGACCGAGGGCCAACGAGGCGTGACGTGCGGCATAGGGGGAAAGTTCCGTCCCCCAGGTCGTCCAACCCCTCGCGGCCGCTTCGCAGAGAAACACCCCTTCGCCGCATCCTACGTCGAGAAGCCGGCCCCGGTGTGCCGCTTTTTCGACCTTGTCGAGCCGCTTGCGCCACATGGCCACCCGGCGCTTCCGCTGGTGCTCGATCCATTCGTGGTAGTAGTCCCCGTCGTAGTGCCCCGCCAGGGCCACCCCTTCGGGAACAGGGTGCACAAACGTCAAGGAGCACCGCAGGCAGCGGAGCACCCGGAAAGGGGGATCCTCCTCGACGACGCGAAACGCCTCTCCCGAGCAGAGATCACAGGACAGGCCATGGATGGAAAGGGAATTCTCACCGGAGGATTTCATTGTAGAGCCTCTCCGTTTTTCTCGCGTTTTCCCGGATATCGAAAAGCGTCTTCGCCCGCTGGCGTCCCCGGGCGCCCATCCTCTGGCGAAGCTCCCGGTCCTTCCCGAGTTGGAGAATCCTGCTTGCGAGCGCTTCCGGATTTCCTGCCGGCACGACGAAGCCCGACAGGCCCTCTTCGACCGCCTCGGGACATCCTCCGGCATCGGTAACAATGACCGGAAGCCCGGCCCCCATGGCCTCGATGACGGCACGGGGAAAAGCCTCGTAGAGAGAGGGAAGCACGAAGAGGTCCGCACAGCCGAGGATTCCGGCGATGTCGTCATGCTCTCCCGCAAAGACGACCTGTCTGGCGATCCCCAGTGTCGATGCCATGGCTTCGCATTCCCTGCGATAAGCCGGGTCGACGGTGTCCCCGACGAAAAGAAGACGAAATTCCGGTAACGACTCCCCGATGCGGCCGCAGGCACCGACGAGGTGAATCTGTCCCTTCAGCGGTTCGATGCGGCCCACGGAAACGATGAGCAGCTTGTCGCCTCCGATCCCGAGATCCCCGCGAAGCCCTGCACCATCGCTCACTCGCTGAAACTCGCCCGGATCGATGCCGTTGTAAATGGTGATAAACTTGCCATCGTCCCGGACCCATTTAAAACGTTCCCTCAGGCAGTCGGCCACGAGGATCAGCCTCGATGAGAGGCCATAAAGCAGGCGATCGTAACGGTCCCGGTCGAAGGCCCGGATGTGCCAGACGAGGGGCAAGCCCTTCTTTTTCGCAGCCATGCCGGCAAAGAAGGTGTTTCGGGGGCCGTCGGTATGGAGAACGTCGATTCCGTAGCGCTCCACAACGTCCAGCAGAAACCGGAACGAACCGATGTCATCGGCCGCCCTGTCAAGCGCGATCTCCGGCAGTTCATGGACGATGACTTGCACGGACAGCTCCCTCAGGCGCTGTGCAAGCTCCCCTTCGCACGGCACCACCACGTGAGGCCGAAAGTGATCCCTCTGCAGTTGGCTCACCAGGCCGTAGAGGCTTTTCTGGCCTCCCCAGCGAAAGTGGCCGAAACTGGAGAAGCAAAGGATGTTCACGGGGTCACGCCTCATGGCTTTTTGCCTTCAAGAGCCGGTCATAGAGCTCTTCGATTCTGCGGAGGATGATCCCTTGGGAAAACCGGGTTTTGTACATCTCCCGGCTGGCCCTCCCCATGCGCCCCCGCAGATCCGGGTTTGCGATCAACTGCCCGATCGCGGCGGCGAGATCGGCGGCATCTCCCGGCCGCACGAGGAACCCGTTTTCCTGATGTTCGATGACTTCGGGAATGCCGCCCAGCCTTGATCCGACAAGGGGCAAACCGGCCGCTGCCCCCTCGATCAGGGCCACACTCAGGCCTTCCCGGTACAGGGTAGGCAGGACAAGGGTGTGGGCCATTTCCAGGTAAGGGGTCACATCGCTCTGCAGCCCCGTGAAAACGACATGCCCGGCAAGACCCAGCCGTTGCGCCTCCGCTTCGAGCTCCCCCCGGAGGGGACCTTCCCCGACGAAGAGACACTTGATCCCAACGAGCTGTTGCCGCAGCTGCGGCAAGGCGTGGAGCAGCACTTCGTGTCCCTTGTTGCGCTTCAGGGAGGCCAGGGCAAGGATGACGAAATCATCGGCCTGGATGCCCAGCGCCGCCCTTCGTGCCTCCAGGCCCGCACCCTGCGAACCGTTCCCTTTTGCGAAGGCCGTGTTGTAGATCACGCAGGTCCGTATTTCGGGGATGCCCAGCGTCTCCACGGCGAAAGTCTTGACGGCCCGGGAGACGCAGATGACCCGGTCCGTGTAAAGCGACAGAAGCGCTTCGATCCGCATGTTTCTCGGGCTGAACCGATGATCGGTGGTGTGCATATGCCGGACCATGGCGGCCCTGCCCGCCTTCAGGCCCGCCAGGCGAGCGAAGGTGCTGGCAAAGTAACCGTGGCTGTGGATCAGGTCGATTTCAGCCTCCTGCAGCAGGAACGCAAGATCCAGGATTCTGCGGGGGTTGTAATAGGACTTCATCCCCAGGACCTTCACCGGGATGCCCTGTTCAGAAATCTCGTCTGCGATCTCCCCGCCCCCGGCCAGACACCAGACCTCGACATCGTACTTTCCCCGGTCCAGGCCCAGCACGATGCTCTGGATGACCCGCTCGAGCCCGCCGATCCGGAGATCTTCCACGATATGGAGAATGGTTTTCCTATCTGCTTTCATCAGGGCCCGTTAATGCCGCCAGCAGCGCTTCGATCCGGTGCACGTAGGTATGCCTGCGCATGACCTCTTCATGCCCCTTGCGGGCAATCGCCTGCCTTTCCAGGGGATGGTCGAGGTAATATCGTACTTTCTTTGCAAGATCGGCACCGTTGTCCAGGCCGACAAGATGCTCCCCGTCGCAAAAGAGACTGAAGATGTCCCGCTGCCTGTCGCAGATCAGGAAGCCGCCGCAGGCCATCACCTCGAAGACTCGCGGGCTTGCCTGGTGGACGGGGAACCGTCGCTGCGGATCCTGGTAGTGCGTCGCCAGGACGATCCGGCTTGCACTGTAGATCTTGCGCCACTCGTCCGGGGTCGTGTGCTCGCCCCGGAGGCACTTCCTGAGAGGGGATCCGCTCCGGAGACTTTTCCAGCCCGGGCCCCAGATTGCGAGATCGAAGTCGGCCAGGGCCTCGAAGAGCGTTTCCCGTTCCGGATAGTGGGAACCGACAAAGACGACGTCGCTGCCGTATAGGCGCCGGTCGGTGTCGTTGAGCTCTGCGGGGCGATGTCGTTCCGGGTCGCATCCCACGGGGAGCCACCGCGTTTTCGCAACCCCCTCGCGGTGGAGGATTTCGACGGCCTCCGTCCCCTGACAGAAGACGTGATCGTAGCTGGGAGAGGCCTGCAGGATCGGCCCGAAATCGATCGGGGGATCCGTCGTCCAGAGCAAGGTGAACACTCCCTGACTGCGCAATTGTCTGACCGCCCCGCCCAGGATTCGGCTGCCTCCGGTCACCAAAACGGCCCGGACACCGCTTCTTCGTGCGCGGGCCAGGAGCCTTCGGTTGATCCACTCGAGGTCGAGGCGCCTGAGAAGGGCGGAGCGTTCACGCAGCCTCCCCGGAACGAGATGGCAGCGGTCGTCGAACGACAGGAGTTCATGGCCCAGTGTCACCAGGGCCCGCTCCATGTACTCCGTGACCGTCTCGTAGTGAGGGTTGTGGTATCCCGACAGCAGGATCTTCATACTGCGCCCGCGACTCTCTTCATTGGATTCGATGCATATTGCGACAGGGTGCATCCTGTGACTCCCCGGGCCTTCAGACAGCAAAACATCTCTTCGAGCCGGGCGTAAATGAATTCCACGTCATCCGAGTTCCTCGACAAGGGGCTTCCGCCCGCCATGAGTTCCGAGGAGTGGATCATGAATTCCAGCACGTCGAGACCGTTTCGCACGGCTGCGTCGTGGATCTTCTCCCAGTCTCCCGTCCTGCTTTCGCGGGAAATGCGAAGCCACTTTCTCCCGAAGACAAGTCGGTCCAGGACCTCCTTGACCGGTCCTTCCGGCAACCGGGCGAACCCCTTCGACAGACACCCCCTCTCGCGGATCAAAGACCCCGTGTAGATCACCGTCACGGGGACCTCCAGGATCCCCGAGCGACCTGGGCAACAGACGTCTTCCGTCGAAAGCTCGAAGGGCACTAAGGGCGCGCGGCGGTAATCCGGCCCGCCGGTCCCGCCGGTCATGCCTCGCTGGTCCTTCCAGGAGATCTTGGGCGTGACGGAGCAATCGACGATATAGCCCTTCTCCGCAAGCGCTCTCACCATGGAGCCGTTGAGACCCCACCGCGCCGCCCGGAAACTTCGCGGGGACTCCCCGGTCGCATCCCCGATCCGCTCCGTGAGGTTCGAAAGCTTCCGCGCAAACCATGACGCCGGCAATTCACTCGGGAAGGTTTGCATGGCCCTGTCCCTTTCCTCCTCGGCCATGAAGGGCGGAGTGGTCCAGGGCTGAAGATGGGCGCCGACCTCGGCCCTGCCGCTTCGGCGCCACTGATTGAGGCGCACGACGAATGCCTTGTCCTCCAGGACCTCGCAGGCAAGCAGATACGTCGGCACGAACTCATGCTTTTCGCAGAGAGCCTGGAAGCGCGGCAGACATTGCAGATTCTCCAGGAAGATGCGGCCATCGTAGGCCCACTGGTTGTCTGCCTCCGTATCGACAGTGACAATCAGCTTCATGCCGCCCCGGCCCCCCTTTTCCACAACTTCGGCGGGCCGCCGTGGTGATCCTCCCGCGCAGGCAGCGGATCGGTCCGTATCCCGCGCAGCGCGTCGAAGAGGGTCTCAAGCCGTTGCTCGTAGGTATGCCGGGCAAGGGCTTCCTGCCTGCCCGCGGCGGCGATCCGCTCCCGCTCTGCGGGGCGGGACAGAGCGTACTCCACTTTTTCGCGGAGGCTCGCTTTCCCTTCGGCGGTGACGAGGTGCTCGCCGTCTCGAAAGAGCTCCAGTACGTCGCGCTGCCGGTCGGTGATGACGAAAGCGCCACAGGCCATCGCCTCGAAAACACGCGGGCTCGCCTGATGGACGGGGAATCGCCGCTGCGGATCCCGATAGTGCGTCGCCAGGACGATCCGGGAGGCGCTGTAGATCTTTCTCCAGGCGGCCGGCTTCGTGTGAGTGCCTTTGACGCAGGCACGCAGCGGAGAGTCCTTGCGGAGCCGCTCCCACCCCGGTCCCCAGATGGCGAAGTCAAGGCCCGCAAGCCCCTCGAAGAGGGCTTCGCGCACAGGATAGTAAGACCCCACGAATGCGACGTCGTGGCCGTACTCCGCGCGCTCCCTCTCCGTCAGGGTCTCCGGGAAGTGAATCGCCGGATCACAGGCCATGGGGAGCCAGCAAGCCCCGCGGATGCCCGCTCGATCAAAAATTTCAATGGCCTCCGTCCCCTGGCAGAAGATCCGCTCGAAGAGAGGAGCGATCCGGAGGATCGGATCGAATTGAGCCGGCGCATCCGTCGTCCAGAGCGCGGTTGCGATCCCGGTTTGTCGAATGTGTCGGACCGTCGAGGCCTCGATCCGGTCCCCTCCCGAGACGATGAAGAGATCGGGTCTCACCTTCTCGGCACAAGCGGTCACTCTGATATTCAGCCACTTCCTGTCGAGGCTATCCAACCCGGGAACCCGCTGTCGCAGGCGTCCCGGAATGATGCGCCGCCCGACGTCGAAGACGTGCAGTTCGTTTCCCAGCGACGCGACCGCCCGTTCGATGTACTCCGTAATGGTCTGGTAGTGCGGGTTGTGATACCCGATGACCAGGACTTTCATCGCTTCCCCACGTTTCTGCCTGCCGAGAGGCGGGCATGCGGCTTTTCGGGGTTTGCATCTTGCGAGCGGGCCAGGATCCATGCCTTGGCCAGGAGGTAATACCCGACCCAGTGCCAGGGCCTCAACCGGACGACATCCCTGAAGGCCACGATGGCTTCCTGCGATCTGGAGTTCTGCAGGAAATACAGCCCTCTCATGAAGAGGTTGTGATACCGGTACAAGGGCAGAAGGTCTGCAAGACCGGGAATCTGCCGCGCAGCGGCATCGAGGCGTTGCAGCAGCACAAGGCGAGCCTCCTGGAACGGTTCGCTCTCCGAGTAGTTCCCCTCGTGTCTCACCCACTGCTGGACCGCACCGGGCTGGTAGAGCAAAGCAGCCCCCGAGGCAAAAAGGCGTACGAAAAACTCGGCATCGTCGAGCCCCGTCAGCGAGATGTCTTCCGAGAACCCTCCGATGCGCCCGAAGGTCTCCTTGCGGATCATCACCGTCTGCATGGACACGAGCCCCCGTCCCTTCACCATCGCTCGCAGGCACTCCGTCCCCGTGGCCGGTCCGCTGACGAACCGGTCGATGAGCGTGCCGTCGCTGCGAACCCGCTCGTAGTCCGAGTAGACGATCTCTGCTTCGGGGTGCACGGAGAAAGCGCCGAGCTGCAGGCCCAATCGTCCGGGCAGCATCACGTCGTCCTGGTCGATGAAACACAGGATCGGCGCCTTCGCTTCCCTCGCGCCGCGATTCAGGGCCGCCCCTTTGCCGGCGTGGTCGATCCGAAAAAAATGAGTGCGCTCATCGCGAAAGGACCGGACCAGCCCCTCCGGTGACCGGGAAGAGCCGTCATCGACGATGATGAGTTCGAAGGACGCGCCCTCCTGCGAGAGAACGCTGTCCATGGAGCGCTCAAGCCATGATTCCCCTTCGTAGAAAGGGAGGATGATCGATACCTTCGGTTCGGTCATGCTGCCCTGCCCCCCTCTGCGGTCCCGACAGGAGGGTCGCTGATCTCACCGGACCGGGGCCTCCGTCCGGCCGTCACGGCTGGTTCTTCGGGGAAGATCCCCAGGATCTCAAGCATTTTCATGTACCGGTGGAGCCACCGGTGCTCGCTCACGCAGCGCTCCCGCGCCTTGCGAGCCATCTCACGGCACTCGTCGGGACGGGCAAGGCAGTCACGGACGATCTCCAGCATTTCGTCCCGGGTGCTGTAGCAGAGGATCTCCTCTCCGACGGAAAAGTGCCGGGCCAGATCGGGATTGTAGGACGTGACGTAGACGGCTCCCCCCGTGCCGGTCACTTCGAAATCCCGCCCCTTCACGCTCGTCAGCTCTTCCGATCCGAGAATTCCCCCCATGCCGAGGTTGATGATGCTTCGGTTGTAGATCCCGACGGGGTCTTCCGCATACCCGTTTCCCGGCCAGCCCTGTCCAAACGCCTCGACGGAAATTCCCCGTGTCCGCAGGAACTCAATGACGGAGGGCCTGAAGCCGTAGGCGGCTCCGATGAAGCTCACCGGGATATCCCTCGGGCCGGACCGGGGACGATAGTAGGAAGCATCGAAGCCCTCCGGCATGTAGATGGGACGTCCCCCTTCCACCATGTGCCACTCGCAGCTGACCCGGGAGGAGGTCACGAACAGATCAAAGGCGGCCGTGAGACCCACAGCGCCGGAGTGGTGATCCCCCATCCAGGGCCCGGTCCAGCAGTGCTTGTCATCGAGCGAGATGTTGACGGTGGGGATGCCGAGCTCATCGGTGATCCGCCTGTAGAGGGCCGCCGAGTTGTCTTTCCCTCCGGCATAGCAGAACACCCAGTCAACGGGCCTGCGCGCATGGGTTTCGCACAGCTTCGCCCACAGGAGCTCCATCAGTTCCCGGCGCAGACAGAGGGTGTTTCCATCCGCCCGCAGCATGTCCTCGACCCGGTAACCGAGGGACGTGTAGTCAAAGAGCGTCAGGGGTCCCAGTTCCCGCAGATCGGGAAGAAGATGCCGGTGCCAGCTGACCATGGGGATGACGGCAAACGTGTGGAGCTCTCCGATGCGGCGGGGGATGGGCCTGTATCCTCTGTTCCGGAGTCGCGCGCGGATGAGGGCGGTCACAGTTTCTTCGTCGTATACAAGGCCGCGTTCCCTGGCCATGTGATGATACGTGTCGCGGCGCTGCCTGTACTCCTCCTCCATCCGGCGGCGCTCGGCGGTGTTCAGGAATGCCTCGACAGCCGGGATGCGCCGGATGTGCGTCTTCCATGCCGCCGGCACGACCTTGGCCAGATTGTCGCAGAATTCCTGTTTCATGGTGTAGTCCTCACCGATCCACCCGCTGCCCTTGCCCCTTTGCGAAAACGAAGAGGCCGCACGCGTAGTCGCAGCGGCGGGCCGCATCGACGCCGGCATTTCGCATGAGCCGCCCGCTGTCGATCAGGGAACACTCCCAAAGCCGCATGGCCGGCATGGCCCGAAGGACCGTCATCCCCAACAATCGATGCAGCATATCCATGGCAACCCAAGGCCCGATTCAGTGAAACGCAATGATATTCTGCCACTACATTGCAAGAGTCATTCCCTGGATCGGTATTGGATCGGGCTGTTTTCCAGGTCCAATCCTGTTTCAAAATGAGGCGCAGAACATCGTGAGCATTCCCATCACCTTCCTTCGCGCACGGGCAGGGAGGGACGTTGGAACGATTCTTGAAGTGTTTCTCTCTTCGAAAGAGAGTCGCCACAGAAGGTGAGCACAAGCGCTGCATGTCTCTTCCGCCCGTAACAGAGGGAAAGCCAAGGAGAACGATAACCGAGAATATCCTCTGGAATTTCCTCGGCCAGGGGTGGCTTTTCGTTCTTGCTTTCCTGGCCACCCCTTACATCATCCATGCCTTGGGCGTTGATCTCTACGGGATCTACGTGCTCATTGCTATTGTCATCGACTATTTTGCATTTCTGCAGTTCGGGATGGGCACAGCGGCGGTAAAGTATGTCGCCGAGTATCTGGCCCGGGGCGATGAGGAAGGAATCCTGAAAACATTCTGGACCGGCATGATCACCCACCTTTTCATGGGGATCCTGGGCATGCTGTTGATTATCGCCGCCTCCGAAGTCCTGGTCGATCGCCTGTTCAATATCCCGCCCAATGCTCGGGAGACGGCCATCGCTGTGCTCCGGATCGGCTCCATCGGCTTTCTCATTTCCATGATCATCGGTGTCGCCGCGGGGGCCCTCCGGGCGGCAGGCCGGTTCGACCTGCTGAACGGACTGTCGATACTCCTCGGGACGCTCCAGATCGCGGCAGCAGTGATCCTGTTGCAGCAGGGATTTCAGCTGGTGGAAGTGGTTCTGTCCAACGTGGTCATCCAGTTTGTCGGCCTCGTTCTTTACGGGTATCACGTTGCAAGGCTCTTTCCCTTTCTGGGAAGTCCCCGCTGGGACGGGAAAGCATTCAGGGAACTGCTCCGGTTCGGAAGTTTCGTGACCGTTTCAGGGATGGTTGGTCCGATTCTCACCAATGTCGAAAAACTCTTTATCACATCCCTGCGTTCCGTATCGGCCCTGACGTATTATGCCGTCCCCTTCTCTCTGATGAACCGCCTGTCGGTGCTTCCATCCTCCTTTTCTGCGGTGCTCTTTCCAGCCTTCAGCGCCCTGCAGGGGTCGAACAATGTTGCGGCCATCCGGGACCTTTACCTGCGCAGCACGCTCTATCTGCTGCTCCTCTACTCGGCTCCATTGATGTTTTTCCTTTATTTCGGCGGCCCTTTTCTCGCCCAGTGGATCGGCGCCGATTTTGCCGAAAAATCCACCGGAGTTCTTCTGATTCTGGGTATCGCGGGGCTGGTGAACGCCGTGGCTTACCCGGCGGCAACGGTCCTCCAGGGTCTGGGTAAGCCTCAATGGCCTGCGCTCTTCCATCTGGCCGAGATGGTTGTCTACCTGCCCGCCGGGTATCTCCTCATCGGGGAGTACGGCATTGTCGGCGCCGCGGCGGCCTGGCTGCTTCGGGTCTTCATGGATACGGTGCTCCTCCATGGGGCCGCGTTGCATCTCCTGGGAGAATCGCATTGGAAGTGGTGCGCAGACCTTGCCTCCAGGGGACTGCCGCCGCTGGTCATCTACGCACTGCTTTTTTTCGCGCTGAAAAGCTTCGGGTGGAACCTCCTGCACCCGTTCAATCTGGCCGGGATCCTGGCGGCAACAACGGTCTACATCCTGGTCCTCTGGAGATGGGTCATCGATCAGGGGATGAGGGGGCAGTTTGTCGCGATCCTGCATAGGTCTTGATCAGCCATGAAAATGGAAAGCTTCCCCACCTGCATGATTTGCGGACAGACGGGCCGGATCAGATATACAGATCTGCCGGACCGGCTCTTCGGTGTCTCAGGGCGCTTCCAGTTCAGGGAATGCCCGTGGTGCCAACTCCTGTGGATCGACCCGAGGCCGAGCCTGGAGAGTATCTCAGAATGCTACCTCGACTACTACACCCACGAGAGGATCGGATCAGGCGGCGAACAAGCAAGGCCGCTTGCCGAGTTGCGTGACAGGCTTCGTGAGGCCATTCTCTGCGGGTATTTCGGTTACCGGCACCTGCACCGGGACCACCGGCTGTGCCGGGTTGGCGACTTCCTGGGCCGGATCCACCTGCTTCGCTACCGGGCCGTCTTCGATGATCTGGCGGAGCGGTTCCCCGCTTTCACGAACCGGCCGGACAACCTGCTCATCGATGTGGGGTGCGGCCGCGGTGACTTCCTGGCGCGGATGAAGTCCTTGGGGTGGAATGTTCTAGGGATCGAACCGGACCCCGTCTCATCGGAACTCGCCCGGACACACGGGATTCCCGTCTTCAACGGCTCCCTTGCACAGGCCCGCCTCGCCGTGGACACGGCCGACGAGATAAGCCTGAATCACGTACTGGAGCATGTACACGACCCGCTCGGTCTTCTGCGGGAATGCTACAGCGTGCTGCGACCCGGTGGACGACTCGTTTTGTACCTGCCAAACATTGAAAGCCTGGGGCACCGATTCTTCGGGAGACACTGGGCGGGTCTCGATCCCCCGAGGCACCTTTTTCATTTTTCCCCCCGGAGTATCGATGGGCTGCTGCGGCAAATCCCTTTTCGGCGCTGCCGGATTCGGACGGTCGGCAAGATCAGCGCGGGCATCTACGACACGAGCCTGGCGATTCGGGAAAACAACCTGAAAAGGCACGAGGAAGCTCGACGGAGGAGAGGTCGGTTGGTTTTCGGGATGATCGAACGACTTTTCTGTTCAGCGGGATTCCCCTGCGGGGAGGAAATCGAGGTCGTGGCCGTCAAGTGAGCCCCGGGGTGCTCAGGCCGTCCATGGTCCATGAATCATGCGCGCGGCGACAATCACCGGTTACCTATCGTCGGCCCTGCCACGGGGGACACCCCGGTACGATTTGAATCCTCTGCACTTCTTTCGATTCCCGGACTCATGACCACGAGGGCCGTCAGGAACCAGAAGGGCTCCATGATCCTGACGATGATGAAGGTGTTGGCCCCGATGCTGTGGACAAGCAGGCCCACGAGGGCGCCCATATGCCCCAGGGCAAGACCGCAGTAAAGGGGGTCGCGGCAAGTCCGGTATACGCGGAAGGACGCCCTGAACAGCATGCAGATCAGGAAGAAAAAAGCGATCAGCCCGACAACGCCCGTGTTGGTCAGGATCATGGGAATCTGGCAATCCACGAACGAATACCCCGTGATCCCGTAGCCCAGCAGCGGCCTCTTGACGAAATCCTGCGTCAGGATCAGGTGCCAGGACTCCAGGCGTGCGGAAGTGGAAGTGTCGATCTTCACGGCGCCGATCTTCAACTGCCCTTCCTCCTCGGCTTGGGTAAAGGTATAGGCTGCCCGCTCAATGACGCTTTTCGGCAGCACCAGGGGCGAGATCGCGATGATGAACAGCATGGGGATAATGATCGCCAGGCGTCTTTTGCTCAAAAAGATCAGGGTCAGGAGCATGAAGGGCAGTGCCACCCAGGAGCCCCTGGAATGTGTCGCGGCAAGCGGGACCAGGATGAACGGAACCAAGGCCAGCAGCGGCAGCTTTTTTTTGAAAGATCCCTGCGTGACGAGAAGGCCGATCACCAGGGAGAGCATCATGACAAGATATCCTCCCAGGGTATTGGGCTCGCCCTCCTCCCCTTCGAAAGGTGCCGAGACGCGCACGCCGGAAGGGATCTGGTAGATGCCATACAGGCAGATCAGGAAACAGACCACAAGCATGGTGATGACGAAACGCCGGATCTGCTCACGCTCCTTCAGGTGGTTGACGGCCATGAAATAGACGACGAAGTATTCGAAGTATTTCAGAATGTAGAATGTGGCCACCGACGGGTTCACCCGCGGGTTGGTCAGGTAGCCGTTCGCCGTGGCGACAACACAGGCCAAGAGGTATAAGGCGATGGGCAGGTTGAGGGGCGTTCGCAGGAAGATCCCGAAATCCTTGTTGATGGCCACTTTCATCAGCCAGGCCGTCCCGATGACGGCGATCAGAAAGTCATCGAAGCGAAGCGAGACGCCCCGGCCGCGATAGAATGAAACCGCTTCACTCTGGGCAACAAACTGCGGCCCGAGAAGCATGGAAAAAAGCAGGATGTAGAGCGCGATTTCCTGGCTGATGAAGCTGAAGGTGAAAATGATGATGGCCGCCACCACCGCAACGGCCAGGCCCAGTGAAAGCTGGTTTGCCACCGTGGCCCCCGTCACAGCCACGGCGATCAGGGCCAGCGCAAAAGCGGCCAGCCTGAGGTTGTCATCGAGTTGGTCGGTCCCAATCATCGTTTTCGCGCCTGTCGAACGGACCTCCCTCTTATGCCGCACGTACCTGCCCGCGCCGGCCTTCGGGTCGGTGGTTCGGTTCAAAGGGATGCAAGAACCAAACCACGGATCGGCGTGCCGATTCGCACACCACGGGCCTGTCGGAAGGCGCAGAGGGGTCACCCGGGGGGATATGTTTTTCGGACGGAAAAAATGGAACGAGAAATACAAGGACGGGCTATCGGCCGTCCCTGGCGGGAAGCTGCTCTTTCTCGACGGCTTCTTTCATTTTCTGCAACTCGTGGTATCGCCGCTCGATGTCTTTCGGGCGGTAGGATTTATCCTCGAGGTTGTCGAACAGCCCCCCGAACGCGATGAGAAACAGGGACACGAGGACTGCTGCGGCCAGGATGGCAAGAAACCACTTCAAGGTGATGCGCTTCTTGTAAACCCGGACCCGCTTCTTGCGGCGCTCCCACCCGGATGGAGCTGCGCTGCCGGTGGCCTTTAGGTTGTCCATCGTACGCTACTCTCTGCGCGCTGAAGGGGCGGCATAGGCAATGGCGGAAAGGGCCGACGCATCGCCTCCCTGACCCGCGGAGGTTTGCGGCAGGGGGTTTGTCTGATCTGCCGGTTGCAGCTTGTCCCGGTAAACCGGGTGGCCGGCATAGGCGACGCCCCGGGTCAGGGCGTCCGTTGCCGCCCGGTCCCCGCGGTGCATCGAAACTCCCCGCTGCTGGACCTTCTGGGCGTTGAGGGATGGAAGGGCGAATTTGAGAACCCCCATCTGGTAGAGGATGCCCATGGCCAGGAAAATCACGGCGATGAGGAACATGCTCGCCTTGACCATCGAGATCTTCTTCTCTTCAGGCCGGGGCCCTGCCGGCGAGCGCCGGCGCCTCAGCTGCCTGACACGGGCGGCAATCGACCCGCCGGGCAGCGCCTTTCTGATCTCATCCGCTTTCTCCCCGGCAAGGCCGTCCGGGGCTATCCCGAGGAGTGCCTTGAACCGCGCGGGGATGGCCCGGATCTTCTCGGCCGGCGTTTCAGGCTGGCTGTCGGTCTTCCGGAAATAATAGTAGTACTTGTACTTGTAGTCGGCGTAGTCGGAGCTCAACTCCGCCTTGAGGCCGTTCAAGATGATGCCGATGACGTTGGCCTTGACGGCATCGAGTTGGGCCTTGGCGCGCTTGAGCACCCCCCGGGGAATCTTGCCCACACGGTAGACCATGACAACGGCATCGGCCTTGGCGGCAAGCAACGCCGCATCGGTTGCGGCCAGAAGCGGGGGCGCGTCGATGAGCACGTAGTCGTAGGCGGCGCGGACCTCGCTGATGAACTCGCCGATCGCCTTCGAGTAGATGAGCTCCGCAGGGTTCGGCGGGATCGTTCCCGAGGAAAGGATGTGCAGGTTCTCGATGCCCGGCGTCTGCAGGATGTCGTCGATGCTGAGCGTTCCCGTCATGATGTCGGAGATGGTCCGGACGACCTTCTTCCACTCGTAGCTGCCCAGAAGCACGTCCGAGAGGCCCGGCACGTAGTCCATGCCGAACATCCGGGAGATCATCGGCTTGCGCAGGTCGCCCTCGATGAGCAGCACCCGGCTGCCGCCCTGGGCCATGGTGATGGCCAGGTTGACGATGGAGGTCGTCTTGCCCTCCTCGGGCGAGGAGCTCGTCACGACGATGGTCTTGATGTCCTTGTCCAGGCCGGCAAAGGCGAGATTCGTCCGGATGGCGCGGTAGCTCTCGGCCAGGCGCGACTGGGGCGCGAAGTGCGAGACGAGCCTCGCCCCGCGCTCGGCCACTTCCGCATCCACCTCGCCCGAGTATTTCTCCTTAAGCGTCTCCTTGATCTCCTGCTGGCTCACGTGGGGGATGAGACCCAGGACGTGGACGCCCATCAGGCTCTCGATCTCCTCGATGGCTCCCATCGACGTGTCGAACATCTCGATCAGGAAGGAAAAGGCGATGCCGAGGATGAGCCCGATGAGAAACCCGGCAAAGGCCGTCTCCTTGATCTTGGGCGCATTCACCGGCGCGCCGGCCTCCAGGGCGGGCCGGATGATCTGGACCGTCTCTACGCGCTCGGCATTCGTGATCTGGGTCTCCTGGTGCTTTCGCTCCAGCATGTTGAACAATTCCTGGTTGAGCAGGATCTGCCGCTCGAGCCGCGAGAGCTCCAGGCGCTTCTCCGGGAGCATCTTGACCTGGCCGCTGGCCTCGTCGATTTTGACCTTGAGGTCCCGGATGTCCTCCTTCAGGCTCGTATCGAAGGCAGCCAGCTGTCCCTTCATCGTGGCGATGATCTCGCCGATCTGCTTGCGGATCTCGGCCACCTGGGGGTAGAGCTCCGTGTAGGTATTCAGCAGGGTGTCGCGCTCGAGCATGAGCTGGACGAGCTTCTCGTTGAAGGACTTGTACGTGGCCGGCGCGTCCTCGAGATAGAAACTCGTTTTGGATCCCAGCGGCGTCGATTGAGCCCGGTCGAGGATCCGCCGGATCTCGGCCACCTTCTGGGCATTGACCAGGGCCTTGTCGTAGCTTGCCTGCATGGCCTGCAGCTTCGTGACCATGCCGCTGCTCTCGGCATCGATGGAGAAAAGCTTGTTCTGCTCCCGGTAGGCCTTGGCGGCCTCCTCGGAGGCCTTCAGCTTCTCCCGGGCCTGATTGAGTTGGGCCTCGATGAAACCTCTCTGGCTGACGGTGCGCTTGCTGCCGTCGGTGATGCGCTCTGCCCGGTAGACTTCCGCCAGGGTGTTGGCAAGCCGCATGGCCAGGCGGGGGTCCACGGATTTCACGTTGATGTTGATGACCCCCATCTGCTGCTCGAAGTCCGAATCCACCAGGTTGCGCAGACTCAGGACCGTTGCCAGGTACTCCTTGTTGGCCCGCACCTCCTCGGAGGTCAGGGTTGCGGGGATCATGCCGAGCTTCTTCGCCGCCTGTTCGACGATCCCGTGGCTGCGGATCACCGCCGCCTGCGTCATCAGCATGTCCGGGTTATTCCAGGGCATCGATTCCTGGTAGATGCCCCCGCCGGAGAGCATGACCCGCTCGAGCCGGACGCTGGCCGTGGACTTGTAGAGCGGGACCGGCTTGTTCAGCACGGCGAACAGCGTGCTGAAAGAGCCCGTCAGGATCACCGTGAAGAGGATGATCCAGCGCCTCTTCTTGATGATCCGCCAGTATTCACGAAGATTGAGATCGTATTGGGTCATAATCTTGCTACTTCAGGAAGCGCATTTGTGTTGGGCTCCCGTAGGCATCGCGAAACGCTGCCGGCTTGAGCAGGTAATCGAGAAGCGGGAGCGAGTTGACAATCCATTCGTTGATGTCGCCGATGAGGATCCTCGGCACCCAGACGATGTCGCCGTTTTTAAGCACCACGTTCTGTGCGATGTCCCCTTGCTTGGTGATGGCGTCGTAGCTTGCCGACAGGATGATGGGTTCGCCCTTGCGCTCCTGGTATTCGCGGATGATCTTGATGTCGGACTTCACGGCCTTGCCCGTCGGCCCCCCCGCCAGGGAAAGCGAGGCCAGAAGATCGCTTGCATCCTTCAGCCGGTAGATTCCCTGCGCGTTGACCTCCCCGAGGACGTAGACCCGCTCGCCGAAGATGGGAAGCTCGGGCACGGTGATGATATCCCCCGCGTCGACGATCACGTTCTGGCTGGCGTCTCCCTTGAACATGACATCATAGAGGTTGAGCGTGAAGCGTCTGCCGTTGCGCAGAAGCTCCACGTTGCGCAGATCCGCATTTCCGCCTTCGTCCCCCATGACGACCTGCGTCTGGCCCGCTCCCGTGAAGGTCCCCCCCCGTCCCGTGACAGGACCGCCGGCCGACACGATGAGATCCAGAATGGTCGTTCTCCCCCTCAGGGCATACTTCCCGGGACCGGAAGGCCCGGGGGATATCTTGTTGATCTGGCCAAACAGAAGGACGGTTCTGCTCCTGTATTCCTTGATGACGACCTCAAGTCGCGGGACCCGGATGTAGTGCTTGAGACCCTCGATGAGCGCCTCGTACAACTCCCCCACCGTGCGGCCGCTCACCTGCACGTTGTCCATGAAAGCATAGGATATTTTTCCGTCGGAGCGGACTTCCACGATGGACTCAGTGCTCTTGGCCCCTTCCCAGTAGGTGATCCTCAGCACGTCGCCGGGGCCAAGCAGGTACTCCGGCGTTCCCCTTCTCTCCGTAAAGGAGCTGTTGCCCGTGACGGAGGCCATGGCTGCGATTTTCGTTTCCTGCTCCTGGCGCACCTTTTCCGCCGCGGCCACATCCTCGGCGGAGGGCCTGAGCGTTTTTACGGGAATGCCCTTGGCCTCGAAGACATGGGGTATGTAGCTGCTGCAGCCTGAGAGGAAGGCCGCAGCCAGGACGAGGGCAATGAAAAACGTAGCTTTTCTTGATCTGCGGGACATTCTCGCTCCTCAGTACGGGATAACCGGGCTCATGACATGCCAACATCATGCCAAATACCGGTAACGCTGCGAGATGTCCGGCCCGGTTCACCGCGGTCCCCCCGGCCGTGGCCCGTGCGCGTTTTCTTTTCGGCAGCGGTCTTCGCCTCGGAGCGCAAGGCCCGAAAGATGCAGAGGAACTGAGCCTGCGAGAAGAGGGAGCGGGGGCTTTCCGATGCCCGGCGACGTTCGTGTACGGTTCTTGCATGACAAGAGATGGACCTTTTATGCCTGAGGTCCTCGAGGCCCGTCCGATTCAGGGATTCGGGCGGCCGATGCCTTGATAAGTAGAAAAAGGAGAATGCGGAAGCCCCCATGGTAAGGTATGTCGACCTGATCACAGACGCCGTGCAGAACGGCCGCAAAGATGACGGCACGCCGTCCCCCTCTGCGGCGATCTCCGATTCCTTTTTCTCCCGGGCGGCACAAAAGCCCGCCGGAAAAGAGCCGGATTCCGACAAGGATCTCTACCTCTCCCTCTGGAAGCACATCGAGACCATCAAGCTGTGCATCCTGGAGAAGAAGGTTTTTGACCTTCTGCCCTTGAAGGAGCAGGTTCGGGCGATCGCAGGCAGTCCGGAAATCATCGACCGGCTCTACCACTACACGACCCTGTATGGAAACGAGGAGGACTACACGGCGTCCCACTCGATCAACACCATGATCTATGCCCTGAAGATCGGCATGCGCATGGAAGTTGCACCGAATGACCTCGAGGCTCTGGGGCTGGCGGCGCTCGTGCACGATATCGGCATGTTCACCATCCCCGATTCGATCCTGCGCAAGCCCGAGTCCCTTTCCGACGCGGAGACAGCCACGGTCCGCAAACACCCCGAGATCGGTCGCGACTTCCTCGCGCCCTGGAGCGCCGAGATGCCCTGGCTCGCGCAGGCAGCCTGCGAGCACCACGAACTCGAGGACGGCAGCGGCTATCCCCGGGGGCTTAAGGGCGAGCAGATCTCCGAGTTCGCGAAGATCATCGGACTGGCGAGCACCTACGAGGCCATGACGCACGACCGCCCCCACCGGCGCTGCGTATCGGTGCGGGAGCTGATCGATACGAAAAACCGCTCCTTCTCCCCGCGGGTGATGCGGGCGTTCCTCGAGCAGGTCTCCCTCTACCCTATCGGGAGTTTCGTCAGGCTGAACAACCGGACCCTCGGGAAAGTCGTCGGGACCCATGACGGGCAGCCGCTGCGGCCTGTGGTGAAGATCCTGGAGGACGCCGACGGCAACCGGGTGACGGAAGGGAAAACGGTCACCCTGCTGGGGAACCCGATCCTGTGGGTGACGGGGGCCGTTTCTGACGAGGAGCTTTCGCGCATCACAGAAAAATAGAAGATGAGAGGTTGAGAAGGGTTGAGGGTTGGAGTATCCGGCGGCATGCGTCGGGATGGAAACCGATCCGAGCTTCTCAGTTTCCCGGCTTCGCAACTTCTTTTTCAGGTTCTGCCCCGCCCGCTACAGCCTCTCCCGGTTCACTGTCCGGCATGGCCGTGTCATCGATGGCCTCCCGGATGACGACAGCGTCAATCGTTTCTGCCTTCATCCCGTACCCGATCAGCAGGCTCATGTCGCAGAGGTTGTTGACTCTTCTCGGCACGCCCTTTGTCTGGCGATGAATCTCCTCAAAGGCATCGCGGGTGAAGATCTCCCGTTTGGCGCCGGCCCGGGCAAGACGGAAGTTGACGTATTGCACCATCTCGTCGAGGGAAAGCGGGCCGAGGTGATAGCGGATGGCGATCCGCGAATCGAGCTGCTCGATCCGCTTGATGATCCCGCGCAACTCCGGTTGGCCGATGAGCAGCAGGTTGAGGAGGAACCGGTCGTTGAACTGGTAGTTGAGCAGCAGCCGGACCTCCTCGAAGTTCGTCGGCGAGAGCAGCTGGGCCTCGTCGATGACGAGGAGCGTCGTCTTGTTCTCCTTGAAATCCCGCATCATCATCTCGCCCAGCGTGTTCAGCAGGTCGTGCTTGGAGTGCGACGCCGGGTCGAGGCCGAACTGGTAGAGGATCTCCCGGATGAACTCGATGGGCTCGAGCATGGGGTTCGTGATGAGACCCACGTGGTATTCCTTCTGGGAGAGGTTCTGGATGAGGGCGCGGGAAAGCGTCGTCTTTCCGCAACCCACGTCCCCCGTGAGCAGTGCCGCCCCTTTCCGGCGCATGATGGCGTACATCAGGCGGGTCATCGCCTCGCGGTAGTGGCCCGAATCGTAGATGAACTTCAGGTCCGGGACGATCTCGTAGGGGTAGACTTCAAAGCCCCAGTACTCTAGATACATCGAAGCAGTCCTTCCAGTGAAAAGTAGATCTCCGCAAAACAGGTCCGGTAGTGATAGGGCGAAAGACCATGGGGATCCCTGATGTCGGGGTCGGCGCCGCTGCCCTGCGGGGAATAGGATTTCAGGAGCCGAACCTTGCCTTCCCCGTCGGGATGCCGCCGCAACACCTCACCGAGCTGGGCCTCTTCCATGACCAGGATACTGTCCGCCTCGGCAACCAGCTCCGCAGAAAGAGTCCGGGACCGGTGCCTCGAGCCGTCAATGCCTTTTTCCCGGAGGATGGCAACGGCATGGGGATCGGCGCCAGCGCCTCTGAGATCGAGTAGACCGGCGGAGGCCGCCTGCACGTGATGAAGGTCTTGTTTTTTCAACTGCTTCCTGAAGATTCTCTCCGCCATGAAACTCCGGCACAAATTGCCCGAGCATACGAACAGAATCCTCTTTGCGGGCGCTCCGGCCGTCATGGCATCTCGCAATCGAATCGTTGAGGGTGAACCGTCGCGAGAATATTCTGCAAAACCCGTGCCTTAACCGGAGGACCGGTCGTATGGCTCCCGCGGAAAGGCCGCTTCGGAGGTTGTGGAATGATTGGCATATTTTATGTATAAAGTACGAAACAAAACTTCCGATATGGATACTGTCAAAAATACAATAAGGAACGGACCCTGACGATGGACACGGCAAAGATGATGGAGAGGCTGGATATCTCCTCCATAACGGCCCTTTCCGAGAAGCTCAACCAGCGCAAGAAACTGCTGGACATCACCAACCAGATTCATGCCGCCCAGAACATCAAGGACATCCTCGTCGAGCACAAGGAAGGCATCCTTGCGCTCTTCAACGCCCTGCTGATCACGATCTACGTGACCGACAAGCCCCGCAACGAGCTCTACTCGCTCTACCTCGCGGGCTCCCAGCTCAAGGAGATCCGGCTGCCCATCACGAACCGCAGCATCGCGGGCTTCGTGGCCAACGGGGGCGGCGGCGTCAACATCGCCGATGCCTACGACAAGGAGGAGCTCAAAAAGATCGACAAGACGCTCTTCTTCGACGAGGGCTGGGACAAGCAGTCGGGGTACCGGACGACCCAGGTGCTCGCCCTTCCCATCCTGCACGAGAACGCCCTCATGGGGGTCATCCAGATCGTCAACCGCAAGGGCGGGGGCAAGTTCACGGCCGACGAGCAGAGCCTGCTCGAGGAGATCGCCGAGGTCCTGGGCATCGCCCTTTACAACCAGCACCGCGTCTCCTCGCGCCGCAAGACCCGCTTCGACTACCTCGTCAACCACAACCTCATGAAGGACGGCGACCTGGAGGCCGCCTTCACCGAGGCGCGCCGGGGAAACGAGCCCATCGAAGAGATCCTCATGAAGCGCTTCCGGATCTCCCGGGAGGACATCGGGCGCTCCGCCGAGGACTACTATCGCTGCCGCTTCGTCCATTACAACCAGAAACACCCCATCCCCGATGAGCTGCTCAAAAACCTCAAGCGCGAGTACCTCCGAAGGGAGCTCTGGGTTCCCTTCGAGAAGGGCGCCGACGGCAAGATCCGCGTCATCGTCGACGACCCCAACAACCTCCTGAAGAAGGACATGATCGAGAACCTCCTGAGGACGAAGTCCGTCGAGTACTGCGTCTCCCTCAAGGACGACATCATCAAGTTCATCAACCACTTCTACCAGACGCAGGAGGGGGAGAAGTCCTTCAGCGAGCTTTTGGGCAACGAGGGGCAGCTGGTCGAAGACCGCGACGAGTATGAGGATAACGGCGTGTCCGAGTCGGACAGCGTCATCATGCAGCTCGTCAACCGGATCATCAACGACGGCATCATCCAGCGGGCTTCCGACATCCACATCGAGCCCAACATGGGAAGGAAAAACGTGGAGATCCGCTACCGCGTCGACGGCGGCTGCTCCATCTACCAGACGGTGCCCTACAGCTACCGGGCGGCTATCGTCTCGCGCATCAAGATCATGTCGAACCTCGACATCACGGAGCGAAGGCTCCCCCAGGACGGCAAGATCAAGTTCAAGCGTTCGAACAACGATGAGATCGAGCTTCGCGTGGCCACGCTGCCCACGGCGGGAAACCTCGAGGATGTCGTCCTGCGAATCCTGCAAAAAGGCGAGATGATGCACCTCGAGGATATGTCCCTGTCGCCTTACAATTACCAGAACCTCGTCAAGCTCCTCGAGAAGCCCTACGGCATCATCCTGTGCGTGGGCCCCACGGGCTCCGGCAAGACGACGACGCTCCATGCCGGCATTCACAGCATCAACACGCCGGAGAGAAAAATCTGGACGATCGAAGACCCCATCGAAATCACGCAGTACGGGATCCGCCAGGTCCAGGTGAACCCCAAGATCGGCCTCGACTTCGCCCGGGCCCTGAGGGCCTTTTTGCGCGCCGACCCCGACGTGATCATGGTGGGCGAAATGCGCGACTTCGAGACGGCCAAGATCGGCATCGAGGCTTCGCTCACGGGGCACCTCGTGTTCACGACCCTGCACACCAACAGCGCCCCGGAGACAATCGTCCGTCTGCTCGACATGGGCATCGACCCTCTGAATTTCGCCGACTCGCTGCTGGGGATCCTGGCCCAGCGGCTCGCCCGGACTCTCTGCAAAAACTGCAAGCTGGCCTATACGCCCGAGAAGGACGAATACGACTACCTGGCCTTCACCTACGGCGAGGAGCAGTTCGCCAAGCTCAACATCCCCTACTCGAAGGACCTCAAGTTCTATCAGCCCGGGGGCTGCAACGACTGCAATCAGTCGGGCTACCGGGGGCGCGTGGGCATCCACGAGCTTCTCATCGCCTCGGACAATGTCAAGCGCCTCATCACGAAAAAGGCGACCGTCGAGGACCTGCGCAACGCCTCCATCAGCGACGGGATGTCGACGCTGCTGCAAGACGGCATCAAGAAGGTCCTCGAGGGGATCACGGACTTCGATCAGGTCCGGCGGGTGTGCATAAAATAAGGCTTATGGCTTAGGGCAAAAGGCTTAAGGCAGAAAAGAAAATGCGACGGGAAGATAAAATCAGCCCCGTCGCTTTTTTTCTGAAATGAATCCGTTCCTTTTCCTTACGCCTTACGCCATAAGCCTTATGCCTTTTTTAATCTTTCCTTCCACTCCGCGATGAGGTTCATGGCTTCGATGGGTGTGAGGGCGTTGATGTCCGTGCCGGCGATCTCGTTCAAAACGAGGCTCTCGTCGTCGGCAAAGAGGCTGAGCTGCCCGGCCATCGGGCGCTTTTCGCCCTTCTTGCGGCGCGCGAGCGTGGGCATGCCGACCTCGTCGAGCTCCCCCTTCTCGAGATTTTCCAGCACTTCCCTGGCACGCCCGATGACCTCGTCGGGCACGCCGGCAAGCCTCGCCACCTGGATGCCGTAGCTGCGGTTCGTGGCGCCCTTCATGATCTTGCGCAGGAAGATGATCTTCTCGCCCCACTCCTTGACGGCGATGTAATAGTTTGCAACACCTTCGCGCGTGAGCTCGAGGTCCGTGAGCTGGTGGTAGTGAGTGGCAAAGAGGGTCCTCGACCCGAGATTCGCCGCGTCGTGGATGTGTTCGGCCACGGCCCAGGCGATGCTCAGCCCGTCGAAGGTGCTCGTCCCCCTTCCCACCTCGTCGAGCAGGATGAGGCTCCGGGGGGTCGCGTTTCTCAGGATGTTCGCCACCTCCGTCATCTCGACCATGAAGGTGCTCTGGCCCTTGGCCAGGATGTCGCCGGCACCCACGCGGGTGAACACCCGGTCCGCAAGGCCCACGCGCGCCTCGGCGGCCGGGACGAAGCTCCCCATCTGGGCCAGGATGACGATGTGGGCCACCTGGCGGATAAAGGTGGATTTGCCCGCCATGTTGGGCCCCGTGATGATCAGAAGGCGGTTGCCGCTGCGGTCCAGGTGCACGTCGTTGGGGACGAAGCCCTCGGCAAGGGGCATCCGCTCCACCACGGGGTGGCGGCCGTCGCGGATCTCGATGGCGTCGCCGTCATCGACGGCGGGGCGGCAGTAGTTGTACTTCTCGGCCACCTCGGCCAGTGACGTGATCGCGTCGAGGTCGGCCAAGGCCGAGGCGCTCTTCTGGATGCGCCGGATCTGGCCGGCGATGCGCTCGCGGATCTCGACAAACAGCTCGTATTCCCGCTCGCGCCGCTTCTCCTCGGCGTGAAGCACCGTCTGCTCGTACTCCTTGAGCTCCTCGTTGATGTAGCGCTCGGCGTTCACAAGGGTCTGCTTGCGGATGTACTCGGCGGGAACGGCTGCTGTCCGGGATTTCGTCACCTCGATGTAGTAGCCGAAGACGCTGTTGAAGCCCACGCGCAGGCTTGCGATGCCCGTGCGCTGCCGCTCCTTCTCCTCGAGGGCGGCAATCCAGGACTTCCCGTCGCGCGATACGGACAGGATCCGGTCCAGCTCGGCGTCGTAACCCTCCCGGATCATCCCCCCCTCGCGCAGAGTAAGCGGCGGGTCGTCGACGACGGAGCGCTCGAGCAGATCGAGGATCTCCGGCATCTCGTCGATCCCCTCGCGCAGGGCCGCGATCCTGGGGACCTCGAGTGCGGCCAGGAGCTGCTTGAG
Organism: uncultured Syntrophaceae bacterium; assembly: GCA_964619035.1. GTDB lineage: Bacteria > Desulfobacterota > Syntrophia > Syntrophales > UBA2192 > UBA2192. The sequence goes on along the minus strand of CAZUBX010000004.1, from coordinate 32,569 downwards.
CCCCGGGAGCACTCGCAGAGAGCTTCGCAGGGCCACGAGGTCCCGGCCGTTGGCCACGCCGATGGAGATGCGCCCCCCGAGGCGCTCCATGTCGTAGAGCCCCGAGAGGGCCCTGCGAAGATCCTGTCGCAGCAGGTGCCCCTCGCGGATCTCGGCAACGGCGGAGAGCCTCTCGCGGATCATCGCCACATCGAGAAGGGGGTAGGACAGCCACCCGCGGAGCCTGCGCCCCCCCATGGCGGTCATGGTCTCGTCGAGAACGTGGAAAAGCGTCCCCTCGCGGGTCCCCCCCTGGGTCGTGGCAAAGAGCTCCAGGTTTCGCTTCGCCGTGTCGTCGAGGATGAGGAAGTTCTCCGTGTGATACCGGGTGATGTCGTTGATGTGCCCGAGGCGCTCCTTCTGGGTCTCTCGCACATAGCGAAGCACCGCCCCCGCCGCGGCGATCAGGGCCGTGTGACGCTCGGGCTCGAGCCTCGCGATCGCCTCGTCGGAGAAGTGCTCGCCGAGGATGCCGAGTGCGGCTGCGTGATCGAACCAGTCCCGCGGGAAGCGGTTGATCACGCAATCCCCAAGCTCCCGCGCGAGAACCGTCTCCAGCACCGCATCCTTGAGTTTCTCCTCCAGGACGATCTCCCGGAAGCCGTGACGGATCACCTCGTCGATGAAGAAGTTGCGGTCCGCAACCTCCGTGACCCGGAACTCGCCCGTAGAGATGTCCAGGAAGGCGAGGCCGAACCCCTCGCCGCGAACGGCAATACCGGCCAGGAAGTTGTTCTGCTTGGCCTCCAGGTTGTCGGGGTCGACGACGAGCCCCGGGGTGATCACGCGCACCACCTCGCGCTTCACGATGCCCTTGGCGAAGCGGGGGTCCTCCATCTGTTCGCAGATGGCCACCTTGTGGCCCTTCCCGATGAGTTTCGCGATGTAAGACGACGCGGCGTGCCAGGGAAACCCGCACAGCGGCACACTGTCCTCGCTGCCCTTGTTGCGGGAGGTGAGCGTGATCTCCAGCAGCTTCGAGGCGAGCACGGCGTCCTCGAAGAACATCTCGTAGAAATCGCCCATGCGGAAAAAGAGGATGCAGTCGGGGTACTGGGCCTTGATCTCGAGATACTGCCGCATGGCGGGCGTGAGAGAACTCATTCCCAGCGCTCCCCCTTCTTCTCGAGGTCGATTTCCCCGGGGCCAGAGCGCCGGGTGCTGCCGGAGTTACCGGGATATCCATGTTCGCCGGTATGGCCCTGGTCGGTGATGAGTGTGCTGAGCAGCCAGTTCACGACACTGATGATGACGGCACCGAAGACGGCAGGCCAGAAACCGTGCACGTCGAAGCCCGGGATGAGCGCCGAGGCGATCTTCAGCAGTGCCGCGTTGATGACGAAGGTGAAGAGTCCCAATGTCAAAATATTGACAGGCAGGGTCAGGATGATCAGGAGGGGCTTGAAGAAGACGTTCATAATCCCCAGGATCGCCGCGGCGAAGAAAGCGGCCCAGAAGCCGGTCACGACGATTCCGTCGACGAGATAGGCCGCCGCCAGGATCGCGGCCGTGAGAATCAGCCATCGGATCAGGATACGCACCATGATCATCCCTCCTTGAGTATTCAGTCGCTTTTAACACGCTTCAGCTTTTTTTTCACCCCCCGGACGGGGTAGAAGAAAAAACTTGGAAAAAGAGCGGGAAAGCGACGGGTTACAAATTTTTCACCGTTGCACAATTGCCCGTTGGATTATATGATGCGAATCGGTTAAAGGCTTAAGGCAAGGAAAGAAAGACCGTGGGAAAAACAATCACGCAGAAACTCATCGAGGCCCATCTCGTTTCGGGCCGCATCGAGCCCGGCAGCGAGATCGGCATCCGCATCGACCAGACGCTCACCCAGGACGCAACGGGCACCATGGCCTACCTGCAATTCGAGGCCATGGGGATCGACCGCGTGCGCACCGAACTCTCGATGAGCTACATCGACCACAACACGATCCAGATCGGCTTCGAGAACGCCGACGACCACCGCTACCTGCAGTCCGTGGCGCGCCACTACGGCATCCGGCTCTCGAGGGCCGGAAACGGCATCTGCCACCAGGTCCATCTGGAGCGCTTCGGAAAGCCCGGAAGGACGCTCCTGGGCTCCGACAGCCACACCTCCACCTGCGGGGCCCTGGGTATGCTTGCCATCGGCGCGGGCGGCCTCGACGTGGCGCTCGCCATGGCCGGTGAGCCGTTCTTCCTCACCTGCCCGAAGGTGATCCGGGTCAACCTCACGGGAAAACTCCCCCCCTGGGTCTCGGCCAAGGACGTCATCCTGAAGCTCCTGGAGCTCTTCACGACGAAAGGCAACGTGGGGCACATCTTCGAATATGGAGGCGAGGGCCTCGCGAGTCTCACGGTGCCCGAGCGGGCCACCATCGCCAACATGGGGGCCGAGTTGGGCCTCACCACCTCCGTCTTCCCCAGCGACGCGATGACGCGGCGCTTCCTGGCGGCCGAGGCACGGCAGGCTGACTGGGTGGAGCTTGCGGCCGACGCCGACGCCGAATACGTGAAAGTCGTCGAGCTCGACCTCTCGGAACTCGTCCCCCTGGCAGCCAAGCCCCACAGCCCCGACACCATCGGCACCGTGCGGGAGCTCTCGGGGATCCCTGTAGACCAGGTCTGCATCGGAAGCTGCACGAACTCCTCGTACCGGGAGCTTGCCACGGTGGCCCGGATCCTGCGCGGCAGGGTCGCACACCCCCGGGTGAGTTTCATCGTCACACCCGGTTCCCGGCAGGTCCTCGAGAATCTGGCCCGCGACGGCTACCTCGCCGATCTGCTTTGCGCCGGGGTGCGGATCACGGAGAGTACCTGCGGATTCTGCATCGGCGGCAGCCACAGCCCCGGGTCAAAGGGGGTGTCGCTTCGCACCTCGAACCGCAATTTCTACGGCCGCTCGGGGACGGAGGACGCCGAGGTCTACCTGGTGAGCCCCGAGACGGCTGCCGCAGCCGTCGTGAAAGGGGTCCTCACGGACCCGCGCGATCTCGGCATGGATTACCCCGCCGTCGACATGCCGCAAGTGTTCCACGTCGACGACTGCATGATCCTCGAGCCTGCCCCGCCCGAGAAGGCCGCTGATCTCGAGATCATCCGGGGGCCCAACATCGGCGATCCGCCTCAGAACGGGCCCATGCCCGGGCACCTCCACGGCGAGGTGACCATCAAGGTCGGAGACAAGATCACGACGGATCACATCATGCCCGCCGGGGCCCGGATGAAGTACCGCTCCAACATCCGAAGGTATGCCGATTTCGTCTTTGAAGGCCTGGACCCCACCTTCCCCGCAAGGGCGGCGAAGGTCCGCGACAACGGCAATCACAACATCGTCGTGGCGGGACTCTCCTACGGCCAGGGCTCCTCGCGCGAGCACGCGGCACTGTGCCCCATGTACCTGGGCGTCAAGGCCGTCATCGCAAAGAGCTTCGAGAGGATCCACACGGCGAACCTGATCAACTTCGGAATCATCCCGCTTGTGTTCGAAAGCGACTCCGAGTACAACCTCCTCGACCAGGGCGACAGCCTCGAGATCCCCGATATCCGGAAGGCCCTCCATACAGGCGGGACCCTGGCGGTGAAAAACCTCACCAAGGGCCGCAGCTTCACCGTCGTCTGTGTGCTCTCGGAGAGGCAGAGAAGGATCCTGCTGGCAGGCGGGGCGTTGAATCTTGTAAAGGCAAGGGTATAGGGTTCAGGGTCAAGGGTCCAGGGAAAGAAAAGAGGCCTTGTGGCTTGTGCTGCATCGCCTGTGAAGCGGCGGATATCCTGGAAAGGAAATTATGGAAAATGACATCGGCTAAGATCAAAGTAAAAACTCCCATCGTCGAGATGGACGGCGATGAGATGACGCGGATCATGTGGGCCATGGTGAAGGAAAAGCTCCTCCTTCCGTGGCTCGACATGAAGCTGGAGTACTACGACCTGCACGTCAAGCATCGCGACGACACGGACGACCGGGTCACCGTCGAGGCGGCACAGGCCATCATGAAGTACGGCGTGGGCGTCAAATGCGCCACGATCACCCCCAACCAGGACCGCGTCGTCGAGTATACCCTCAAGCAGATGTGGAAAAGCCCCAACGGAACCATCCGGGCCATGCTCGACGGGACCGTCTTCCGCAAGCCCATCTTCGTGAAGAACATCCGGCCCTTCGTAACCACCTGGAAGCGGCCCATCCTCATCGGCAGGCACGCCTACGGCGACGTCTACGACAACTCCGAGATGGCCATCCCCTGCGCGGGGACGGCGGTGCTCATGTTCACGCCCGCCCCGGGGGGTGCGGCGGCCTGGCAGAAGATCGCCGACTTCAAGGGGCCGGGTATCCTGCAGGGAATCCACAACACCGACGAGTCGATCCTGAATTTCGCCAGGGCCTGCTTTGCCTGCGCCCTCGACGAGGGGATCGACCTGTGGTTCAGCACGAAGGACACCGTCTCCAAGACCTACGACGCCCGGTTCCGGGATATCTTCCAGCAGGAGTACGAGGCAAACTGGAAGGCAAAGTTCGAGGCGGCGGCAATCGAGTACTTCTTCACCCTCATCGACGATGCGGCAGCGCGGGTCATCCGCTCCGAGGGGGGCTTCCTCTGGGCGCTGAAAAACTACGACGGCGACGTCATGTCGGATCTCGTCGCGGCGGCAAGCGGCAGCCTCGCCATGATGACCTCCGTCCTCATCTCGCCGAAGGGATGCTTCGAGTACGAGGCCGCCCACGGCACCGTGCAGCGCCACTACTACAAGCACCTCAAGGGCGAGGAGACCTCGACGAACTCCATGGCCCTGATCTTTGCCTGGACGGGGGGCCTGCGCAAGCGAGGCGAGATCGACGGCACCCCCGATGTCACCCGCTTCGCCGACGCCCTCGAGCGGGCGGCCCTAGGGACGGTGGAGGCAGGCGTCATGACGGGCGATTTGCTCTCCGTGGCCCGCAAGAGCGCGAAAAACCGCAAGGTCAGCACGGAGGGCTTTATCGACGCGATCGCAGAGAGGCTGCAACGCAGCCTCGGGCGCAAGCACCCTGCAGGAGAGAAGTTGAGAGGGTTAAGAAGGTAAGAGGGTGAGAAAGAACGGGAACGACCTCTTCGCCTTTAGCCTTTAGCCTTTAGCCTTTAGCCTTTAGCCATTTGCCATACGCCCTATGCCATTAGCCGATTTGAAAAACATGACCCTGGAAGAGATCGAGGCCTTCGTGGTCGGTCTCGGGAAGGAAAAGTTCCGTGCCCGGCAGATCATGAAGTGGATCTACCAGCAGGGGGCTTGCTCCTTTGCCGAAATGACGAACCTCTCGAAGGAGTTCCGGGCCGACATGGAAAAGCGGGCCCGGATCAGCAACCTCGAGATCGTCCGGACGCAGAGTTCCGAAGACACGACGAAGAAGATCCTCTTTCGCCTCGAGGACGGCCTTTTGATCGAGAGCGTCCTCATCCCGGGCGCGAGCCACTGGACGCTCTGCCTCTCCACGCAGGCGGGCTGCAAGATGGGCTGCACCTTCTGCTTCACGGCAAAATCGGGGTTCACGCGCAACCTGCGCCCCTCGGAGATTGTAGACCAGGTCGTCCAGGCAAAATTCCACAGCGAAGAGGGCCCCGGCATCAACAACCTCGTCCTCATGGGGATGGGCGAGCCCCTGGACAACTACGACAACGTCCTGAAGGCCATCGCCATCATCAACTCGGACTACGGGCTTGCGCTCACGGCTCGAAAGATCACCCTGTCCACCTGCGGCCTCGCCCCCGCAATCGAGCGGCTCGGTCAGGATTCCGCGGTCAATCTCGCCGTCTCCCTCAATGCCCCCGATGACCTGCGGCGCAACGAGCTCATGCCGATCAACCGGAAATACCCCATCGAGGCCATTATCAAGGCCTGCAAGACCTACCCCATGCCGAAGCGGCGGCGCATCACCTTCGAGTACATCCTCATCGCCGGGGTGAACGACGCACCCGCCGACGCGAAGCTGCTCGTCCGGACCTTCGGGAACCTGCGCTGCAAGTTCAACCTGATTCTCTTCAACGAGTTTCCGGGTTCCCCCTTCAAGGCGCCCACGGCCAAGGCTGTCGAGGCTTTCCAGAAGGTCCTCGTAGACCACCGCTTCACGGCCGTCGTCCGGCAGAGCCGCGGCAAGGACATCCTCGCCGCCTGCGGCCAGCTCTCGGGCAGGCACCGCCAAGAAGAAAGTGAATGAAGTGCCTGAGTGCGGAAGTGTCTGAGTGAAGAGCGGGAAAGGGACCAGGGACAAGGGTAAAAAGAGAAGGTTATAGGTGACAGGTAACAGGTGACAGGAAAGAGGGTCCACACCACCTCTTTTCACCGGTCACTGGTCACTGGTCACTGATCACTGCTTTTCGGGAGGAAAGACATGTCTTATGAGAATCTGGAAATCGCCATCGAAGACCACGTCGCAACGGTGACTCTCGCAAGAACGGACAGCATGAACGCCCTGAGCCTCTCGTTCTCGGCGGAGATCGCGACGGCCTTTCGTGAGCTGGGCGCAAACGACGAGGTGCGGGCAATCGTGCTGGCGAGCAAGGCAAAGGCCTTCTGCGCAGGGCTCGATCTCAAGGAATTCGCCGCCATCGGCATGAAGGGGACGGCCAAGTCGAGCCTCGAGTTCCCCGAGAAGCTGCGCGCCCTCTTCGAGAGCTGCGACGGCATCGAGGCCTGCCCCAAACCAGTGATTGCCGCCGTCAACGGCATGTGCATCGGCGGGGGTCTCGACATCATCTCGGCCTGCGACATCCGCCTCTGCACTCGGGACGCGACCTTCTCCCTGCGCGAAGCGGCCATCGGACTCGTGGCCGACATGGGCGTGCTGCAGAGGCTCCCCCATGTCATCGGCCAGGGGTTCACGCGGGAGATGGCCTTCACGGCGCGTTTCTACAAGGCAGAGGAAGCGGAAAAGATGGGGCTCGTCAACGCCGTCTACCCGGACGCGCCCGCCATGATGGAGGCGGCAATAAAACTTGCCCGCCAGATCGCCGCCAACGCCCCGCTGGCCGTCCAGGCAGCGAAGGAGGTCCTCAACGTAAGCCGACAGGCCACAATCCAGGACGGGATGTCGCTTGCCAAGCACAAGAACATGGTCCTGATGCTCTCGCAGGATCTGAAAGAGGCCTTCGTTTCCTTCATGGAAAAGCGTAAGCCCGATTTCAAGGGGAAGTGACAAAAATTTCTTGCCAAATCGCGCAACCAATGTTACAAGCAACGCGCTGTCATGTTACTTGTAACGGGTGAAAGATATGAGAAAAGAGGCAGATAGAATTAAACGGTGGCGGGAAAGGCAGAAAGCCGATGGGAAAACCTCATTCACCGTTCTGCTCTCCCAGGAGGCCCGGGAAATCATCACCGAGGAGAAGGAAAAAACAGGGGAGAGCTACGCCGTCATTGTCGAAAAGGCTCTTCAAACCTTGAAAAAGCAGGGCTACAGGCCGCCTGTTCTGAAGCATTTTTCAAATCGCGAGGAGGTCCTGGCCAGGGCAGCTACGAGGGAGCATCACCCTCCGGTTACCCCCGTTACAAGTCACAGAGAAGGTGCACAGCCCAGGGTCCTGATTGACGATCTGGCCAACTACCCGAGCCTGGAGGACATCGAGCGCGAGCAGGCAGAGAAGGAGCAGAACGTTATTTACGAGCTTAAATCCAACGAAGGACTCATCACCCGGCTGCTACGCTCCTCGGCGGGACCCTTCGGCCGGAAGAAAAAGTGGTTCAAATGACCCACCCGAATCTCGTCGAAGCCATGTCGAAGCCCGATTTCTACCCCCATCGGCCCCAGGAGGTGGAACTCGTCCAGACGCACATCTCCTTTGTCTTCATCGCGGGGGATCTTGTCTACAAGGTGAAGAAAGCTGTCGATTTCGGCTTTCTCGACTTCACGACGCTGGAGAAACGGAAGTATTTCTGCGAAGAGGAGCTGCGGCTCAACCGGCGGCTGGCGCCGCAAACCTATCTCGAGGTTGCCGCCATCGGGGAAGACGAGGGAGGGGCCCTGCGGTTCGGGGGCGGGCGCCCCGTCGAGTATGCCGTCGTGATGAAAAAGCTGCCCCTGGAGCGGATGCTCAAGAAGCTCCTCGCTGAGGGAAAAGTGGGTCCCGCGGACATGGACGCCGTCGCCGGGAAAGTGGCCGATTTCCACCGCAAGGCCGAAACGGGGGGCGAGATCGACGAGGTCGGCGGGATCGAGACCATCCGGTACAACCACGACGAGAACTTCGCGCAGACCGAAAAGTACATCGGCCTCACGATCCCCCGGGAGCGCTACGATTTCCTGCGGGCCTGGGTGAACCGGTTCCTGGAGCGCGAGCGGCCGCTGCTTCAGAGGCGCGTGCGCGAGCACCGGATCCGGGACTGCCACGGAGACCTCCACGCCGAGCACATCTGCCTGGCCGACGGGATCATCATCTTCGACTGCATCGAGTTCAACAAGCGCTTCCGTTACGGCGACGTGGCGGCCGAGGCGGCCTTCCTCGCCATGGACCTGGATTACAACGGTTACGCCGACCACGCCCGGGCCTTCGTCGATGCTTACGTGCGCCACTCCGGGGACGGGGAGGTCCTGCGCCTTCTCGATTTCTACCGCAGCTACTACGCCTACGTGCGCGGAAAGGTGATCAGCTTCCGCGTCGACGATCCGCACATCGGATGCGCGGACCGCGATGCCGCCGTCCGGATGGCGGCATGCTATTTCGATCTCGCCCTGTCCTACGCGGCGCGGCCCGCAAACAAAACGCTCATCCTCGTGGCGGGTCTCATGGGGACGGGCAAGAGCGTGATGGCCCGGGCCTTGGCCCCCCGGGTCGGCGCGGAGATCATCCAGACGGATGCCGTCCGGAAGGAGATGCTCCGGATTCCCGCCTCCGAGCACCACTATGAGGAGTTCGGCCAGGGGATCTATTCACCCGATACTTCGCGCAGGACATACGAAAAGGCCCTCGAGATCGCACTGGACAAATTGAAGACGGCGGGCGCTGTCATCATCGATGCCTCGTACAAAGACAGGGAGGAGCGATTGCGGGCCTTGGAGGCCGGGCGGCGGGCCGGCGCCGACGTGTTTGTCCTCGAGTGCACCTGTCCCGAAGATATCATCGAAAAACGGTTGCAATCGAGGCAGTCCGGGGGCGGGGACGTTTCAGACGGGCGGTGGGAGATCTTTCAGGCGCAGAAAGGAAATTACGAGAGGATCGACGAGATTCCCGAGGAACGTCATCTTGCCGTGGACACGTCGCTTGCGGCGGAAGAAAACGCCTTCAGGGTTTTGAAAAAGATGTTTGGGCTGGGGTGAGCTACTTCTTGCCTTCCTGCGCTTTTGGGGCTTCCTTTGCCTCTTTGGCTTTCCAGGCCTCCTCGGCCTTTTGCGCCCCTTTCGCTTTCACTGCCTCCAGTTCCTTCATCCGCTGTTTCGTTTCCTCGATGAAGCGGGTGGTCTTGTAATCAATCCCCATGTTGGCGTAATCCCGCTGGATCCCCTCGAAGCGCTTCAGCGCCGCTTCGTACTTCTTCGTTCGATAATAGAACTCGCCGACATAGAACTCGTGTTCGGCCAGGCGCTGCTTCACCTCGCGAAGATTCTTCTCCGCCATGATGGCGAACTTGCTCTGGGGAAAGCGGGACATGAGACGCTCGAATTCCTTGCGAGCCTTCACGGTCTCGGTCTGGTCCCGGTCGATCGTCTGCATCTGCTGGTAGTGGCACATCCCGAGCTGGAACATGGCATAGGGGACATTCGGGTTCGTGGGGTGAAGGTCGACAAAGCTGTTGTAGGCGACCTCGGCATCGATGTACTGCTCGTTCTCGAAGAAGGAATCGGCAATGCCCAGCTCCGCCATGAGGGCAATGGGATTCAGGGGGTATTCATCCCGTACGCGGGTGAAGGTCTCGATCGCCTTTTTGTAGTCGCCCTTCTTGTACTGTTCGAAGCCCTTCTGGTAGATCCCCTCAGGCGTCTGGCGCACCCGGGGTTCCTTCCCCCAGATACCATCCCACCATGCACAGCCGGTGAGCGACGCAAGAAGGGTTACAAGGATGGCTGCCGTCAGCAGGCGCCTGTTCATTATGCTATTTCCGGTGTTCTCTGTTTTCATGCTTTTCGCCGAAAGGCCTCCGGGCAAAATAAAATGGAGGCCCGCCGGTGTAACAGGGGCCTCCATGTACTGTTTTTTACAGGGCCTTGTCCATCAATTCTTTCAGCCGCTCTTTGGGCACGAGGCCAATGAGCTTGTCCAGCACCTTGCCGTCCTTGAAGAGGATCATGGTGGGGATGCTCATCACCCCGTGGTTGCCCGCCAGTTTCCGGTTTTCATCGACGTTCACCTTGGCCACGGTGAGCCGGCCTTTGTATTCTTCGGCAAGTTCTTCGAGTACCGGGGCAATGGCCCGGCAGGGCCCGCACCAGGGCGCCCAGAAATCGACCAGGGCAGGCTTGTCGGACTTCAGGATCTCGGCATCAAACGTCCCTTCGTTGACATGGACTATGGCTTCTCCGCTCATGGGCTTACCCCCCTTGTCTTTGTATGAAAAAATATGCCACCAATAACCGGCGAAGTCAAGCCTCCTGCAAGGCAAGGCCGGGCTTGCCGGTACCAAGGCAGCCACAAACGGAAAGGGGCGCGTCCACCCGGACACGAAGGTTTTGACAGGCCCCGCCGATTCTGATACACGAAAGCAGGCTTAGGGCGTAAGGCTAAGGGCTTAAGGCATAGGGCATAAGGAAAGATCGTGAATCCGTTTCAATTTGCCCTGCCTAGATTGCCCTAAGCCATATGCCATAAGCCATTCGCCATTACTTGAGGTACTCATGGCGCCCATCGGCATCATCTCGGGAACGGTTCTGCACGGGGCAAGCGTCTTCAAGGGCCTGAGAAAAGAACACGTGGTCAACGAGTTCGGGCGAGTGACCGTCTGGGTTTCCAGGGAGATTGCCCACATTTCCCGCCATGACCGCGACCCCGGCGACTACGTCCTGCCCCACCTCATCAACCATCAGGCCAATCTCACGGCCTTGAAGGCCCTCGGCATCCGGGACGTTGTCGCCGTCAACTCGACGGGGTCCCTGAAGAAGGACCTGCCGCCGGGTTCCATCGTCGTGCCCGACGATTTCATCCTGCTTACCGACACGCCCACGGTCTTCACGAACCAGCCCGTCCACATCACGCCCGATCTGTCCGGCGAGGTGCGACAGCGGCTCATCGAGGCGGCCGGTGCCTGCGGCATCCCCGTCGTCGAGCGGGGCATCTACTGGCAGACGGAGGGACCGCGGCTGGAGACGAAGGCGGAAATCCGCATGATGGCGCCCTTTGCCGACATCGTCGGGATGACCATGGCCGCCGAGGCGATCATCGCAAAGGAACTGGGGCTCTCCTACGCCGCCCTGTGCTCGGTCGACAATTACTGCAACGGGGTTGTGGAAACACCCCTCACCATGGAGACGATCATCGAGGGTGCGAAAAAGAACCGGGAAACCATGATGACAATCGTCAGCACATTCATCGAAAGGAGCCAGGCATGAAGTTCTCAAAGAAGGGCGACACGGGGGAAACCAGTCTTCTGGGCGGGCAGCGGGTCCCCAAGTTCGATCCGCGGCCGGAAGCCTACGGGACGCTGGACGAGGCCAGTTCCGTTCTCGGGGTGGCCCGGGGGATGACGGGCAACGGCAGGATCAAGGACATCATCCTGCAGGTTCAGAAAGACCTCCTCGTCATGGGGGCCGAGATGTCGACCCTTCCCGAGGACATGGGCAAGCTCACCCAGAGAATCGGGGCCGCCGACGTGGACCGTGTCGAAGACCTCATCGACAAGCTCCAGGAGGAGGTCCCCTTCCCGCGCGAGTTCATCTACCCGGGAAAGAATGCCGTCTCCGCTCAGATCGACGTGGGCCGCACGGTCATCCGCAGGGCCGAGCGCCGGGCGGCCGATCTCAAGCAGAAGGGGCTTCTGAACAGCACCGAGATCCACCAGTACCTGAACCGGCTTGCCGACATGCTGTTCACATTGGCCCGCTACGCAGAGGAGAAAGGGTGACGGGCGGGACGCCCGTCCCACAATTGAATTTATGAGAATCATCAAGACCGGGGCCATCGCGCTGGCGGTGGTCCTGGTTGCCTATTTCGGCTACCGTCACTTCCTCTATCAACCGCCGATCAAGAACCCCCGGCCGGCAGGCGAGAACATCGTCTGCTTCGGCGACAGCCTCACCTATGGCACCGGCGCATCACAGGGGATGGATTACCCCTCCCAACTCTCCCGCCTCATCGGAAAACCGGTCATCAACGCCGGCATCCCCGGCGACACGACGGCCACGGCCCTGGCCAGGCTTGAGCGAGACGTCCTCGACCGCTCGCCGAAAATCGTGATCATCACCCTTGGGGGAAACGACCTGATGAGAGGCATGGACCGCGAGGAGGCTTTCCGAAATCTGAAGGCGATGATCTCGGCCATTCAGGATCGGGGAGCCCTGGTGGTCGTCGGCGGGATCGATCTATCGATCCGGGGCAGAGGTTTTTCAGAGGGATACCGAAGGGTGAGCGAACTGACAGGGGCAGTGCTGATCCCGGACGTCCTGAATGGGATTTTGGGGAACCCCGCTCGGATGAGCGACCCCATCCACCCCAACGACGCGGGCTACGCCATCATGGCAGGGTATTTTTACGAGGCAATCAAACCGTACCTCTGAAGAAGAAAATCCCCCTCTTTCCCCCTTTGTAAAAGGGGGATGAAAGGGGGATTTGGAAGGAACTGACGGAATAGACCAAATAGACGAGATAGACCAGACAGACTAAAACGCGCCCAGCTGGCAGGCGCTTATCCTGATCTTCAGCTTCTCGCAGGCCCCGGCAACGCGGATCTTGGCGAGTTTGAACTCGCCGGCAATCCGGAAGATCTCGGCACAAGGCAGCTGGCCGTTGATCATGGCCTTGCGGAGGGCCGCCTCCAGCTCCTCCGAAACGGATTGTGCCGGCTGGACGATCTTCCTCACGGGGGAATAACCGAAAAGGCCAAGCTGGCACTTCACGATGTTGATCTCGAGGAGATCAATCGCCTTTCCGACTTCTCCGGGAGCAACCGCGAGTTCACCGGCGATCTTGAAGGCAAGCGGGCAGGTCAAAGCCCCCTGGCGGGATCGCTTCTTCACCGCTTCGGTAATTTCCTTTGCCACAACAACCCCGCCCGGATGCTTCGACCCGTAATGTCCTTTGTCTTTACTCGCCATATCCTATCGCCCCGTTTATTTCGTTTATTTCGTTACGCCGCTGTGCGGCAGGTACGGAGCCTACAGTCTACAGCAAGGATCTGTCGGCTGTCGGCTGTCGGCTGTCGGCTCGACCCTAGTACTTCACATAGTGGAACGGCTCCACCGATGAAAGGGCCTCGTCGTCGAGCGTCTTGAAGCCCGCCTTATCGATCAGCTTCTGGGCCTTCGTGATGTCGTCCACCTCGACGACGAAGATTGCCGTCTTCCAGCTGTCGAGCACGAAGCCGTAGGCGTTGTTGACGTTGATGCTCTCCTTGAAGAGCATCTGCGTGAGCCTGTCGAGCCCGCCCGGCTTGTCCTCGATGATGACGGCGATGACTTCCTTGGTCGTCACCATCATCCCGTCCTTCTTGATCGCCTTGGTGGCCTTCTGGGGGTCATCGACAATGAGATTGATGACGCCGAAGGTCGCCGTCGTGGCGATCGTCGTCGCGCGGATGTTCACCTTCTCCTTGCCCAGGATCCGGGTGAGCCTGGCAAGCTGCCCGGGCTTGTTCTCTGCGAAAACGGAGATCTGATGTACGATCATTTTTCTCCCTCCGGTTTTTCCTACACTGGTCACTGATCACTGGCCACTGGTCACTGCTTCAGTCTTTTCTGTTGTCAATCACCCTGACCGCCTTCCCCTCCGTCTTGGGCAGGCTCCCCGGCTCGACCAGCTCGATCTTCGGGGTGATGAGGATGTCGCCCTTGAGCTCGTCCGTGATCCGGCGCTGCAGGCGCTGCAGCTTCAGCAGATCGCCGTCGAAAAATTCACTTGCGACCTCGACCTTCACGATCATCTCGTCGTTGAACCCCTTGCGCTCCAGGATGATCTGGAAGTTCGTGCCCACACCGGGAACGTCCATGAGCTTCTTCTCGATCTGGATCGGAAAGATGTTGACTCCCTTGAGGATCATCATGTCGTCGGTGCGGCCCTTGATCCGCTCGATGCGCCGGTGGGTCCTGCCGCACTCGCAGGGCCCGGGGATGATCCGGGTGAGATCCTTCGTGCGGTAACGGATGACCGGCATCCCCTCGCGCAAAAGCGTCGTCATGACGAGCTCACCCTCCTCACCGTCCGGAACGGACTTGAGGGTCTTCGGGTCGATGATCTCGACGAGAAAGTTGTCTTCCCAGATGTGCAGGCCGTTCTGGCAGGGGCACTCGAAGGCCACTCCCGGCCCGTTCATCTCGGAGAGGCCATAGGAGTTGAAGGCCTTGTAGCCGTAGAATTCCTCGATCTTCTTGCGGGCCTTCTCCGAGTGAGGCTCTGCGCCGATAAAAGCGATCCGCACCTTCGTGTCCTTCCGGGGGTCGATCTTGAGCTCCTCGAAGACGGAGTACAGGTGCAGGGCATAACTCGGGATGATGTGGATGACCGTCGTCTCGAAATCCTGCATGAGCTGGATCTGGCGCTTGCTGTTCCCGGCCCCCGCCGGAATGACGAGGCACCCGATCTTCTCGGCCCCGTAGTGAAAGCCCAAGCCCCCCGTGAAGAGACCGTAGGTCATCATGTTCTGGAAGACATCGGACTTCCGCACGCCCGTCATGTACATGCAGCGGGCCACGAGGTTCGTCCAGGCATCCAGGTCACCAGCCGTGTGGAAGATGACCGTCGCCCTGCCCGTCGTACCCGATGAGGAGTGCATGCGGACCAGCTCCTCCCTCGGCACGGCCAGGAACCCGTAAGGCCAGTTTTCCCGGAGGTCGTCCTTGGTCGTAAGGGGAAGATTGGGCACGTCGGCCAGTGATTTGAAATCATCGGGGTTGAACCCCTTATCCTTGTATGCCTTGCCGTAGTGATGGGAGCCTGCGGCTTTTTTCAGGGTTGCTTTCAGCCGCTCGACCTGGATTGCCTCCAGCTTTTCTCGCGGCATGGTCTCAACTTCTTTTTCCCAGTACATGACTCCGAATCCTCCGTGGCTGATGGATGCGGTTTTACCCCTCCCGCGGAATTTTATCAAGTTCATTCTGTGGCTATCCGGACTTGTTGAAAAGCATACGGCCCGGCTATAACCTTCCACGAACAGACAATTCTTTTTGACGAAACAGACTAAACAGACTAAATAGACCAGACAGACCACCAGCCGGGAGGCACACCATGCAAAACTTCATGTTTGAAAACCCCACACGGATCATCTTCGGGAAAGGATCCATCGCCAAGATCGGCGCCGAGGTCAAGCGTTTCGGCGGCCGCGTGCTCATGGTTTACGGGATGAGCAGCATCCGGACAACCGGGATCTACGAGCAGGTCCTGAATTCCCTCAAGGAGGCAGGCGTCGACATCGTGGAGCTTCCCGGCGTCAAATCCAACCCCCTTCTGTCAAAGGCAAAGGAGGGCATCGAGCTTGCCCGGGCCAAAAAGGTGGACGTGGTCCTCGCCGTGGGCGGCGGGAGCGTCATCGACACGGCCAAGACGATCGCCGCAGGGGCCAAGGCCGATCACGACCCCTGGGAGTTCTTCGTCTATACGAAACTCGTCAAGGATGCCCTGCCCGTCCTCGTGGTCCTCACGCTCTCGGCCAGCGCCTCGGAGATGAACGCGGCGGCCGTCATCACGAAGGACGAGACCTGCCAGAAATTCAGCGTGCGAAGCCCGCTGATCCAGCCGAAAACGTCGATTCTCGACCCGGAGGTACTCTTTTCGCTCACGCCTGCCTACACGGCTTACAGCGCCGTCGACATCATCACGCACATGCTCGAGGGGTACTTCACCAACACGGAGACCGGCGAGAGCCCCCTGCAGGACAGGATGATCTACGCCTTCATGCGCACGCTCATGGAGGCCACCGAGAAGTCGCTGGCAAACCCGAAGGACTACGATGCGCGGGCGAACTTCATGTGGTCGGGCACCCTGGCCTTCAACGGCCTGACGACGGCAGGCATGGGCATCGTGGGATTCCCCGTGCACATGATCGAGCATTCGCTGTCGGCCCTCTACGACATCGCCCACGGCGCGGGCCTGTCCATCATGTTGCCCGGCTGGATGGCCTGGTCTGCGAAAAAGAACCCGGCACGATTCGCACGGCTGGCGAGGGAATTCTTCGGGGTGGCAGAGGCGGATGACGCCAAAGCAGCAGCGGCGGGCATTGCGAAACTCAAGGGCTGGTTCGGCTCCATCAAAAGCCCCGTGTCCCTCAAGGAAGGCGGCATCCCCGAAGGCGACATCGAAAAGATCGCCGACAACGCCGTCCAGCTCGCCCGGACATGGAAGCTGAAGGACTACACGAAAGAGGTGATCGTGGAGGTCCTGCAGCATTGCCGGTAGAACATATTAAGGTAGGTCCGTTCGGGGAACGGACCCTACGGGAGCGGACCCTACGGAGCGGACCCAGCGTAGTGGACCTTACGTAGGGACCGTTCCCCGAACGGTCCACAAATACAGAAACCAACCCACGTAGGGACCGTTCCCCGAACGGTCCGGACTGCCATGAACCGAAAACAGATCCATATTAAAAACTTCGATTACACGGGCAGCTCACACATCTACTATTTGACTCTTTGCGCCTACAATGGAAAAAAGCTTTTCCAGCACGACGGCGTGGCAAAAACGATTGTCGACGAACTGGACTTTCGGGGGCGGGTGTCGGAAGAGATCAGGTTGTATTGTTTTTGCCTGATGCCGGATCACCTGCACCTTCTGATGTCACTGTCCGAAAACTATCAAAAAAGCCTGCAGAATTGGGTTGCCGCATTCAAGCGATATAACGCCAGAGTGGCTAATCTTTTATACGAGGTGTCTCCACTTTGGCAAAAGAACTTCTATGAGCATGTTGTGCGTACGGATGAATCCCTTCTCAGAATAACCGAATACATTGTGAATAATCCTGTGAGAAAGGGATTCGTTTCGAAATGGCAGGATTACCCCTACAGCGGGAGGATTGATTCGTTTCCGGTGTAATTAATATTAATAATAGGGTGGTCCGTTCGGGGAACGGACCCTACGGAGCGGACCCTACGGGGGCGGATCTTGCGTAGAACGGTCCACATCACACGGACCCAGCGTAGGGACCGTTCCCCGAACGGTCCACATCAGGCGGTCCCTACATAGAATATCAGCGACAGACAATGGTCAAATGACATGACGGGTATTATTCTCGCCGGCGGCAAGGCCGGACGCATGGGGGGCATCAACAAGGCCTTCATCGAGGTCGGGGGCGAGCGCCTCATCGACCGGACGCTCCGGGTGTACCGGAGCATCTTCAAGGAGATCATCATCTCCACCAACTCGCCCTTGGAGTATCTCGAGTTCGATGCCCGGATCGTAACCGACATCCACAGGGGAAAGGGGCCCCTGGGCGGCATCCACGCAGCACTTCTCCATACAACCTGCGAGCACGCCTTTGTCTCGGCCTGCGACATGCCGTACCTGAGCGAGGCGTTCATCGGCCACATGATAGCGCAAGCAGAACATTACGACCTGGTGGTCCCCGTCACGGCCAGCGGCTTCGAATCGCTGCATGCCATCTACTCCCGCAAATGTCTTCCCTTCATTGAATCGCAGATCGAGATTGGCGAGTTGAAGGTTTCCCATCTGTTCAGTAAGTTCAAGACCCGCGAGATCCACGTTGACGAGATCCGCCGCTTCGACCCCGAAGGGAGGCTCTTCGCCAACCTCAACCGCCCCGATGATTTGAAAAAGCTTCCCCCTTCCTCCGCCGGTCACTGATTATGCGCCATTAGCAGGTTGTTGAAAATCGGCCACCGGGTCATTGCGAACGAAGGGAAGCAATCTCGTTTTTTTCTAATATGGTCACTACAGATTGCTTCGTCGCTGCCGCTCCTCGCAATGACCGGGCAAGGGAGAATGATCAACATCCCGCAGGATGCTAAGGCTCTTTCACCAACCCACTTTCCCATCACTTCAATATTCCAATATTCCTGTAATTTCACACTCCTATTTTATGTTTGACAATTCCCATGAATTCCGATAATCGTGACCGGATTTTGCGTTTTTTTGACAGAGAGGCGCAAAAGGCGTTTTCCATTTATTCATGCTCTGCACGATCCATGTCTAAGGAGGGAGGGTTCACATGAGCGAGGAGAAACTTTTTGGAATGCCGGCTGAGAAAGGCCGGTGGATGTTCGTCATACTGGGATTCATCATCAACATCTGTCTCGGAAGCGTCTACGCCTATAGCGTCTTCAGGGGCCCCGTCTCAAAACTCCTGAACATGAGCGCCACCGAGGCGGGCCTGCCCTTCATGGTCTTCCTGGCGTTGTTTGCCACCATGGTGTTCTTCGGCGGCCTCATCCTTGCCAAGCTCGGCCCCAAGATGCTGGGTTGGCTCGGTGGAATCATTGTCGGTATCGGCTGGATCCTGGCCAGCTTCTCCACGAGCGGCACGATGCTGACGATCACCTATGGGTTGATCGGCGGCGCCGGCGTGGGCCTTGCCTACGGCGTTCCGCTGGCTGTCGCGGGCCGATGGTTCCCCGACAAGCGCGGCCTGGCCCTGGGCCTCACCCTGGCCGGCTTCGGCGGCTCGCCCTTCGTGTCGGCCAACGTGGCGGCGGCCCTGATCAAGGCCGTGGGCCCCATGCAGACCTTCTTCTACATGGGGGTGGCCTTCCTGGCCATCATTCTCGTGTGCTTCATCCCCTTCCGCTTCCCCAAGGACGGCTGGCTCCCCGAAGGCTGGAAGCCGCCTGCAGCAGCTGCCGGCAGCGCCGTCGATCTCAATATGGGTGAAATGTCGAAAACCTCCACGTTCTACGGCCTGTTCCTGTGCTACACCATCGGCTGCCTTGCGGGGCTCATGGCCATCGGCATCTCCGCCTCCGTAGCCCAGGAGATCATCAAGATCGACGCGGCCACGGCGGCAACGCTGGTCGGCGTGTTCGCCATTTTCAACGGTGTGGGTCGGCCCATCTTCGGCGTGCTCACAGACAAGCTTTCCCCCAGGATAGCGGCTATCCTCTCCTTCGTCCTCATCCTGGCCTGCTCGCTTGGCATGCTCGCCGCGGGCCCCGGAAGCGTGATGCTCTACACGATCTGCTTCATCGGCTTCTGGCTCTGCCTCGGAGGCTGGCTTGCAATCGCCCCGACGGCAACAACGATCTTCTTCGGCGTGAAGAACTACGCCAAGAACTACGGCCTCGTCTACTTCGCCTACGGGATCGGCGCCATCCTGGGCGGCATCATCGCCGGCCAGGCGAAGGACACCTTCGGTTCCTTCAGCGTCGCCTTCTACCCCACGGCGGGGCTGGCCGTCCTCGGCATCCTGATCGCCTTCACCATGCTGAAGCCGGTCAAGAAGGCGTAGGACTCAACGATGAGTGGGAGGGGCGTCCCGCCCCTCAACCATAAACTATCTGTTTGAAACAAGAGCGCCGGTCGATACGACCGGCGCTCTTTCTTTTCGTGCTTTGCAGAACAGCCACCTCGACTTTCCGCTTCACCGTCTCGCTTCCTGAATGAGCGGGGTCCCGTCCGTCGTCTTCCCCCCCGGCACGACATCGCTCACAAAGCGGTTTCTCCAATCCCGCAGCACGGCAAGACGGATTGCTTCGCGCCGGGCATAATCATCGCGGTCCGCACAGATGAGTGTTGCCGTCAAGGACCGCTCCCTTCCGGCCCTGTCGAAAAAGACCGGCCTGTCGCAGGGCTGCGTTTTGACGGCTTGAAACCGGACCCCTGCCACCCTCAGCCGCTCACCATTGGATGGGTACAGCTGGAACCTGACGGGCAGCGGCGCCTCCTCGCTCAATTCGGAAAGGATGGCCATCTGTTCACGAATATAAAGGCTGCTCCACGTTTCAGCGCCCAGGTAAAAAAATGCCACAAATGCAATGTTCATCGAAAGCGTTGCAGTCAGCGCCCTGCGAAGGGTAACCATCCGGCGCCCCGGCACGGGGTAGGACAAAGCAAGCACTGCTACAGGCAGGAACCAGAGCTGGGGGACGAACCGTGCCCACCAGGGCTCGGGAAAGATGAAAACGGAAATTAGAAGCCAGAGGATGACAACGACGCCGATCCGGAATGCGTCACGCCTCTGCTTCCATAGGAATGCCATCATAACGAGCGCTATCACCAGTGCCCCGCTGAACAGTGGGCCCCACCCGGCAAAGCGGGTATCCCATGTCGTAAACGCGAGAGCCTCACCAGCACTGACACTGAAGGGAACCTTGAGGGCAGGCGCGTCCGTGGCACTGTTCCGGGACTGTGCGAACAGGGACATGGCGAATTTCTCGAGACGGCCCTTCCGGTAGAACTCGTCGCTCACCTGCCCGGCCTGAAAGTCCCTTCCTTCGTCGCTCAGCATCGGGTACAGGGGATCGCCGTGGTGCACCGTGTTGACGACGTAAGGATTGTAGCCAAACACGAAAACGGTCAGGAGGAGGATGACGCCGGCCGACAGGAACACAGCTTTCGCCCGGTCACGCCATTTCCACAGGAAGAAAAGTAGCCATGGCACCCCGAGGACGAGCAGGTAGACAAGGCCCGTGTATTTCACGTTGCCCAGCAGAACGGCCGCAATGCACAGTTGAAGAGCATCCCATCGGGACGGCGCATGTGTCAGGATGATCATCTGCCCGACGAGGATCACGAGAAGGGAGGCGAGGCAGCCGTCCGCCATGAAGCTGAAGAGCTGATAGATCGAAACGGGGTTCAGGGCGAGCAGCAGGGCGACGAGAGTTGTTCCCCGGGCCGGCATGAAGCCTGTTGTGGCAAGGGCGCGCCGCGCTACAAAAAAGGATGCGACGACCAGCAGGATGTTCAATGCCTTGCCGGTCTCGATGTTCCCCGTGGCGCATTGAAGCGAGGCCGCGATGATCCAGCCGGCCTTGGGGTAGTGCTCCGCGACTTTCGCATGCGCGGAAGGCCCCGTTTCCAGCAGCGGATTCCAGCCCCGCACAAGCCGAAGGATTGCGTCCTGATGATACAGCTGGCCGTCGAAAGAGACGTCGTAGAAGAATGTGGCAACGGCAAGAGAGAATATTAATACGGTCGGAAAGATTGTGATCGCCGCAAGCCGCGACAGTCCTCGGTCTGTGCTGGGGAGACCCGGAAGCGCGAAGCCGGACAGACAGGCAAGTGCAAAGGCAGCAGCCGGGATGAAGGCCGAGAGCCCCATGCCGAAAAGGTATGCGACATGCGCAAGCGACAGCGTTGCTGCCAGGAAGACCAGGATTGGGAGTGCGATGCGGTCTCCCGCCAAGGATGCTTCCCATCCCGGCCGGTCGTCAGCGGAATATCTTCCAAGTGCTTTCATGGTCTGGAGGCGGCCAGCAGATGGCGAAGCTGAGCTCCGGCGTGCTTCCTGAGAAGATCCAGCGGCCGCAGCACATAGTAAATCGGGTAGAGGCTGTCGGGGAGGCGCGATGGGTTCCACTCGCCGGCGGCGAGTGTCGCCATGAGCCTGCCCGCAAAGAGGAGTTGATCCAGACGGCAATCCTTCGCCTTGAGGTAGAAGAAGTACCTTGCCGGGTCCACGTCGGGGTTCACGGGAGTCTTCGCGATGACCTCCACGGCCTGCCGCGCCAGGACGGCGACCATGATGTCCGCCTCGATCCGGGCCGCCACTTCTCTCGGCAGCTTCGCCCCCGCCAAGCGACCGGCCAGGAGGAGCCCGAGCAGCAGGAGCCGCTTCACGCCGCATCGCTCCGCAAGCTCAAGGGCCCGTCGAAGATCCGGGGGAGTCGGCGAGGCCAGCAGACAGGCCACATCACAGACCCATCCCAGCTTGCACCAGAGGTGCTTGGCGCCGTGGACGCAGAGCATGAGGAGCGTCTCCTCCGGCGGGAGAACGGGAAAGGCATGGCCATTCCAGGGCCGAGGCTCCAGCCTGGACCAGATACCGAGCCTCTCGTGGTCGAACCCGAAAAAGCCCGGGACGACGGCCCACTGGAGCTCGACGGTGAGCTTTCCGTCGCGTCGGAAGAATTGAAGCTCGTACTCGGTTCTCCGGTGCGCCGCAAGCCTGTTGCCTGCAAGAGAGGTCTTTGCACCGTATCCCAGTGAATCCAGGCAATCGATGGCTTTCCGGACCCTTTCCTTCGGCACCAGGATGTCGAGATCCTTCGACTGCCGGCGGGCCGGATCGCCATGGAGCATCACGGACAGGGCAGGACCCTTGAAAGGGTATGCCGGGATGCCGCACGACTCGAACGCATTCAGTATACGGGAGAGCTCCGAGGCAAGAAAAAGCGCCCGACCCGTGTTGTTATGACAGAGGCTTCGCAGCCGGTTCATGACCGCCGGGGGGATTGCACCCGGACAGGCGGCGGGAAGGGCCCTGTACACGAGGGGAACGACATTGTGCCACTCGCTCAGCCCGATGAAACGGTTCCAGTCCACAGTCTCGGGCAAGGCCGGCGGCGGGTCCGTGCGGTCGTTTGGAAATGCGGCCCTGACGCAGGACAGCAGGAGATCATGTTCCGGGCGCATGCCGGCATGCCTCCTTTCCCCCGGGGAGCGGCATCGGGACGAGACTTGTCTCCGGAAGGCTATTCTCCAGCGCGGGGGCAATCTTGCGGTCGTAGAGCCTCGGGATAACGTGACCGGGGTTGAGGCAGGCGGCAAGGCACAGGCAGGCCGCAAGAGCCGGATAATGCCCGCCGGCGTAGTGAAGGGCCGCCTTCTGGTAAAACCGTTCGCCTGACTCCTGCCGCAAGGCATGAAGCCGGACGGGCCACGGCCTGCGCTTCTCGGCTCGCAGGAAATCCGCCAGCAAAGGCTCTTCCCTTCCCTTCCTCCTCGCCTCGGCGCAGGCCATGACCCAGCGGTGGCAGCGTTTCTGCTCGGCGTTTCGTTTCATGGTGAGGGATTCCCCGTGGAGCCGGTAGAGAAGAAGGGCATCTGGCATCTTCAGCAGCAGGTGCCCCTTCTCGGCCATCCGGAGCCAGAGATCGATGTCTTCGGCCTGGACGAATTGTTCCCGGTAGCCCCCCAGGGCAAGGACGGTCTGACGGTGCATCAGAGTCGAGGAGTGAACGAAAAAAACGGGCTCGCCCCGCCCTGCCATTTTCTCGAACTCCGTTCTTGTGAAAGGCCCGTCGGTGCTCACGAGCCCGATGACCCGACCTGTCCGGTTGATGAAATACCCCAGGGTGCCCACGATGCGCACATCGGGATTCTGCCGGGTGAATGCGATCTGTCTCTGGAGTTTATCCGGCAGGAAAATGTCGTCTGCATCGAGCCGGGCAACCCATTCGCCCCGGGCTTCTTCAAAGCCGAGATTCCCCGCAGCCGATACGCCGCGATTTTCCTGGCACAGGATGCGGACTCGCACATCGCGCCGGGCATAGTGATCCATGACCGCGCGGCTGCCGTCCGTCGAGCCGTCGTCGACGATCAGGAGCTCGAAGTCCCGATACGTCTGCGCCAAGACGCTTTCAATGGCCTGCGCCAGGTATTTCTCCCCGTTATGAACGGGAATGACGACGGATACTTTCATAGGGGATCACTTTGCCTCTCTCGTCTTTTCCGTCGGGGATCAGCTGGCTGGCGACGAGTGCCCGGTAATAATCGTTCGTACTCAAAAGCTCTGCGTGGGTGCCTTCCGCAACGAGACGGCTTTCGTTCAGGACAAGGATGCGGTCCGAATCGATCACGGTCGAGAGCCGGTGGGCGACGATGAAGAGTGTCTTCCCCCGGGTCTCGGCTGGCAGGGTCTGAAAAAGGGTCTTCTCCGTGATCCCGTCGAGGGCCGCCGTGGGCTCGTCCAGCACGAGGATGTCGGGGTTCTTGACCAGGGCCCTGGCGATGGCAAGCCTCTGCTTCTGCCCATCGGAGAGGTTCACGCCCTTCTCGCCTACCTCGCTTTCATACCCGCCGGGCAGGCTCATGATGAACTCGTGGATCCCCGCCACGCGGGCCGCATGAATGATTTCCTTATCCGTGGCCTCGGCATTTCCGTAGCGGAGGTTTTCCAGGGTCGTGCCGGACAGGAGGATCGGGCTCTGGGAAACATAACCGATCCGCTGCCTAAGCGAGCGGACGTCATAATTCGCGGCGGGCTTTCCGTCGTAAAGGATCTCGCCCCTCGTTGGGTTGTAGAATCGAAGCAGCAGGCTCAAAAGCGTCGTCTTGCCCACGCCGCTCGGCCCCACGACGGCGATGTGTTCGCCCGGGCTGACGCGGAAGGATACTTCGCCGAGTACGGGGTTTTTCGGGTCGTATTCGAAGGATACGTTCCTGAACTCGATCCCTCCTTCGAGCGCTTCGACCTTTTCACCCTTCTGGGCGTTTTCCTCCGGCACGACATCCAAAAGGGCCGTGAGGCGCTCGAGCGATGCCCGGATGTTCTGCATCTGCAGGCCCGTCGAGGTAAGCGACTGCGCCGGGCCGAAGACACGGCCCAGGTAGGCCTGGAAGGCAAAGAGGGACCCCAGGCTCCAGTGGCCCGTGATGACCCAGTATGCGCCGATCGCGAAGACGCAGAAGTTGACAAGGCTCGGCGTCGACGAAAGGGCAAGCCCCGTGACGGAGCCCACGACGGAGCGCTCCGCCGATAACCGGAAGACCTGCCGCAGGCCGTTCATGATTTTCCCGACGGCCTTCTCCTCGGCGGCAAAGGCCTTGACCAGCGGGATCGAGTTGAGCGTCTCCTGGAATCCGCTCATGTAACGGGCGTTCTCTTCGCTGCCCGCGTGGTTCAGGGCATGCATCCGGTCCGAGAAACGCCGCAGGACGATCAAAAAGACAGGTACGGCTGCGAGGGCCGCCAATGCGAGCCTCCACTCCAGCCAGAAAAGAAGGGCGATGCCGCCGATGAAATACAGGATGTTCGTCAGGATGCCCACGAGGCTCCCCGAGAGAAACCAGGTCACGCCGCCGATGTCGCCCGTCATGCGCGCCAGGAGATAGCCCGTCTGGTTTTTATCGAAAAAAGACTTGGGAAGGCTGAAAGAGTGCTCCAGCACCTGCTTCTGGATGTCGAGGGTCAGCTCCTGGCTGTAGCGCAGGAAAAACCAGTTCTGGAACAGGCCCATCGCGCGCGAGAAGAGGGCGATGGCCGCCATGAGCAGTAGCACCCAGGGAAGGAGCAAAAGCTGTTTGCCCAATATGACGTCGTCGATGACGAAGCGGGAGACGAGCGGCATGGGAAAGGCCATGAGGGCATTGAGCAGGATGAATCCCGCGCCCAGGGCCCCCTTCTTCCAGTGCCGCCGGAAAAACGGTTTGTGACGGCGAAGGTTCTCGCCGATGCCCGCATAGGACTTCCCCCCGGCGATCCGGTCCTCCGGCGCCTTGCGCGCAAGCCCGCTTTTCAGAGTTTCAATCCAGGTTTTCATAACTCTCGCTATGGCCAGAAAAAGGGGACTGTCCCCTTTTTCCCTTTTTTCTATGGCAGGGCCTGCTCGTCGACAAAGATCCGGAAGGGCCGCCGGATGATCCAGGAACCGGCGCCTGCGGGACGCCGCCCGATGATGCGCCTTCCCAGGACAAGCTGCATCTCCCTCGCACCGTCGCGCTCGAACGTGATGACCCTCGGGCGCAAGGCGGAGGGCAATAGCGCGCGGAAAAGCCCGCTTCGCGCAAGACCCCGATAGCAGGGATTCAGGACATGGGAAGCAAGGTGGTCCGACTTCCGGAAAGCGCGGATCAGTGCGGCGAGCAGCCGCCCCGCGATACCGCCCGCAACGGGGATCACCCTGCCTCCGCGCTCCAGGGACACAGCACGGCCGACGATGTCATCCTGCCTCAAATGGCCTGTATCCCGACATGGATTTGCATCTCCCCTGGTCAGGATCCCTTCAGGCCCATTGGAGACGACACGGTGGACGACGCGTTCCTGCTTTCCCGGCGGCAGGAAGATGATCACGTCGCCGCGCTTCAGCTCTTCGACACGGCAGGGGACGAACACAATCCGGTCCCCCGGCCGAAGGAGAGGCTGCATGCTCTCTCCGCGGCAGAAGACCGCGCCACTGGCTCTTTCACCCGTTTCACTCATGCCGATTTCAATTCTCGAAAAAGGGGACTGTCCCCTTTTTCCAATACATCTTCGATCTTCTCCCAGAAGCGGCCCGTGAGGCTCAGGCGCAGGATATAGGTCGGGACCGATTTGGCCATGGCGGCGGCATTGGCGAAGACATTCCCGCCGATGAGCGTTTTCTCTATGGTTTGCTCCCGCACCCTCACGGAATCGAAGATCTTCATGGCCGCATCGGCCAAGACCACCGTGGCCACGGCCTTGCCCGCCGGGAGGATCTCGTCCTCGGGCGCCTGGGTGAGAAAAAAGACCGCCGACAGGTGAACGCCTCGTTTGATGTCCCAGGCGCGTTTTTCCGCATCCGGCCCCACGGCGCTCCACGTGGGGAGTGGATGGACCGCAAACCCGCCCCCGGGTCTGCGCACGGCGAGGGCCAGATCGTCACCGAGGGCGTTCCACTGCGGCGGCAGCCTGCGGCAGGCCGTCGATTTGCCCACGCCGCTTTTTCCGACAAGCAGCACCCCCCGTCCGTCGCGCTCCACCAGGGCGCCGTGGAGCGGAAGGCCGCCCCGGCGCACGGTCAGGTCGTAGACGGGGAACAGGGCGCATCGCATCTGTTCCCTCACATGGAGAACATCCGCGGTCTCGTGGAGCCCGCAGACGATCTGCGGGACAGCCCGATGGCGCCAGATTTCCAGAAACGGGGATCTGCGTACCTGCCATCCCTCCCCGCCGCAGCCGTGCGGGGCTTGCACGCAATCGTCACCCGTGCCGGACGAATGCGGAAACCTCTCCAGGCGGATCGTCTTGTCCGCAGGGCCCTGCGATGGTTCGATCCCGAGCAGGCGGGCGAATTCGTCGGCCCACCCCCCGGTTCTCTCCCCGGGCCGGATTTCCCAGCATTGGCCGTCGGAAAGGCGAAACCCGTACATCGATCTCATGAACTCCCCCCGACGCACCAATTCGTAGTGCCATCGGAGTAATTATTGGTCCCCGACGTACAATTATAGCTGGCATAATAGCCGTTTAAGCAGGGGCCTCCCGCCCACTGTCCGTCACTGCAGTGCTCTTTGGCCTGGTTGCCCCATATGCATTCGCAGCCCGTGAACGGTAACCCCGACGATGACGACCAACTGGTGCCGGTTTCACAACAGGCGTCGCAGCCGCAGGCATAATTGCCGGCCTGGCATCTCTCCGCACCACGCCCGTTCCTGCAGGACGAGCTTTCATAGCAGCTCGCATAGCTCGCTGAGCCTCCTGAACCGCAGGTCATAAGCTCCCCGCAAAGGTCAGGCCCTTTCATATCGACGAGAAGTGGCGGCTCATAGCGTAACTTCGTGTTCATGCGGCACCATGTCCTTTCCGAAAGAATTGAATCCCTGGGGGCCACCGGCTGCCCTGCCCTGCGACCCGATCGATATCAAGGTTTTTTATCACGCCCCGGAGGCTTCTCGCGGGGCACACCGGCCCGTATGGCCGTTTCTTGCCGCTCGGGAGGCAAGACGCCTCTCGGGGAACAGGTCCAGCGCTCTCGCCTCCTCGCAGTACCAGTGGGGCGCCCAGAGGTCCCGGTCTTTGTAGTAGTTCTGGGCGATGCAGCTGCCCCGACAGATTCCCTTCATGAGGCACTCCCCGCAGATTCCGCCCAAGCGGCGCGGCAAGCCTTCGCGGATCTCGCGGAGAACGGGATTGTCCTTCCACACATCGGCCAGGGGATCTTTCGAGGCATGGCCGAAGACCAACTCCGGCACATGTTCCCCGATCCCGCACAAGGCATAGGACCCGCCGGCCAGGACGCCGAGGATTCCGAAAATGCCGCAGACGCCGCAGCCGGACCCCTCCCTGCCGTACATCCTCCCGAGGGAGCGGAACGCCGCCGGGTGGGAATAGTGCAGGAGAAGCTTTGTCCCGATGGAATACTCGTTTTCGACACGTTCCCCGAGGCTCACGAGTTCCCGGATCGACAGGGTCTCTCCTGCCTCGTGCATCTTGACCCCCCGGGCCGTGGGCTGGACGATGTTGAACTTGACCGACGAGGCGCCGATGGATTCGGCAAGGCGCACGACCGCTTCGATCTGGTCTACGTTTCTGCGCATCAGGCTCATGATCACCTGGGGCCGGATGCCTGCCGCAACCAGGTTTCGGATCCCGTCCAGGGCGGCCTCGAAGCAGCCCTTCACGCCCCGCACCCACTCGTGTGTGTCCGCATCGGCCCCGTCGAGGCTCACGGAAATGTATCCGAGGCCGGAGCGAAGCAGTTCCCGTGCAAGCTCCGGCGTGCAGAGAACGCCGTTGGTCTCCATGTTGAAGCGGAGCTTCTCTTCCCGGAGAATCCCCAGGATCTCCCCGATTTGCGGGTGCATGAGGGGCTCGCCGCCGGTGAGCTTCACGGACCCAAGTCCCAGCGGCTTTGCCTGCTGAAGGATGTGGCGGAAGAGTGCCGGGTCCAGGGCCGCGTATTGCCTTTTTTCCGACTGATGGGGCGGCTCGATCCAGCAGTGCCGGCAGCGCAGGTTGCAGCCCTCGGTAAGATAGAAGTAGAGCGTGTTGAGCGGCGGGACGGGCCTGACCGCCGTCTCGTGCGCGGCGTCGCCCCCGAGGACAGACAATGTCTTTCCGGAACTCACAATCACGACCCTCCCCGGCCGGTCCCGGCTGAAAGCGCTGCCCGGGTGTCGAGCCTTACCAGATAATTATTTTTTTCCTTGCAGGATTTTCCGCAGCAGGATTTCGACCCCGGCGGAGGCGGAAAAGCGGGCGTGGCCTCTCCTCCATAGGGATTGAACCCCTTGATGTGAAGCGGGTTGACCGTCCACGCGTACAGTCTATCGACACCCTTCTCACCGAGTAGCCGTGCAAAACGCTCCGCGTCGCCGGGGCTTTTCGCCACAAGAAATACCCTGTCGAAAAACAGCGGGCCCGCGTGCTCCATGCTCCCGGCGTCGCCCAAGAAGAGGATGGCGTCGCCTGCCGAAGTGTGCTTGTCGAGGAATGCAATCCGTGCGGCATTGTAGTCCTTGTATTTCAGGATCCGGTCCTTTGACTCCTGGATCCCGTTCACGAAAGCGACACCGCAGAAGAAGGCCAGCACGAGGTACATCCCGCGGGCAGCGAAAATGGCCTTTCGTTCCAGGGCGATCAGCACGATGACGAAGGGCACCATCGGCAGCCATGCCGAAAGGACGATCCATGCCTCCGGGCGCAGAATCGCGGCGCCGAGGACAAGACAGAAGACAACGGTGGCTGCAAGGATTGCCTCGAGAGCCCCTTCCCCCTTCTTCAGCCTCTCAAGGCGCCCGGGAACACCGTAGAAAACGAAGAGCACCGCCGGGAAAAGGGACATGAGATGCGCTACACTGATCCGGGCTGCCGTCAGCAGGACGGCACTGAACACAAGGATTACGGACAGGATGGACAGGACCGCCTTCCGGACCGGTCCGATCCCTTCCCGCAGGGACAGGATAATCAGAACGAAGGAGAGCGCCAGCGAGCCGCCGAGGGCGGCCACGCGAATCGGCGAAAGCGCATAAAACGGCAGGTACAGCTGCATGTAGGGACCGGGGAAACGCCCGTGAAGCAAAACGTCTTGTAGAACGAACACGGCCAAGCCGAAGATCCCACCTGCCAGGACCGTCCATAGCTCTTTCATCCGCTTTTGAAAAACGAAGACCATCGTGGCACAAACACAAAAAGACAGGGCGATGAGCATACACTCCATCCGGACGAGCGCCGAGGCCCCCATCAGGAATGAAGCGCCGAAAAGTTTTGCCGCAGAGGGATAATACCCAAAGTGGCTCACCAAGAGCAAAAGGGCCGAGACGATGAGGAAGAGCGCGAGGCCCATCCCCGAGAACTGAAAGCCCTGCATCAAGACGGGGGAACCGAGAAGAAAGGCCGCAAGCAGGAGCCAGTAGAGGAAATCCCTCGGCATCACCCGGTCCAGAATCAGCCCGAGGACAAGCGCCGATAGAAACACGAAGAGGATGGGCGCGAAGTCGACGGTCCGTTCGCCGAAAACCGGGAAAAAGAGGCTCGCCACCCATGGAAAGAGCGGCGGCGGTGTCGCATAGAGCCTGCCATCACGGGCTTCGAGAAGACCTCGCATTCCCGTCACGTCTGCGGATTCAAAGCCGAGGGACTGAGCAGGGCTCGCTATTTCGAAAGACCCGCTGACGGCAAAGTTTTTCATCTGGACGTAGTGGACGCCCTCTTCATTGGAAGCGAGCCCCGGGGGCGCCAGAAAGTAAAACAGGCCCGCCAGCGTCGTGAGTACGACGACGATAAAGAGATTTTCACCGGGGTTTGCTTTCATTTCTTCTGTGTCCATTTCAGCAGAGCAGGCTCCGGTCCGGCAACCTCCCGCCCTCGGCCAGGAATTTCCTCAGGCAGGAATCGGGGCTGGGGTGATTGACCTCGCCCACCAGGGTGTACGACAGCCCGGGGCAGTTGCCCGTGCAGTACTTGATGTATTCGCAGCCTTGGCAGAAGGCAAAGTCTGAAAGAGGAACCCGGTTCCTCTCACGGAGAACCTTCAGGGCATCATGGCCCCTCCAGATTTCCCCGATGTCGTCCCGGTTGATCCGGCCCAGGTCGATGTGCGACAGCATCGTGCAGGGGCTCACGGCCCCGTCGGCCCTCACGGCCAGATCCTGCCAGTAACAGCCGCAGCCGGAAAGATATCCTCTCCCCGGCCCGAGTTTTTTACCCCGAAGCCGTGCCTCCTCCATGTCGAGCCAGCCCCTCGCTTCGGCAAGCGGTCCCGCCATGGCGTTGATGCGGCCGTTGTATTTTTTCGTCAGACGCAGGAGTGTCTCCATGGCAATCATGCGGTCTTCCGTCGTGAGCTGCACCATCTCGGCGTTTTTCCGGCACAGCCCCATGGCACCTGCGGAATTGGTCCCGAAGGAGGAAAGCCGGAGATCCTCCAGAAGAAGTTTTGCGATGCCCTCGAGATCATGGACGTTCTTGCGGTGGATGGTCACGCGGACCCCTGCCTGAACCCCGTTGCGCCGAAGGGTCATGAGGCCCTGCAGGGCCTTCGCGAAGCTTCCTTTCCCCCTCATGACGTCGTGGGTCCCGGGCATGGAGCCGTCGATGGAGACCTGGACGTAGTTGCAGCGCTTCGTCGATGCGATGAAAGACGCGATCTCATCGTCGATCAGCGTCCCGTTGCTGAGTATCTGGAACCGCATCCGGTTGCGGACAATCCCGCGGATGATCTCCTTCAGGTCACCCCGGATGAAGGGCTCGCCGCCGGCCAGCGTCACCTCCGTGACGGCGCAGCGGTTCAGTTCCTCGAAGAACTGAAGCCACGCGGCCGTGGAGAGATCGCCTTCCACATCGCCCGCGCTCTCGAAGTGGTAGCAGTATCGGCACCGCAGGTTGCAGCGGTTCGTGATGGAGATGTCCACTTTTTTCGGAGTTCGCATCAGGCGCATGGCGGTACCGTGCGGGTGGAATAGAGTAATGGAATAGTGGAATAATGGGTCATGCCTGTATTCTCCACCGGGTTACTTATGCCGGACTGCCGGCGATGACTTCATACCCCACAAGCCCCTGCTGCTCGAGGCTTGCGATAAACTGGCGGGCGTGCTCGCCGGCGTCCTCGGGAACATCCTCGGCTTCATCACGCAGTTTTTTTACGATGTCCTCCATCCCGTGTTTCCCGTCGAGGTGCTTCCAGATGAAGACCCCCGTGGGGTTAAGGCCGAAGGCGTTGCCCGTGTCGGGGTCGAAGAGGATCGCCCAGTCGTCGAATTCCTCGCGCAGGACGATCAGCGGGTTGGCGATGGGATTCTTCTGTTCCACGGTTTCGCTCCTTTGTCCAATAAACTGACGCAGGGACGGCAGGCGCCTCCCGTCAAGGAAGCGGCAGGGCCGCACCCGGCGTATTTTCAGCAGTGTCGGCTGTCAGTTTTGCAAGAAGCATACCGGTCGCAAATCGCCGTCATTCCTGACGGTTCGGGCTTGCACTTGCGAGGGAAACAGGGTATGTCAAAAATCGGTTCGGACAGACATCGACAAGGGCGTGAAAGCGATGGAGAAATTCGATGTCATCGTCGTCGGCGCGGGGCTTGCGGGGCTGGCCGCGGCTTGGACGCTGGCCGGTGAGGGCGTCGAAGTCGTCGTCCTCGAGCGGGGCGATTACCCCGGATCCAAGAACCTCTCCGGCGGCCGCATCTACCTGAACCCAGTCCGCGATCTCTTCCCGGGTCTCTGGGAGCAGGCCCCCCTCGAGCGGGCCATCGTCCGCGAAGGGGCCACCCTCATGGCCCGGAACCGCTCCTTCACCTTCCACTACACCGGCAGCGAGCTGCGCGCCGAAAAGCCCCAGAGCTACAGTGTCCTCCGCTCGAAATTCGACCGCTGGTTCTCCGAGCGCGTCGAGGAGCGGGGGGCCATGCTGCTGCCCAAGACCCTTGTTTCGGACGTG